>CP017039.1:2290939-2618216 GCA_001717545.1 Anaerolineaceae bacterium oral taxon 439 | reverse complement strand
AGATCCCGAATGGGAAACTCGCTTACGTATGGAAAAATTTGCCGATGACCGACGAACAGGGCGGCGCTTTTGGATACGCGTTAGTTAACGCTGAGCCGTTGGTAAATTATTCGGGCGTTCCGGAAGGTCTGACCGTGACCTACCGCTATGAACCCGTGCTGTATCAGCAGTCGGGAAAGATCGACGCTGAGATTCGCTGGATCGACGTTCCGGGGCCGCATCCGACCGTTGAACTGACGCTGCAGCGCAGCCTCAACGACGCAGCGCTGAATCTGGAACGGGTTTCGTTCCCCAACGGGGTGACGACGTATCGATGGACAGATATGATCGGGATGACCGACGCCGGCCAGCCGTACTCGTATCAACTGAAGGTTGGCGATCTTCCGTCGGAGTATCTCGTTCAAGTCGACGGGTTCGTCGTGACGATACGGTTCCGCGAGCTGAAGCCCGCGGCTGATTCGGTCGCAATGCTGCGGAAGAGGTGATCCTCGGATTTTTACAAAAAAAGCGGCCTCAAGCCGCTTTTTTTCTGTAAAAGCGTGTTATATGGCGTGATGTTCACATGTTTCAACGTTCAGATTTGCGCCGCATTCCTGGCAAAGTCCCTTGCAGTTTTTGTCGCAGAGCGGCTTGATCGGGATTTCCATCGTCATGAACTCGTCTACAAGCGGGAAGAGGTCGATATTTCCGTTTTCGGGGAGGAAATTATCGGCGTCCTGATTCTGCCGCAGGTTGGGGAGCGCGAACAGTTCGTCAAATTCGACGGTTAAATGCTGCGTATACGGCGTCAGGCAGCGGACGCAGTCGATTTCCGTATCTCCTTCGCAATTCATCTGCACAAGGATCCCCTGCTGGACGCGACTCAGTCGCGCAGTCCCTTTAAAGTTTTCGACCTGGAAATCAGCGTCAATTTCAAGATGCGGCGTTTCAAAATCAACGTCGCGATAAGTTCCGACCGCTTGATTTAAGAGGTAACCGACGTTGATTCGTAAAAAATCTTTGTTGTTCATCTCAATCCTCCCAATAAGCATGATACTGCCATTATACCAACTGCGGGGTTTCGCTTTCGTCCTTCGTTGCAGTAAAATTATCTCATGGGTCTGAACGAACTGTTCTCGATATCGCAGCGTCGTCCGCCGACGCTGCGGCGAATTGCGCTGCTTTCAGGGATCGAGGGGATCCTGGCGATCGTTTTGAGCGTTTGGACGCGGTCTGAGCGCGGGAGCGCCGTTCTGTTCGGGTTGTCGCGTGAACGGCTGCTGATCGTCGCGCTGATGATCGCCGCTGACGCCGGCTGGTTTGGCGTATCCGTTTTCGCGGATCGGATCGAGCGCAGCCTGCGTACGTCCCATGCGCTTCGGGTTGCGGCAAACGCCGCCCGGCTGCTGGCATGGGGATTCTTCTGGCTGACGGCGGCGCTGTTTTTTTTCGCGGCCGGCCCGGCGCATGCGCTGGACGGGACGGCGCGATCGATCGCTGCGCGTTTGGGCCCGCTGCTGGTTTGGATCGTGCTGCTGGCGGCTCAGCTCTCGCTGTACCTCGGACGGTTGGGAGCTGGAGGGGATCGAGACAGACCGGCTTTGCGATGGAGCGGAATCTGTCTTTTCCTGCTCATCTTTGCGGCCGGGTTCATGTATTATGATTCGATTGACTGGGGCCGCCGGTTGTTTCATGCGGGCGTAACGTTTCTTCCGGCTCCGATGTTCGCGGGACTGCTGGCGCTGACGCACGTGTCCAGGGGAAAGGGGAACCGGGTTCCGGATTGGCTCGTATCTTTTCTGACCGACGCGTTTATCTTTGCGCTGACGTTCGCTTCTTTCCGGCTGACCGCTTATTGGGTGATCCGGACCGATACGCCGGCGAAGGCGTACTGGGGTGAATTGGCGGACGCGTTCCTGAAGGGAAGGCTGTATCTGGAAAATCCGCTGACGAATCATGATCTGACCCTGTTCCAGGGGCGCTGGTACGTTCCAAATCCGCCGATGCCTGCGCTCGTCCTGATTCCGTTCGTCGCCTGGCTTGGTTTGGATGGCGTGAATATGACCGTCGTTTCGGCGCTGGTTGGCGCGCTGAACGTCCTGATCCTGATCTGGACGGTACGCGCGGCGATCCGAGCAGGATTTTTCGATCTGAGCGATGCCGCGATTTTCTGGCTGGCGGTTGCTTTCGCGCTTGGCACGAATAATCCCTGGCTCGTTACGCTGGGGCAGATGTGGTTTGTCGCCCAATTGATGACCGTCTGTTTTATCGGGTTGTCCTGTCTGGCGACGCTGCGCGGCGGCTCTCCATGGCTGATCGGCGCGATGCTCGGCTGCGCGATGCTCTGCCGCCCGAACGTTTTCCCGACAGCTTTTTTTCTCGCCGGGATCATGCTCGCGCGGATGTACGCGCGCGGGGCGTTTACGCTTAGGACGTTTCCTCTGCGGGCGTTTGTTTGCTGGTCGGTTCAGGCCGCGATTCCGGTCGTTCTCTCGGTCGCGCTGTTGCTGGCGTATAATTGGCTGCGGTTTGGCGATGGGCTTGATTTCGGGTACGTGACGATTAATGGCGCTCCTTTCATCGTTGAAGCCGCCCGTCGGTACGGCATGTTCCATCCGCATTTCCTTCCGACGAATTGGCGCGTAATGATAACGGCGCTGCCGCGCGTCGGGATAGACGGCGGATCGGTTTATTTTCGGCCGGGAATCGCGGGGTACTCGATCTTTATCATGACGCCGCCGATCGTTTACGCTTTCCGGCGCGGAGACGTTCCGTCCGGAAAACGCGTCCGGACCGATATCTGGCGCGTTGGCGCCTGGATTTCGATCCTGCTTTCGGTTGGAATGCTGCTGCTGTATCATAATACCGGGGCGGAGCAGATCGGGTACCGCTACCTGATGGATTTTGTCTTCCCGCTTTTTCTCCTGATGGCGGCGGGAATGCGCGGTCGGGCATCCTGGTTTTTTATCCTCTTGACGATTGTCGGGATGTTGGTCAACGCATTGTCGCTGTATTGGTGGTATTTTCTCCGCTGAACGGGAAATGGCCGAGGAATGAAATTGGATCGCGCTGCGAATGAAGTGAAATCCCGGGACGGAAGAAGGATCGCGAAGGTTCTGACCGCGATTCCGCGGGGCGAGGGGGTCTTTGATTACGCGGTTCCCGAATCGCTTCGTGACCGGGCGGCGCTGGGAAGTCTCGTCGCGGTTCCGCTCGGCGGCGATTATATTCAGGGAATGATCATCGGTTTCGCGGCTTCGAGCGAGATTGACCGGCTGAAAGAGGTTCTTTTCCTGATCGATGAGGCTCCGATTGTTACTGCGGCCCAGTTGAAATTAGGGTTTGCCCTTGCGAAATGGACGCTTTCTCCGTTGTCCGCCTGCATGAATGTGGTGATGCCCGAGAAGATTCGGCGCTTATCCGAAGCGTTCCTTGAAATCCCGCCCGAGATCCTCGACGCGGAGCCTCTTCAGGGGCGCGTTTTCGAGGATTCCCTCGATCCATCGGCGCCGATCGGCGATCGCGTTTTCTGCAGGCTCGCCGAACTTCAACGTGCGACCGGCGCCGCGGTTCCGGAAAAAGCGCTGACGGCTGAATTTCCGTTCGAGGCTGAGCTGGGTAAAGTCATTGGCCGCCTGATCCGGTCGGGGAAAGTTGCGCGCCGGTTGGCTTTGAAAAGGCCGCAGGATAAGAAAAGGACGGTCAAAGGCGTTCGGCTTACGGAAGCGGGGCGGGCCTTCGCCGGGGAGCGGAAGGGGCGGCTGGCGAAATCCGAACCGGCTCAAACGCGGCGCTGTGAAATTGTAACCTGGCTGCGGAATCAGGATTCCCCGGCGCAGGCGGCGGAGGCGATTCATGCCTGCGGCGGGAGTACGGCTGATCTGACGGCGCTCTGTAAGCTGGGGCTGGCGGAAATCGTCGAGCTTGACGTCGCCCGGGAATATACGGAGACGCTCCCTGAGAAGTATCCGGCTCCGTCGGATATCCGGCTGACGGAGGAGCAGGCGGCCGCGGTCGCCGCGATTTCTTATCGGCTGCGAGGTGGAGATGGCGACGGCGCAGCGCTGATTCAGGGCGTTACTGGTTCCGGGAAGACCGAGGTCTATTTGCGCGCTGCCGGCGAGGCGATCGCGCTCGGAAAGCAGGTCCTGGTCCTGGTTCCGGAAATCGCCCTGACGCCGCAGCTCGCCGCACGTTTCCGCGCCCGGTTCCCGGGGCAGGTCGCAGTTTATCATTCGAAATTATCTGAAGGTCAGCGGTTCGACGCCTGGAACGCGGGACGATCCGGGCGTGCCCGCGTTATCGTCGGGACGCGTTCCGCCTTCGCCGTTCCGTTACCGGATTTGGGCCTGATCCTGATGGACGAGTGCCATGACGATTCGTATTATCAATCAGAAAGCGCGCCGTATTTCTCGGCGGGCCCACTGGCGGTCGCTTACGGGAAAATTGCCGGCGCGGCCGTCGTTTTCGGCTCGGCAACACCGACGGTCGCGCAGCGGTACAAGGCGGAGCGGTCCGGTTGGACTTTTTTGCGGATGACGGCGCGTCCCGGGCTGGCGACCGTCCCAGAGGCGACCGTTGTCGATCTTCGAGAGGAGCTTAAGGACGGGAATCGATCGCTTTTCAGCCGGGAATTGGTCGGCGCGGTGAACCGGACGCTTTCCGCGGGGCGTCAGTCGATCCTGTTCATGAACCGGCGCGGCTCGTTTTCTTATACGTTTTGCGCTGCCTGCGGCGAGGCGTTCAAGTGCCCGAAATGCGACCTGAATCTCACGCTGCATCAGTCGACCGGGCGGCTGGAATGCCATTTCTGCGGCTACAAGGCCGCGGTTCCCGACGTCTGTCCGCATTGCGGATCGACGGAGATCAATCGGTTCAGCGCTGGCATTGAACAGGTCGAGCTTCTCGCGAAAGAGACCTTCCCGCAGGCACGGATTTTGCGCATGGATTCGGATATGACCGGGCGAAAAGGCGCGGTCGAGGAGATTCTGTCGCGTTTCATGAACCGGGAGGCGGACATGTTGATCGGAACGCGGATGGTTTCGAAGGGGCTCGACTTACCCGACGTCGCGCTCGTCGGCGTCGTTCTCGCGGAGATTGGCGGCGGGCTGCTGGATTATCGCGTCGATGAGCAGATCTATCAGCTCATGACGCAGGTTATCGGACGCGCCGGGCGGGGAAAAACCCCCGGTCGCGCCGTACTGCAAACGTATCAGCCGGAGCGTTATTCGTTGGCTGCGGCGGTCGCGGGCGACGCCGACGCGTTCTATACGCAGGAGCTGGCGTATCGACGCAGGTTGGGGTACCCGCCGTTTTCGAGAATGGCGCGTGTTTTGATCATCAGCGGAAGCCCGGAGCGGGCTCAGTCCCGCTGTCTTCGCGTAGCGGCGGAGCTCCGAAACGTCATCGCGCAGCGCGGCGGAGAAATTCGCCTGATCGGTCCGACACCCTGTTTTTATCAGAAGCTGAACGATCGTTACCGCTGGCAGGTTGTCCTGCGCGGAGCGCGGATCGCCGATACGCTGCGTGGGTTTAATTTCGGCGATGCGCGTTTTGAAATGGACCCGGTCTCGCTGCTGTAGGCGGGCGGGAGGATAGGATATCAGGAGAAATCATGAATAAAAAGAGAATCGATTCTTTCGGCTTTTCAGGCTTTCGCTTCCGGCGCGCCGAATGGGCGCTGGTACTCGCTGCGGCGGTTCTTTTCACATGTGCGGCGGCTTTTCCGGCGTGCGCGGCGGATGACGCAGTGCCGCCCGCGGACGAAACGATCTGGGTCCCTGTTTTTGAAGATTCGATCGCGGAGCCGGAAAACTTCGCGCTTCCGTTAGGCGATATGCAGGAGGCCGGCGTTACGATCAGCCGCAGCCTGGCTGACGGCGCGTACCGGTGGACGATCCAGTCTGCGGACAGGAAATATAGTCTGGCTGCGATTCCAAACCTGACGATCCCGGCCGATTACCAGCTGAAGATTGAAATGGATGTGCAGATGCCGGCGTTTGAGCCTTACGCCTGTTCCGGGGTTGTATTCGCCGAAAAGGCGGGCTCATTTTACAACTTCATGGCCTGTTCGGATCGGACGTACGCGCTGTTTCGGAACGAGGCGGGCGATTGGCGCGAGCTGATCCCGTTTACGCCGTTTACTTCGGTCGATCCCGGCGACATGATTCCGGTTCAGATTCAGGTCCGCGGCGCGTGGGCGGATTTCCTGATCGCGGGCGATTTTGTCGATGCCTTCCGGGTTGGGAATTCGGATGGTAATATTGGCCTCTTCGCTCAGCCGATCGGAACGGATCCGGCGACGATCGATTTCCGTCGCCTCAGCGTTTCCGTCTCGCCGCAGCCCGTCGCCGCGGAGGCAGCTCCCGGCGGGGGCGTTCCGGACGACCTGTCGCGATCGCTGCGGATGCTTTACCTGAAAGGGCGGATCCCAAGCGTCGAAGGGCGCTTTTACCCGATCGAGGGGAAAACGCTGACGTTGGCGAATATGGGCTATTTCGATCAGGCAATGTTTGATCATCACGCATTTGACGCGATGGTCCAGGCGAAGATTAAGTTCAAATCGGCGTACGATCATCCGGATTTTCCACATGCGGGCTGCGGCTTTACGATTCGACGCATCGATGCGTCGAACTATGTCCAGGCGTTTATCGCGCTTGACGGGCTGATTTACCTTCAGGGAGTTCGGAACGGGAGCTTCGCTCCGATTATTCAGTATTCCTATGGGACCTGGTCGTTAGAGGGCGAAGCGCTGCTGACGCTGATCGCGGTTGACAATAAGCTGACCGTCATGTACAACGGACGGCTGATGGGGACGGTTACCGACGCCTCCTGGTTCATGAAGGGCGACGCCGGCCTCACGGTTTTTTCCGGGACCAATTTCGATTATGGGCAATCCTGCGAATTCAGCGATATTCAGTATTTCGTTTTTGACGCTGAGGATTCCGGCGCTTCGGGCAGTTAGCGATAAACTTACGGTTCGGTTCGGACTGAAAGACTTTTTGATTCGGCTTGGACAGGAAGAGGCTGCATGCGCGTCAGCGAGGGGCAAGGGGAGCGGGGCGTCATCGAAAGAAGCGAATATCCGAATACGTTTGAAAGTATTCGGACCGGCTTGAAATCGATCGGGCTGACGAATGGAGACGTCGTCATCGTTCATTCGTCCCTCTCGAAGATCGGTTGGACGGTCGGCGGCGAACGGACGGTGATCGACGCGCTGCTGTCGATAGTCGGCGGGAGCGGGACGGTTGTCATGCCGGCGCAATCGAGCGACAACAGCGACCCCGGCCAATGGCGAAATCCTCCTGTTCCGAACGATTGGTTTGAGACGATCTGTCGGGAGATGCCGCCCTTTGATAAGGAGCGCACCCCAACTCGCGGGGTTGGACGTATTCCCGAGCTTTTCCGCGTTTATCCCAAAACCCGCCGTTCGAACCATCCGCAGGCTTCGTTCACGGCCAACGGGAAATACAGCAGCCAGATTCTTGAAACCCATGTCCTGACGCCTGCGTTTGGCATGGATAGTCCGCTTGGGGCGCTGTACCGGCTGAACGCGCAGGCGTTGATGATTGGGGTTTCGTATGAATGCTGTACCGCGCTGCATTTAGCCGAAGTCTTATCCGGCCGGACCGGAACGACGCGCTCCGGTTGCGCGATGATTAAAGATGGAAAGCGAGAATGGGTCTGGTTTGAGGAGCCGGATTGGTATTCCGCCGATTTCCCTGCGTTGGGGGCGGATTTTGAATCTGAAACGGGCGCAGTCCTCAACGGGCGGATCGGCGCGGCGGAAAGTAAACTGGTCCCCGTTCGCTTGCTGGTCGATTACGCGAAAGATTGGATGGAAACGAATCGGAAGAAGATGGGGATTATCTGAAAAAAAGTCATCCGCCCGAAACGGCGTTGATCCCAATTCCATGGTCAGGCTTCCCGTAAATTTCTGGAGAAGCGCTGCGATGAGCGAGAACCTATGAAAATTCACAGGTTCTTTTTTTCCCTCCTTCCCGTTACGGTTAATCGAAAACAACTCAGAATCAGCGGAGGGTACGATGAGCGAACAATCATTGGTTCGGCGGCTTCTGGCGCGCGTTTTCGGCGAAACGACCGGCGGAGCGTTTTCGGAGACGGAGGATTTTGCGGCCTGCCCGCGGGGAACGTCGGGTCATCCCGACGGGTTGGACGGAAATTCCGGATATATGGCGTCGTTAAGAGCCTGGTACGAGAATCCGTTGGCCCGGCGGATCGTCTCGCTGACGACGCAGTACGTCGTCGGGCGCGGCGTCGCGTTTCAGGTATCCGACCCGGAGACGGAACGTTTTTTGCGAAGCTTCTGGAACCATCCGCTCAATCAACTCGATCGCCGTGTCGCGGACTGGTCGGACGAGCTGGCGCGGAGCGGAAATCTATTTTTGCGGCTGACGACCGACGCGGGCGGGCAGACATATATTCGCGCGGTTCCGGCGGCGGCGATTGTCCGGATCGATACGCTTCCGAATGATGCCGAGACGGCGGTCGCTTACGAAATCCGCGCCGGTTCGGGCGCGTTCGACGGCCCCGTCGGATATCGGACGGAACGCGTCGCCGCCGCCGATCGGACGCTTCCGACCGCTGCGGACGCGATTTATCATGTCGCGGTAAATCGGCCGGTCGGGACGGTCTGGGGCAGCTCTGATCTGGTTCCGGTGATCAAATGGATCCGCCGTTATTCCGGATGGCTCGAGGATCGCGCGCGGCTGAACCGCTATCGAAACAGTTTTCTTTTCGTCGTCAAATCGAGACTGGCCAGCGAGGCCCAGCGGACGCTGCGTCAGAAAGCGCTCAACGCGCAGCCGCCTTCCCCTGGATCGATTCTGGTCACGACGGAGCAGGAGGACTGGTCGGTCCTTTCGCCCCGGCTTGAAAGCCATGAAGCCGGGGAGGATGGGATCGCGCTGAAAAAGATGATCGCGGTTGGCGCCGGCGTCCCGCTGCATTTTCTCGCGGAGCCCGAATCGGAGAATAAAGCCTCGGCGGAGGCGTCGGGCGGGTCAGCCTATCGCGGCTATGAACAACGGCAGCAGTTTTTCCTCGATCAGCTTCGCGAACTTCTGGCGCATGTCGTTTCGCGGGCGGCGCTGGCGAACCGGCGCGTTGATCCTGACGCGGAAATCCGCATGATTGGCGCGGATATCAACGCCAGCGACAACCTGCGCGCCAGTCAGGCGGGTTGGAACGCGGTCCGGACGATGCAGGCGCTGAGAGCGGAGACGAGGGTCGACGAAGACGAATTCCGTCGCATCGTTTATCGATTTCTTGGCGAAAGCTGAGCGTGTTTCCCTTTTTCCGCTTTTCTCCAGACTGGCATAACAATTGCACAGAAAAAGAAACAGGACTTTATTGGCTGAGCTTGTGGAACACCCACATGGAGAAATGGAGTGAAAGCGGAATGAACCATATTGAAATAAGACGCTTCGGAGTTCGTCAACTCTGGATTGGGCTGCTGATCTGTATCGGCGTTTTCGCTGTGCTCGGCGTTCGAGCCGTTCGGGCTGCCGAGATCGAATGCAGCGCGGTGAACTATTGTGAAACTGAAATAGACCTGTCGGATCAGAAAGCGCCGATCGTCTATGACGGTACCGGAAATTGGCTTGACGCGTTTGAAAAATATTTTGACGCGGACGTTTTCCTCGTTTCCGGCTCGGGAAAAAAGCCCGTTTCCGACGCCGCGCTGATTTTCGCCTGCTCTGTTGACGGCGTCGCTTTCGACAGCTGTCAGGCGGGGCAGTTTATCGAGCCGGGAACGTATACGCTGCGCGTATCCGTCGAGGAAGATACGGAACGGTTCTACTTACCGGTTTATTGCGATACGAAAGTGACGATCTCGGAATCGGCCGCCGACGATCGACTGACGATTGCCTACCGAGCCGACGGAGCGGAATCCGGGACGGCCGTTGAAGACTGGACGGAATATCGCCGAGGCGATAAGGCGGTTATTTCAGGGAACTTCGGGATCGCTTCGGACGGGAGTCCGGATCCGCTGGTCAGGAGCGGTTTCGTAATCACCGGTTGGCGGGAGGCCGGCGGCCGGACGTACGGGATCGGCGAGGAAATTGTCATGGAAAATTCGATCGAGCTGACGCCGATCTGGACATCGGAAGCGGCGGCCCTTTCCGCTCCGGTGGCTTCGTTTGCTGCGGCTGAGCCGACGCAGACGGCTCCGGGCGCTGGTTCGAATAACGTTGACGAGACGCTTCTCGCGAAAGCGGCGACGTTTTATCCAGTTCGCGCCGATGGAGGGAAGAGCGAGCCGATCCTGCTCGCCGGCGCGAAGGCGTTGACGTCTGGTATGGACGGAATTCAAACCTGGAACCCGCATGTCCTGGATGGCTTTTACGCGCCGGACGGGAGCGAGGTTTCGTTGGCTCTTGGAAATCCGATCCCCTCTGAGCCGGATTCTGCCGCTGAAATGGTCGCGGAGTCGATGGACGCGGACGCTGCGACAGGAACCGAAGACTCGGCGTATGATGGGGCGGACGCGCCGGCGAGCCTGTCTGAGGCGCTGCCCGATGCTCTTACCGAATCGCCGTTTGACGCAATGCCGCTGCCCGAGGAAGATTTCGCGGGCTCCGGTGCGGCGAAGTTCCCCGATGCGGCTGCGGAAACGCCGGCTGAAACGTTGCCGATCGAAACGGCGCCGGATTCGGCTCCGCAGTTGGTTTCAGAGCGAACCTCGGCGTTGCCCGCTGATACGGACCCAGTCGCTGGCGCGGATGCCGGTCACGCCGTTCAGGCGAAGCTGCCGCTGGCTGCTGCTCCCGTTCCTGGTCTGGTTCCCAACGATCATAACGTTCCGTTTGATCCGGGCGATAAGTTCGTGGTCATTCCGCAAACGGGTTTTGCGCGTTTGAATAACGCCCCGGCGATGGCGCTGCCGTCGACCGGAATGCAGCTGGAGCTGCCGATTGCGAATATCACGGCTGAAATCGTCGTCGTTCCGTTCGCGGAAAATACCTGGGACGTCAGCTCGCTGCGTTCGCAGGTCGGCGTCCTGGAGGGGTTCGATCTTCCCGGCGACGGGGTTTCGATCTTGGCGGGACATAATCATTTGGGTCCGGATCAGGCGGGGCCGTTCCTGACGATCGGGACGCTGGAAACCGGCGACCGGATCTTCGTCCGGAAGGGCGATGGGACGATCCTGACGTTTGAAGTGTATGAAAACCGGCTGGTTGCGCCGGACGAATTTGAGACGATCGAAACGCTGACGGTTCCGAATCCGGGATCGATCGTGCTGGTGACCTGCGAAAATGAATCGCTGGACGGCGGATATACCGATCGCCGTGCGATTTTCGCCAGGCCGGTCGACGGATAAAGCGAACGGATGGCATGAGGAAAGAGAAGAGAGGGCCTGAACGCAAGGCCCTCTCATGATTTATCCTGACCCGGCGGAAACTACGCGTCTTTGGAAACGCTTTGATCCGTGTTCCGGGTTTCTTTCAGGACGCGGTCGATCGTTTCTTCGATTATAACGCTGTCGACTTCCTCTGCCTCATCGTTATTTTTCGGCTGAAGCGCGTTTTCGATCGCCGATTTCGCCTGTTTCGCGGCGCTGAGGATCGCCTCCCGGCTTCCGTCGAGGCCTTTCTCAAGACCGGCGCGGAGCTCCGTCCCGTTTTGGTTGACCCATTTCATGAAACCGTCGTGCGTATCGCCGAATGGAAGACCGGCTTTCCGGTATTCCGCGTAAATCCGTTCGTAGATCGCCGCCTTGGTTCTCCTGCGAACTGGTTCGGTCGATTCTTTGGCTTTTTCAAACCAGTCGCCGATCTGATCGCCGAGGTGATTAATCCCAACGGAAAGATCGTCGACGAAATCCCCGATTTTATCAGGGGAATTTCGGTATTTTTCAAACGCTTCGCTGTCCATGATCGAATTGGCGACCTGTTCGCTGCCTTCGATAATCGCTTCGCGGACTTCCTTGATAATTTTTTCGATATCCATATTTCTTCTCCTTCGGTTGGATTTCGCTAGCTTAATTCTATCCGGTTTGCGCGCTGAGGGGACGGGATTCACTGTTTCTTTATTAGATATACGATGAATTCAGAAGAAGGTTTCAAAATCTGGGCTTCGGTTCGCGCCTCCTGATACGCCTTATTCCTTACGGGCTTTAATAAATTCCCCGATCAGCGCCGCTCTCAAGTCTATTTCAGCGCGTTCTTCCTCTGTAAGTTTGTCGATGATATAGTCATTTCAATTGTCGCCGATCGGTGAATTGTAAATAATATCTTCGGTCTTTCTTTTATATTATTAAGGTTTCTGATGCGGGTTGCTGTCCCCGTCTATCTCTGTAAAAACTATCCCATATATCTCATAGTCTTTCGCTGGGAATTATGCTCCGAAGTTATTGATTTGGCCGGGAAAACAGCGACCGATAAAATCGCAGTTCATTAAATCAACCGCATATAATGGAAATAAAATGATATAAAATAAACTGGCGAATCGCCGCTCAACAATAGAACGGGATTCGCCAGCAATTTCAAACGAATTTTTAATTCAGCGCGAGACATTTTACGATGGCCGCGCTGCGCCCGCGCATGGCGGATTTACTTATTGGCCCGGAAAGCGAGCGCGTTCCAACCGGCGTAAACGGCGGCGTCGCCCAGCTCTTCTTCGATCCGAAGCAGCTGGTTGTATTTCGCGACACGGTCCGACCGGGCAGGAGCGCCGGTCTTGATCTGGCCCATGTTGAGCGCAACCGACAGGTCGGCGATCGTGCTGTCTTCGGTTTCGCCGGAGCGATGCGACGTGACCGCGCGCCATCCGTTGCGCTGGCAGGTTTCAACGGATTCGATCGTTTCGGTCAGCGAACCGATCTGGTTGAACTTGACAAGGAGCGCGTTGGCGGCGGATTCTTTGATCGCACGGCGGACGCGTTCCGGATTGGTCACGAGGAGATCGTCGCCGACGATCTGGAGGCGGTCCCCGGCTTCAGCGACCAGCTTTTTCCATCCGTCCCAGTCGTCCTGCGCCAGGCCGTCTTCAATCGAGACGATCGGATACTTGTCGATCCAGTTCTTCCAGAACGCGACCATCTCGTCGCTGGAAAGCATTTTGCCTTCTTTGCGCAGGTTGTAGCGTTTTGTTTCTTCGTCGTAGAGTTCGGAGCTGGCGGGGTCGAGCGCGATCGCGACGTCGACGCCGGCCTTGTATCCAGCCTTCTCGATCGCTTCAAGGATCACTTCGACGGCTTCTTCGTTCGTCTTCAACGCAGGGGCGTATCCGCCTTCGTCGCCGACGAGCGTCGTGTAGCCGCGGCTCTTGAGAACGGCTTTGAGCTTATGATAGATTTCCGCGCCCCAGCGGAGCCCTTCGGCGAAGGATTCAGCGCCAAACGGCATGACCATGAATTCCTGGAAGTCAGTCGACTGCCAGCCGGTATGCGCGCCGCCGTTAAGAATATTCATCATCGGAACCGGGAGCGTATGCGCCCAGACGCCGCCGATATAGCGGTAGAGCGGTAATCCTAACGAGTTGGCCGCCGCTTTCGCGACCGCGAGCGAGGTCCCTAAAATCGCGTTCGCGCCCAGTTTCCCTTTATTTTTCGTTCCGTCCAGATCGATCATCATGCGGTCGATTTCGATCTGATCCGTCGCGTCCATTCCGATCAATTCGTCGGCGATTTCGTTATTAACGTTTTCGACGGCTTTCAGCGTCCCTTTACCGCCATAGCGTTCTTTATCGTCGTCGCGAAGCTCCAACGCTTCATGAATACCGGTCGAAGCGCCTGACGGAACGGCGGCGCGGCCATAATTACCGTCGGCCAAAACGACTTCAACTTCAACCGTCGGGTTGCCCCGTGAATCGAGGACTTCTCGTCCGTATACCTGTTCGATAATTGTTTCCATGTGAATTTCCTTTTTTCTTAGCCGGCAAGGAGCCAAACGTTTTAATCAATTATAGTCGATTTATTGCCGCTGCGAGCCAACTCCCGGCTGGCCTTTGGTACATTGCCGGAAACTCCGGACGCCGAGATTTCAGGCAGCCTCCGCTTGGAACGTATTCTGCAATGATAAAATTAGCATGAGAGGGTATTGAAGGAAGGAACGCGGGGACTGATGGGGCAGACTTGTTATAATTGCTTTTCCGGAATAAACGGGGCGAATCCGTGTCCGGTCTGCGGTTATGATAACGCGGCGGAAGGGGACCGCGGAATGGCGCTTCCGCTGGGAACGATCCTTCACGACGGGTTTTTCGTCGGCAGGGTCCTTGGTCAGGGTGGCTTCGGAATTACCTATCTGGGATACGAGCTGCATTCCAAACGCCGTATCGCGATTAAAGAATACTTCCCGAGCGGTTCGGTTCTTCGGGCCGGGAGCCGCGTTCAGCCGACAAACCCGGATAACGGCGCGTTCTTCCGACGCGGGCTGGAGCTTTTTAATAAGGAAGCGCAGATTCTTTCCCGACTCAGCGGTCAGCCAAATATCGTCGACGTTATTTCGTTTTTCTTTGAGAATAATACCGGTTATTTCGTGATGGAATTCCTTGAAGGAAACTCGCTGAAGGATTATTTAGCGATTCGCGGCGGGCGGATCTCGTTTCAGGAAGCGTTGACGCTGTTGCTGCCGACAATGGAAGCGCTTGACACGGTCCATCATGAAGGCATGCTTCATCGCGATATCGCGCCGGATAACATTTTTATCACGTCGGATGGCGTTGCGAAGCTGATCGATTTCGGCGCGGCGCGTTTTCGCCGCGAGGATGAGACGAAGAGCGTCCGAACGATCGTCAAGCCTGGGTACGCTCCGATGGAGCAGTATACCAGCCAGGCGGCTCAGGGGCCCTGGAGCGACGTTTACGCGATGGGAGCGACGATTTATCGGGCGATTACCGGAATTACCCCGCTCGACGCGCCGACGCGGGCGATGAACGACGAGCTGCGTTCCCCTGCGCAGCTGGGCTGCCAGCTTCCGAATAACGCCGATTACGCAATCATGCGCGCGTTGTCGCCGAGGATCGTTTTTCGCTTCGCCTCGATCGCGGAGTTTATCGCCGCGCTGACGAAGCCGGACGCGCTTTATGAATCGGAAAATGTCCAGAAGCTCATCCTGAATTCGCGCCCGAGCGGCGATCTCTCGATTTTCGGAATGACGGAGCGTTATCGGCTCCGGGCGACGGAAATTTCGCCGACAAAGACGCTGAATCCAGAGGCGAGCTGGCTGACGACGATGCGCGATCAGTATGACCAGACGACGGGCGATGATCCTGAAATTCCGGGACCGCCGCCTTCGGAAAGTCCGAAACGAAAGATCGAGGATATCTGGTTTCTGGCAGCGCTGATTATTTGCGCGGTGCTGCTCTTTTTGATTATTTTCGGAATTTTCAGGAACTATTCCCAGCGATGGATCATCTCAGGGCTTCGGCTCCCGCTTCCTGGCGTCATGAGCGGAGCGCGGTTTGGGAGCTGATGGATCGTGGAATCGGGTTGCCTGATTTTCGAACGGAAACGGAGCTTTCATGAAACAACTCATTCAAAACATGCGCAGCGGTTCTATTCTTGTCAAGGACGTACCGATTCCGCGTCCGGGAAAGGGTTTCGCTTTGGTGAGGACGACGTTCTCGCTCGTGTCCGCTGGGACGGAACGAACGACGTCTGAATTTGCCGAGAAAAATCTGGCCGCAAAAGCGATCGCGCGTCCGGACCTCGTAAAACAGGTTCTGGAGAAAACGAAACGCGAGGGCCTGCTTCCAACGCTCGAATCAGCGTTTAACCGTCTGGATCAGCCGATGTTCCCCGGATATTCATCGGCGGGCGTGATCGTCGCCGTCGGGCCTGAGCTGAAAGGGTTCAGTGTCGGCGATCGGGTTGCCTGCGGCGGGGGATCTTACGCGGTTCACGCGGAATACGAACTCGTTCCGAAAAATTTACTCGTAAAGCTTCCCGATACCGTTTCGGACGAAGCGGCGGCGTTTACGACGTTGGGCGCGGTCGCGATGCATGGCTTCCGGCTGTCGGAGGCAAGGCTCGACGAATCGGTTCTGGTGATCGGGCTGGGGCTGCTCGGCCTGTTAACGGTTCAGATTGCCAAAGCGGCCGGCTGCGTGACGCTGGGGATCGATATCTCTGAAGCGCGAATCGCGCTGGCGAAAGAGTTGGGTGCGGACGCCTGCCATAATGACGCAGTGAAAGCGAAAGCGGCGGAGCTCGTCGGCGCGCGCGGTTTTGATCATGTGCTGATCTGCGCCGGGTCGAAGGAAAGTGACCTGATCGCGCTGGCGGGGGAACTCTGCCGGGATCGCGGGACGGTCGTTTCGATCGGCGCGGTCGGGCTGAATATTCCGCGGAAGATTTACTATGAAAAGGAAATCCGTTTTACCGTTTCGCGTTCCTACGGTCCGGGCCGGTACGACGCCGCGTATGAGGAAAAGGGGCAGGATTATCCGATCGGGTACGTTCGCTGGACGGAAGGCCGGAACATGGAAAGTTTCGTTTCGCTCCTCGCGCGCGGCGCGGTTCGAACCGAACCGCTCATTTCGCATCGCATCCCGATCGAGGAGGGCGTCCGTGCGTATGATCTTATTAAAGGAAAGAGCGGCGAACCGTATTTGGGCGTCCTTCTTCAATATGAGCCGACGGCGAAGGAGCCGGGCGCGGCGGAGGCGGTCGCGCTCCGTTCGGATATCGCGCCAGGTCCGGTTTCGGTCGGCGTGATCGGGGCCGGCAATTATGCAAACGCGACCTTTTTGCCGATGATGCGGCTCGAGGGCGCGCCGGTGACGCTGACGTCGATCGCGTCGGAACGCGGAGGAACGGCGCGGGAGGCCGGCGAGAA
Organism: Anaerolineaceae bacterium oral taxon 439; assembly: GCA_001717545.1. Lineage (NCBI taxonomy): Bacteria > Bacillati > Chloroflexota > Anaerolineae > Anaerolineales > Anaerolineaceae > Anaerolineaceae bacterium oral taxon 439. The sequence continues at coordinate 2,601,435 of CP017039.1, read as the reverse complement.
ATTCGGTTTTTCAAAGGTCGCCGCGGACGCTGACGCCGTGATTCAGGATCCGGACGTTAACGCGGTCGTGATCCTCACGCGTCATCATGCGCATAGCGGATTGACGGTGCGCGCGCTGAACGCCGGAAAACATGTTTACTGTGAAAAGCCGCTGGCGCTGACGATCGACGAACTGCGTTCCGTGTACCTGGCGGCGGCGCAGAATCCGGACCAGCTTCTCATGGTCGGATATAATCGCCGCTTTGCGCCGCTGGCTGAAAAAATGAAATCGTTTCTGGCTGAAAGCGGCGAACCGCTGGCGATCAACTATATCGTCAACGCCGGTTTTCTCCCGGGGAATCACTGGACGCAGGACCCGGAAATTGGCGGCGGGCGGATTATCGGCGAAGCCTGCCACATGATCGATTTCCTGACTTACCTGACCGGGGCGCTTCCGCTCTCGGTTCAGGCTCTGGCGCTTCCGAATTCAGGGCGTTATCAGGACGATAACGCCGCGATTCAAATCGCGCTCGCCGACGGATCGTTTGGAACGATTCAGTACCTGGCCAACGGCGACCGATCCTGCATGAAAGAGCGGATCGAGGCTTTCAGCGGCGGGCGAATCGCGATTCTCAGCGATTTCCGTGAATTGGATACCTGGAACGCTGGCGAGATGAAAAAAACGAAAGCTGGGCTCCGGATGGACAAAGGGCATAGCCGTTCCTGGAAAGCGTTCGTCGATGCGGCTGTGAACGGCGGGGCAGCGCCGATTCCGCTGGACGAAATCTTCACGGCGTCGCTCGCGAGCTTTGCGGCGGTTGAATCGATCCGTCAAAAAGACGGTATTCAGGTTCCGGCGGTCGAAAGTCTTTCGGAAATTAGCCTGAACGGCGGCGAATGAATCTTCGGACCGGGGTAAAAATCCTTTGCGCGCTTGGGTCGCGAAAGCTTTTTCATTATTTTCGCTACCGCCTGACGCTGTGGAGCGGGCTGGCGCGGCTTCGTGAGGAGCGAGCCGGGAAAGCGATCGATTCTTCGCTTGGCGCGGCTCGGTTTGTTCCGCTCGCTGGTTTCGATTTTTCCGCGATTCGAGCGCTCGCGAGTCCGAATCGGGCGCGCGCGATCGATTCGGCTGACGAAATCGCCGCCGGCTTTTATCGGCCCTATCGGACCGGGGCGCGGACGCCGCTGCTTTTTTCCGTGTTTTGCCCCGATCAACATTGGAGCCGGGTTCAGGCGCCGCGGGACGGCGACGTCAAGGATCTTTGGGAAGCCGCGCGGTTCAGCTGGGCGGAAGATTTAGCGCGCGGATGGACGCTGACGTCTGACGTTCGTTATCCGACGGCGTTCGGAGCGATCCTGAACGGATTCCTTCAAGGAAATCCGCCGTTTAACGGAATTCAGGCGCTTTCGGCGCAGGAAACCGCGCTGCGCCTGATCCAGGTTGCGCTGACGGTTTCAGTTTTCAGCGCAGGGCGGGAGCCTTTCCCCGATCCGGTTCTGGAACGAATGGCGCGCTGCACGGCGGAACGGATCCTGACGACGCGCGATTACGCAATTGCGCAGAATAATAACCACTGGCTCTCGGAAGCGGCGGGGCTGATGACCGCCGGCGCGATTTTCCCGGACGGGAGCCGAAGCGAGCGCTATTTCCGAACCGGCTGGCGCGATTTTCAATCCGCCCTCAAGGCGCAGCTCCTTCCCGACGGCGAATACGTTCAATACAGCGCGAATTATCATCGTTTCGCGCTTCAACTGGTCCTCTGGGTGAATTTCCTGCTGCAGCAGCGCGGCATGACCTGGCCGATGGAATTGATTTTGCCGCTGCGGCGGTCGATCCGAAAACTGTCCGCCGAGGTCGATTCATGGTCCGGAGGCGCGAATAACGTGGGTCATAACGATGGCGCGCTGCTTTTTGCGTTTGGTTCCCCGTTCGGCGATTACCGTCCGACGCTTCAGGCCTGCGCGCGGGTTTTTTTCGGTCGGCCTTTTTTCGCCCCCGGTCCATGGGACGAGCTGGGCGTCTGGCTCCGGGCGCAGCCGCTCCCTGAAAGCCTGATCGGCGTTGAATTCCCGGTTTCTTATCTGGATCGGACGGCGTTAAGGCTGGAGCGGGCGGACGGATGGGCGAGTTTACGCGCGGTAGCCTTTCGACGCGATCGCCCGGCGCAGTCTGACCAGCTTCACGTATCCATCTGGGCGCAGGGAAAGCCGATCGTTCTGGACCCCGGGACCTACCGCTATAACGGCGCGGCGGGTTTTGAGAACCGCTTGAAGCTTGCCTCGCTGCATAACGGACTCGTGATCGACGATATCGAGCCGATGACCGACGCGGGGAAATTCCTTTGGCTGGACTGGCGTTCGGCGCGGATTTTAGAAGCCGGAACCGCGACCGTCATGGCGGAGCATTTCGCGTATCGTTCCATGGGCGCGACGGCGAAGCGGCGGCTCAGCCGCGCCGATACGGGCTGGCTCGTCGAAGACAGTGTCCGTTCGGATTCGAACGCCGTACGGACCGCGCGGATCAATTGGCTTTTACCCGAAGCGCCGGTGGAGTTCCTGATCGAGAACGGGAAAATCCGTGCGCGATTCGCGGCGTTTTCTCTTTGTCTCTGCGTCGAGGGCGAGCGCGTTTTGGGAATTGGGGCGACGCTTCTTCGTGGAGGGAAGGTTTTCCGTGAAATTGGCGCCGTTCGTCCGATCCCATGGGAAGCGGCGGCGCTGATGGGATGGTTTTCCCCGGTTTACGCGACGCTCCTTCCGGCGGTTTCGCTCGTCTTCACGGTCGCCGCAAGCGGAAGGTTTACGCTCAGGTCGGATTTTCGGCTTGACGTTCGCCCGCGGCGGGAGAACGGATAAAGAGGTCGAAGCGGAGAAAGACAATGCATCTTCTGTTGATTCATCAGGCGTTCGTGACGACCGGCGAGGCCGGCGGAACGCGGCATATCGAATTGGCGCGCTGGCTGATTCGGCGCGGATACCGGCTCACGGTGATTACTTCCCCGGTCAGCTATCTGACCGGCGAGGCGAAGCGCGGGACGGATACGCCTCGCGAAGAGACGGTCGATCGAATCCGGATCCTGTACGCTCCGACTTCATCCGGACTGCACCGGGGGTTCGTTCAGCGGCTGTTTGCGTTTTTTTCGTTCATGTTCTCATCGTATCGCCTCGCGTTGTCGGTCGCGGACGTTGACGTCGTATGGGGAACGTCCCCGAACCTGTTTCAGGCGCTTTCGGCCTGGGCGGCGGCGCGGCGGAAACGGGCGCGGTTCCTTCTCGAAATCCGCGACCTGTGGCCTGATTTCGCGATTGGGATGGGTGTGCTGAAAAATCCTGTCCTGATCTGGGGCGCGCGGCTTCTGGAACGTTTCCTGTATCGGAAGGCGGACAGGATCATTGTCAATTCCCCCGGCTTCATTCCGCATGTTCAGCGGTTGAGCGGGAAAACGCCGGCGCTTGTCCCGAATGCCGCGGATGTGGAGATGTTTACTGCTGACGAAAACGTAGACTTGGCTGGAACCGCTTCCTGGCGGAAGGAGAACGAATTTGTCGTCATGTATACCGGGGCGCACGGGCCGGCGAACGATCTCGATATTGCGCTGGCCGCCGCGCGGATCCTCAGGGACCGCGGAGCGGCGATTCGTTTCGTTTTCGTCGGGAGCGGGAAAGAAAAAGCGCGATTAGTCGCGCTGTCGGAGGCGTTGAAGCTTGCGAACGTGACCTTCCTTCCGCCGGTTTCGAAAGCGGAAATTAAAAACCTGATTGCTGCGGCTGACGCCGGGCTGGCGATTTTAAAGGCAATTCCCGAATTTACGACGACTTATCCGAATAAGGTTTTCGACTTCATGGCGGCTGGAAAACCGGTCCTCTGCCAGATTGACGGCGTGATCCGGGACGTCGTCGAACGCTATGACGCCGGCATATTCGTATCGCCGGGTTGCGCGGAAGCGTTGGCCGACGCAGCGTCCGAACTGGCGGCCGATCGTGAGCGCGGACGGCGAATGGGGCGGAACGGGAGAGAAGCGATCCGAAACGACTTCTCCCGGGAAAAAACTGCAATGAAATTTGAAGCCGAGCTTGACGCGCTCTCGGCGGATCTTCGCGGGTAAAATCATGCGCGCGTTCCGAAAACCGATCTACCCAAGCCGGTATATGTTAAAATTTGCGTTGATCCATTCCCGGACGGTGAAATCAGATTTTAAGCGGCGCGGCGCGATTGACGCCGATCCTGACCGCATGATGGAGAATGATTGAAAATGAGCAATGAATCGAAAAAAGAAGCGAGCGAGCCGATTTCCGGCAAGATCGCGAAACTCCCGCAGGCTGGCGAGCTCTCTGCGATCGACGCGTGGTGGGGCCTGGTCGCCGTCGTATTTGCCCTGATCCTGTTGCTGGTGATCTTTCGGCCCGATCCGTACGGACGAATTTTAACCTTCGTTCAGGACGGAATTGTCGTGACGATTTTTATAACGATTACGACGTTTGCCCTGACGATGATTCTGGGATTGATCTGCGGTCTGGGGCGCGTATCGAAGAACCGGGTGATCTACGGGGTCACTTCGGTTTACGTTGAGATTATCCGCGGAATTCCGCTGCTGGTTCAGTTGCTGGTCTGGTACTTTGCGGTTCCGGCCCTGATCGTTCAGGTCGGGAACGCGATTCATTTCCGTCCGTTTCAGCAGTACCTCGCTAATCCGATTGTCATGGCGATTGTCGGGATTTCGATCTGCTACGCCGCGTACATGGCGGAAATCGTTCGCGCCGGAATTGAGGCGCTGCCAACGGGGCAGATGGAAGCGGCGCGGTCGCTGGGAATGACCAAGTCGCAATCGATGCGGTATGTGATCCTGCCGCAGGCGTACCGTTCGATCATGCCGACGATCGGCAACGAGTTTATCGCGCTCCTGAAGGACTCTTCGTTGATTTCGGTCGTCTCAGTCGCGGATCTGACGCGGCGCGGGCGGGAATTTCTCTCGTTCAGCTCTCGTCCGATTGAAACTTACCTGATGATGGCGCTGTTGTACTTGTTGATGACGCTGATCTCGGCGCGGATCGCCAGGATCGTCGAAAATAAGACGAAATTGGAGAAATAATGATGGAAAAAACGGCTGACCCTGTTATCCGTATTCGCGACGTTTATAAATATTTTAAAAACGACGTTCAGGCGCTTCGCGGCGTGTCGCTTGATATTTATCCGGGCGAAGTCGTCATGATCATCGGCCCGTCCGGATCGGGAAAATCGACGCTTCTTCGAAGTATCAACCGGCTCGAAAAGATCGACGAGGGGGATATTCTCGTCGATAACCGTTCGGTTGTGCATGACTGGGATATCAATCGGCTGCGGATGAAGGTCGGAATGGTCTTTCAGCAGTTTAATCTCTTTCCACATCTGAGCGTCCTGGAGAACGTCGCGCTGGCGCAGAAAATCGTTCTCGGCCGGTCGGCGGAAGAGGCTGAGAAGAAAGCGCTGGCGCTATTGGATAAAGTCGGGATCTACGAGAAGGCGTCCGCGTTCCCCCTTCAGCTTTCCGGCGGTCAGCAGCAGCGCGTCGCGATCGCCCGGGCGTTGGCGATGGATCCGGAGATCATGCTGTTCGACGAACCGACGAGCGCGCTCGATCCGGAGATGATCCAGGAGGTCCTTGAAGTCATGGTCCGGCTGGCGAACGATGGGATGACGATGGTTGTCGTGTCGCATGAAATGGGCTTCGCGCGGCAGGCGGCGGATCGCTGCGTGCTGATGGATTCCGGAAAAATCGTTGAGGAAGGCCCGCGCGGCGAGCTGTTTACCAATCCAAAAGAGGAGCGGACGAAAATATTCTTGAGTAAAATTCTGTAACCTGGTTTCCCGATTTCAGGGAACCAGGGTGCTTGTCTTTGGCGGCGTGGACTGCGCCGCTGTCTGTATTTGTCGCATCTTACGAAAAATCTGTTTTTCTCTTCCACCGCCTTCTCGAACGCATCTTCGCCGGGACGGTCAACGCCGATCAGGCGGACGGCTGATCGGGGGATCGCGAAAAAAGCGCGAAGATTCAGGAATGATGGTAAGATAGCGATAGTTTTTTAATCGACGCGGAGAGAAAGGATAACTGATTTATGAATATCATTGAACGAGCCATCGTGCGGACCCCTTCCGATTCCTTCTGGCAGGGCCTGACCCCGGGGCTGCTTGGAAAAGCGGACGCTGCTCTGGCGAAATCGCAGCATTCAGCCTATATCGCGGCGTTTGACGCGGCGGGAATTCCGGTTAAAACGCTGCCGGCGATGAACGATTTCCCGGACAGCTGCTTCGTTGAAGACCCGGCGATCGTGACGGATCGCGTGGCGATCCTGACGAACCCTGCGACAAAGAATCGGAACGGCGAAACCGCCCGGATCGAGCCGACAATCCGTGAAATCTACGGCGATCGGATCGAACGGATCGAGGCTCCGGGGACGCTCGAGGGCGGCGATATCTGCCGGGCGGAGGATCATTTCTTTATCGGCATCTCAAAGCGAACGAACCGGGCCGGCGCGGATCAGCTGGCCGCGATCGTAGCCCGGTACGGGTTTACGTATGATTTCGTATCCATTCTGGAGATTCAGGGCCTGCTGCATCTCAAAACCGGGATAAGCTATATAGGCGATCGCACGGTGATCGGCTTGGAGGCGATTCTGGCGCACCCGGCTTTTGCGTCGTACCGCCGGATCAGCGTCGATCCGGGAGAAGAATATGCGGCGAATTGTATTCGTTTAGGAGACGCGGTCCTCTTCCCGGAGGGCTTCCCAAAGACGCGGCAGCTGCTCATTGACGCCGGATTTAAAGTGACGACGATTCAGGTCAGCGAGTTCAGGAAACAGGACGGCGGCCTGAGCTGCTTATCGCTGCGCCTTCCGTCGTTGTCTTTCTGAACCCGTACGCGCGTACGGGAATTGATAATATGGGTGAAGTAAAAAAAAGCGGGTGAAAACCCGCTTTCTCTCTTGTTCGGAACCAGTCTTTTTAACTTTTATTGCGCGTCGGTGAAATACTTGTCGAAGAGTTTCTGATACTCGCCGTTTCCCTTTAATTTCGCGACGCCTTCATTGATCAGCCTGACCAGGTCTTCATGTCCCGGGGCGACGGCGAAACCGAGGTCTTCGCCTGAATACGGTTTGCCGACCGTCTTCAGCCCGCCGAGGGATTTGATGTATCCGGCCGCCATCGTGTCGTCGGCTAATACGCCGTCGATCTGGCCGTTTTTCAGGTCCAGATAAGCCAGGTCGATCGTATCATATTTCTTAACTTCCGCCGGGCCGTCGCCAGCGTCGACCCATTCCTGAGCCAGGATCGCGCCTGTCGTACCGAGCTGCGCGCCGATGACCTTTCCGGTAAAATCCGCTTTTTCAACCCATTCAGAATCTTCGCGGACGGTCATGATCTGCCCGATTGAAATGTACGGTTCGGAGAAGAGCATCTGCGCCTTGCGTTCCTCGGTAATCGTAATCGCGGAGGCGCCGATATCGAACGTTCCGTTTGCGATTCCGGTAATCAGGCCGTCGAAACTCGTGCTTTCAATTTCGATTTTGAAGCCCTGTATGTCGGCGATCGCTTTGATCAGCTCGATGTCAAACCCGGTTTCTTCCTTCGTCGTTTCGTCGATCATTTCGAATGGCGGCCAGGTCGGCTCCGTTCCAACGCGATAGACGGTTTCTTTCGGCTGCGTGAAGAACCAGATTCCAGCGATAACCGCGATGACGGCAAGGATAATCAGCGTCGTAATTAAACCTTTTTTCATTTTTAAATATCTCCTGCGTGATTCGTTTCCGCGTTTTATTATAACGAGAAACCGCTTAGCGCTCGCACTGCGTCGAAGATTCCGTACATTCGCTCCTGCGTCCTTCGCCTCGATCGTTACGTTTCGGAGTCGAAGTACTTACGATAGAGCTCGTCGAATTTCCCGTTCTCGTGAAGTTTTTTCAGCGCTTCGTTGATCTTTTCCGCGATTTCCGGCTTACTTCGGCAGATCGCGATCGCAATTTCCTCTTCGGAGTAGAGCGGCCCGACGATTTTCAGTCCGCCCAGCGTCTTAACGTAGCTTTCGGCCATCGTATTATCCGAGAGGACGCCGTCGAGCTGTCCGTTCTTGACGTCAAGGAACGCCAGATCGATCGAATCGTACCCACGGTAAACGCTCACACCTTCGGCTTCCCATTCCTGCGCCATGATTGCGCCGGTCGTCCCGGTCTGCCCGCCGACGATCTTTCCGGCGAAATCGTCTTTTTCCGCGAGATCGGAACCGTCGCCGACGGTCATGACCTGTCCGAGCTTGACGAGCGGATCCGAGAACAGCGTCGTTTTCTTTCGCTCTTCCGTGATCGTGATCGTCGAGGCGGCGATATCATACTGGCAGGTGGAAATTCCGGCGATCAGCGCGTCGAAGCTGACGTTAACGAATTCGACGTCGAAGCCGGCGGCTGCGCCGATTTCTCGGACGAGATCGGTCTCGAATCCGATAATTTCTTTCGTTTCCTCGTCGATCATCTGGAACGGAGGCCAGACAGGATCGGTCGCGACTCGGTAAGTAACCTTTTCAGCGCCCTTTTCTCCGGCGCAGCCCGCGATTGAAAAAACGGATAAGATGACCAGTATAATCGCCCATAAGGTTGACTTTTTCATACGAACTCCTTTCATTTATTGCGCTAACGAACTAAAGCGATAAAATTATTTTACCGGGATTTCGCTTCGTTCGGTTCCGGAAGCGCGAAAAGTCATGACCGTTCACGAAAAGAGAGCGGCTGGGAGGAAAAATTCAACCGGATTCCAGGTACACTTAAATTCAGGAATGATTTTTTTCATTCCAAAGGAGGTCAACATGAACCAAAGAAAAAAATCTGCCTTGGCTGGACGCGTCCTGATCGGAATCCTGATCGCGGCCGCGCCCTTCGTCGGGCTCATTCGCCATTCGCCGGTCTATTCACAAACGGACGCAACACCGAATTCGATCCCGTTATTGAGGACTCCAACGGTTCCGACGTTTGCTGAGCCGGACTTGGACGTGATCGAGCCGCTGTCAATCGATCTGGATAAAATCGTGGAGCAGGCGGCTTCGCTGCTCGAAGACCGCCTGAAAGCGTTGGAGGAGGAAAACGCGGCGCTGCGGGCGGAAATTACCGAGCTGTCGGAACGGCTGGATGCCCTCGAAGCGTTAGCGCGGTTCCCAACCGTGACCCCGGTCCCGGAGGGCACGCAGCAGCCTACGCTGACGCCGACGCGGACGCCGAATCCGTCCGGATATGACTGCGAAACGACGCTGCTGAGCCCGTATTATTACGGCGAATTCAGCCGCGGCGCTGAGTTTAACTTTACGATTCGAATTCGGAATACCGGGTCGAAAGAGTGGGGGAACGAAGTCATGATGGAATGGGTTTCCGGGCTGAAAGCGGAAAAAACGCCGATTTACGCCTACGCCCTTCCGCAGGGAACCGTCGCGATCGACGACGAAATCGAATATTCGATCGTTATGGTTGCGCCGGACGAGGTCGGGGGCGACGGGAAGTTTACGTCGGCGTATGCGCTGAAAAACGATCAGGAGACATTCTGCGAATTTGAGTACAATATCTTCGTCCCGTAGCGCTCCGGAGCTTCAGGGAAGCGTCCCAACGAAAAGCCGGTTCCCGGCCGCCCATATCGGCGTCGCCCGGTCAAAGAAGGTAAAAGCGGTCGCGGTTTCGTCCGTGGCGTCGCTCTTAAAGCGGTCGGGAACGAGGTAACGAACGAGGTTAAGCTTCAGCGTCAGATTGATCATCGATTGCCGGCTGCGGTCGAAAAGATAAAGCGAAGTGTCCGGCGCGTTGTTGACCTGGATATCGAAGAAGCCGCGGTCGGCGATCCGGAATGTCCGGAGCCCGTCCGCCGAGCTGACCGTTTCGACGAAATCGCAGTCCGGCGCATATCCCTTATAGTCGCAGACGTCAATTCCGCCGTTTTTTCGGAGCAGGAAAACGTCCGTCTTGATGATCTTGAAATCGATTACGTCGTACAGCGGCGGTCCCTTTGAGCCGAAGTACGATTCAGCGTCTGACCCGACGCCGCTTTTTCCAAGGTAAGGAACGCTTTGAATCGCGTTTTTCCCGGCGTCGAGAAGGTACAGCCGCCTGTTTTCGAATTGAATCGCGCTGATTTCGCCCCACCCGCCGACAGGGGGATGGATCGTCCCCGCCGCGCCTTGAAGATTCTGCGAACAGTAGAGAACGTTCGCCGTCCGGTCGACGCCGATCAGGATTCGATCGAGCGCGTTTTCGATCGGGAGGATGGTAAAATCGACGATCTTCCCAACCGAAATCGGATCGTTTTCTTCGGGATCAGCGTACGAAGGGTACGTTCCGGGGCCGCAGCGGAACGTACGATCTGCGAGAAAGCCTTTATCGCTTCGGGCGAAGCGTAAAATCCCGCCGCTCGTCCCGTCGAGCCCATAGAGGAAATCGCCGGCGGCTTCTAATTTAATCAGGTTGGTTTCGGCGGGAAGGAACGCAGCCAGCGCGTAATAGTAGCGAATCGGGATGCCGTTATCGAGCTGGTCGATCGATTCGTTCGCCTGGGCGCGAAGCTCGGACGCCGCGTTTGACGAACCGAATTTTTTCGCCTCGTCTAAAAATTCGATAACCTTTTCCCAGGCGGCTCGTTTCAGCGTCGGATCGTCGTAAGCGAGCGCGATTTTAGCGGAAGATACCGCGCCGCTTAAGTTGACGCGGTAGGAACTCTGATTCGAGTTCGACACGTACCACCCGATCACGACGACCCCGACGATCGCGGGGATCAGGATCGTCAGCGCGAGAACGAAAAGGACGTTTTTCAGCGGGACGCGTTTTCGCTTCGGCTTGGGCCCGCGAGCGGCGGGCGGGGCGGCGGGACACGTTCCGCGTTTCCTCCGTTCGGCCCGGACGCGTTCGCGGGCGCTCTGGAACGGCGCTCCGGTTTCTTCGTCCGGCGTTTCGCTCGGGCCAGTTTCTTCCAAGCGCGTCTCCGGTTCGTTGATTTCCGATCGGCGGCGCGCTTCGCTCTCGCCGATAAACGTCGGAATCTCAACTTTCCCCATCGCTTCAAGGCGCGTTCGGCGGTTTTCTTCGTCGGACGCCGCGTTATTTTCGGGAAGCGGTCTTTTCTGGATCGTAAACGGGAACGGGTCGGCGGGGACGCGAAGACGGAAAAGCGGTCGGTTGGAGGACGCAGGGACGGCGGGCCCGTTCTCTGGCGCTCTGGCCGGTTCTTCGGCGGCGCGGATCCGGTCCTCGATTTCGCTGATCTCTTCAGGGGTCGGCTGGTAAACGTCGTCCTCGTCCGGACCGGCGCCGCCGAGTTCAACCCTGGCGACGATCGGCGATTTGTACCGGTAGCTGATTTCGCCGTGCCCGACCTTAACCTGAATAACGGCGCATTGCAGATTCCCGTTCGCCTGATTCAGCAGGTACCGTATGACGTTGACCGGCGACGAGCTCATCGCTTCAAGGATTGACTGGTTCGTCCAGCCGCTCGGGACGAACGGGGACAGGAAAATAATATCGCCGGAATGAAGTTCGATTTGAAAAAAGCGGAGCCCTTCCGTTGCCTGACGAGCGCCTTCCGACGACATGTCCTGAAAATTCTGAACATGATCCGAGCAGACCACTGTCGTCGTTACCGGACCCGAATGCCCGACGAGCATTGTCCGATCGCGAATGACGGCCAGATTCAGAAGCACGTTTGGCGCTTCGCGATCGCGGAACTCTTTTTGCAGCGTGTCCGCGAACGATCTGACCGCGGCGGTGAATCCCATTGTAAACGAACCGCGAGCGGTAAAATAGGACGCAGCGATCAGCTCGTTCCATTCGGCGAGCGTTTCCGCGCCGACTTTCCCGTTTTCAATCGATATCAGGACGATCAGGAGATCGCTCGCCCGCGATCGTACGGCGTTTTTCGGCGCAGGATGAACCTTGAGTCCGGGGAGTTCGCCTAAGTTGCGTCCATATACGAGATGTATCGGGAGAATGTTGATATTGAACAACGGATCGTCAGTGCCTCCAACTGCCTTAAGCTTCAGCCTCGGAACTGGGTTTCGCGCGAGCCGGCTGATTCATCCTCATTTGTGCAAGGTTTACGCCAACGCGGCGTTCGTCCGCTTTCGGCTCGAAACGCACCCGCGCTTCCGGAGGAACCTCCGACTGGCATGACGCGAATGCGGTTGGGGGAGTTTTGGATTATGGTGGATTCGCGGGTTATAATCAAAAGGGAAGATGTGTGTAAGAAATGCGTCAGAAAAAACTACTTGAGTAAGAATAGGAAATGATTATCATGATCGATTTTAACGCTATCCGGTTCCCTGTCGAGGGAACGGTGAATCGGATCGTCCATTTCTCGGATACATTTCATCAATACGCTTTCTCGTTCGTCAGCCCCTTCGTCTATCAGCAGCCTGCGGAATATCAGAAAAAAGGCGCATTCCTGGTCGCGAGGTACAACCCGTTCAACCCGGACATCAATACGCCGGAGGAAATTTACGGAAGCTTTATCCCGGAAGATGAGTCGAAGAAGGTTCTTCTCGATAAAAAACGCAACCTGACCGCGCGGCGGGTCCACCTGTATTCGGCGGACGAAGAACCGCTCGGGGCGGTCGAAGTTCTCTATCCGAACCATCGCCTTTTTCGCTTCGTAACGACGTATCCGAACCGGATTTTCGACGCGGCGGGGACTCGGGTCGGCATTGCGCATTTTCAGCCGGCGCGGCATCGGAAATGCGTGTATTCCTGCGCGAAGGATTTTGATTGGGAGCGGTCATATTCGTTTGACGAGATGCGCGAGGCGGAGGAAGCCGGGAAGGCGGAGCTGCGGTTTTCATACGGGCTGCAGCAGAAAGAAATGGACTTTCGCAGCCGTCTGGAAGCCATGTTTTCGCCGAGTAAGAAATCGGAATCGATCCTGAACCAGATCGATATGCCGGTCGCTGTGGCGGACGATCGGGAGAACCTGCGCTACCTGTTGGCGATGATCGCGTTTTTCTGGACGACCGTGATCGATCTGCCGATTTTTGACAGTTGATTTTGATATTCCGTGCTGACGATGATCGCGGCGCAATAGCGCGGCGTAAAAATCGTTCAGACGGATCCGGCCTGGACAGACCTGCTGGGAGCCTGCGATGAACCTGATGATTAAAAAACCGGATCATTCGATGGCCGAGGGCGCGCCGCTTCGGCATATTCTCAATTTCTGTCTCCCGCTTATCGTCGGCAATGTCTTTCAGCAGCTGTATAACACGGTTAACGCGATTATTCTGGGGAATCGCGTCGGAAGCGAAGCGCTCGCGGCGATTGGCGTCTATAACCCGATTAATAACCTGCTGATCGGGCTGTTCACGGGGATTTCGACCGGCGCGACCGTCGTCGTGTCGCAGAATTTCGGCGCCGGCGATCGGAAAAAGCTGAACGAGTCGATTCTGATATCGCTCGTGCTGACGGTCAGCGGCGGGATCTTCGCGACGATTGTCGGCGCTTTATTTTCAAAAACGCTGCTGATCTGGACCGGGACGCCGGAAAACATTATGGCGATGGCGACGACGTATACGCGGATCATGTTCATGGGCCTGCTGCCGATGTTCCTGTTCAATATTCTTTCGGGGATTTTCCGCGGAATCGGCGATTCGTTTTCGCCTGTCGTCTATTTAATTATTTCGAACGTTATAAATATCGGGCTGCTGATCCTTTTCGTGTTCGGGTTGAAGATGGGGATCGAGGGCGCGGCCTGGGCGACCGTCAGCGCGCAGCTGATCGCCGCGGTTACAACGTTTATTCATCTCGCAGTCAAGCAGAAGGATTACGATATTCGGCTCCGCGGTTATCGGCTGAACTGGGCGCTGGGGCGGCGGATCCTGGAAATCGGAATGCCGGCGGGGCTGCAGACGTCGATTTTCTCAGTTGGCTTTCTCCTTCAGCAGAACCTGATCAATCAGTTCGGCTCGACAGTTATCGCCGCTTATTCCGCCGTCACCCGCATGGATCAATTCGTCATGCTGCCGATGAACTCGTTTGCGATCGCGATCACGACGTTCGTGGGTCAGAATATCGGCGCGAAACGGCTCGACCGCGCGAAGCATGGGATTAAAATGACGCTGATCCTGAGTCAGGGCGTGACGCTGGTTCTGGCGCTCCTGATTTTCTTCTTCGGCGATAATCTGATGTACATGTTTACCGGCGATCAGGAGGTCATTCAGGTCGGGCTGGAAATCCTGCGCGTCCTGTCGATCGGTTACGTCCTCGTCAATACCTACGTCGTGTTGAGCGGCGCCGTCCGCGGAATGGGCGATTCGGTCGCGCCGCTGATGGCGAGTTTTACCTGCAACGTCGTTATCCGCGTGTCGGCCGCGTATACGCTGGTCAGGATTCATCAGGATTATCGAATGGTCTTTTTATCGATCGTGATCGCCTGGACGCTTTGCAGCGTTTTCGTCGGCGCGTATTATAAAATGGGCTTCTGGCGGCGCTTCCTGCGGTTCCGAGCGGATTGACGGGCAGCGCGAGCCCTCATTCGATTGTATAGAAATATTGTAGTGTTTCTGTTTACAAAAGCTATAATTTTTTATAATTCTGGCGTAGTAGAAAGGAGCGCAGCGATGGCGCAGATTAATATTCGGGTGGACGAAACGGTTAAACGGAACGCGGAGAACGCGTGTGCGGCGATTGGGATGTCGATGACGACTGCGATCAATATCTTTTTAGTGAAGCTTGGGAACGAAATGCGGATCCCGTTCGAGGTCTCCGCCGATCCGTTTTACAGTCCGGAAAACATGGCGAGATTAAAGAAATCAATTTCTCAGATAGAATCTGGCAGAGGCATCGTGCATGAATTGATCGATGTTGATGTCATATGAAAAAAGTCTGGTCGGATGAATCTTGGGAGGAGTATCTGTATTGGCAGGCGCAGGATCGGAAGACGCTGAAACGGATTAATAAGCTCATTCTGGATATCGAGCGGAACGGGACGCACGGAATCGGAAAGCCGGAACTGTTGAAAGGCGACTTATCGGGGCTTTGGAGCGTTCGGATCGACGAGAAGAACCGGCTTGTTTTTTGGATCGCGGACGATACGCTTAAGATCGCGCAGTGCGGGACGCATTACGGCGGTCGGTAACGTGCGTCAGTCAATAAAAAATGGGCAATCCGGACATTCCGGATGAGGGGGTCACCCGAGAAGCCGTTGCCCGGTTAAATTGTAAATGATCTGGGGATTCCGCGCAAGGCGGAGTCCCCGCGTTTTATATATCGGGAATCGGCCCGGGCCCGCGGCGCCGGATACCGTCTTTGGTACAATAAACGGCGAGAGCTATTGAGAAAAATATCGGAAAGCAGAGAAAATCGGCTTGTTTGAACTGACATTTTTAGGCACATCGGCATCCGCGCCTTCGATTCAGCGGTCCTTGCCGGCGTTGATGATCCGCTATGCGGAGAATCGGTTTTTAGTGGATTGCGGCGAGGGGACGCAGCGGCAGATCCTGATGTCCGGGTTGGGATTCCGGAACCTGAATAGAATTTTACTGACACATGGGCATCTGGATCATATTCTGGGCGTCGCGGGGCTGCTCTCGACGATGATCCGCTGGGAATCGATGGACGCGATTCATCTGTATGGCGGACGCGAGACGCTGGCTCGGGTTAATGACCTGGTGACGAAAATCGTCTGCCGCGGGACGCGCGTCCCGGCGATGATTCAATTCAATGAAGTTGACCCGGATCGTCCGATCCTGGAAACGGCGGATTTCTGTCTGTCCTGTTTCCCGGTGGTGCATCGCGGCACGGATTCGTTCGGCTATATTTTCGAGCGCAAGAGCCGGCGACCGTTTTTACCCGAACGGGCGGAAGCGCTTTCGATCCCGCCGGGACCCTGGCGGCGCGAATTGGCGCTGGGAAACTCGGTTACGCTTCCGGACGGACGGGTCATCTCCGGGACGGAGGTTTTAGGCGACGAAATCCCTGGGACGCGGCTGGTCGTCGTTGGCGACTGCGGCGAGCCGCGTCGGCTCGTCGATATTGTTCGCGGCGCGGACGCGCTCGTTATCGAGGCGACCTACCTTGAAGAAGACGCCGATATGGCGAAGCATTATTCGCATTTGACCGCGCGCATGAGCGCGCAGCTGGCGAAGGACGCCGGGGTCGGTCGGCTCTTCCTGACGCATGTTTCGCGCCGGTACCGCGACCGCAATATCCTCCGGGAAGCGGCGGCGGTTTTTCCGAATACGGTCGTCGCGCGTGATTTCGATACTTTTCGAGTTCCGAAAGGCGCGGAAGACAGCGACCGATCGTCTGAATCGGACCGGCCTTCCCCGGCGATTTCAAATCAGTAAACCGTATTCGCGGCGTCGAGGATCTCCTTCGGATACGTGTAGCCGATTTCATCGGCGTAAGCCTGATTGATAATCAGGTCGGTATCTTCAAGCTTTTCGACGGGAAGATCCGCCGGGGTTGCTCCGTCTTTCAGGATCCTGACCGCCATCGCTGCCGTTTGCAGGCCTAATTTATAGTAGCTGATACTGATCGTGGCGGCGGCGCCGGACTCAACCTGGCCTTCTTCGCCGCCGACGATCAGGAGTCCTTTTTCCTGTGCGACCTGGACGAGGTTGGGAATCGCTGAGGCGATCGTATTATCGGTCGGGACGTAGAAGATATCCGATTTCGCGGCTAACGAAGTCGCGACCTGCTCGATGTCGTTGACCGAAGTTACGGTCCCGAATTCGACTTTGAAGCCCGCTTCTTTCGCGTACTTTTCGGCCTCTTTGGCCTGGACCTCCGAATTGACTTCGGACGAGTTATAGATGATCCCGATCGTTTTCGCTTCCGGGAGGAGTCGCCGGCAGAGGTTAATCTGATCTTCGATCGGGCCGATATCGGAGACGCCGGTCACGTTCAGTCCCGGCTTTTCCCAGCTCTCGACGAGGCGCGCTGCGACCGGATCGGTTACAGCGGTGAACAGGATCGGAATCGTGCTGGTCGCCGAGGCGACGGACTGCGTCGCGGGCGTCGCGATCGCGAGGATCAGGTCGACGTTATTCTTAACGAAACGATCGCTCATCGTCATCAGATTCGACTGGTCGGCTTGCGCGTTGCGGAAGTCGATTTCGATATTTTCGCCGTCGACGAATCCGGCTTCGGCTAACCCGTCGACGAATCCTTTGTATGCGGCGTCCAGCGCCGGATGTTCAACGAGCTGAAGGACGCCGATTTGGATAGCGTCGGTCTGGGCGAACGACGCGAACGGGGTCAGGATCGCGAGGCAGAGCGCGAGAATCAGGGTAAAGACAGCTTTTTTCATAACGTAGCTCCTGAAAAGATGAACTTGTAAAATGCGGGCGCGCGAAGCGTTCCCGCTTAACGATTCGTTTCCCTTATTTTACCACCATAAAGCGTTACAGTGCAAAGCGCTAAAGCGTCAGGACTGAATCTTCGATCCGATCCGCGCGGGCGCTTTTATTTAACTATTCTTTCCCGATTCTGATCGTGGCTTCCGCGAGAATTTCGGGCGGGAAAGTATAGCCGATCGCTTTCGCGGTATCAAAATTGATCATCAGATCGGTATCCTGAAGCGTCTCAACCGGCGTCGTCGCAGGTTCGCTTTCACCGTTCAGGATCTTCGCCGCCATCGCGCCCGTCTGCAAGCCCAGCTTATAGTAATCGAGCCCGATCGTGGCCAGTCCGCCTTCTTCGACCATGCTCTGCGCTCCGGCGATGACCGGGAGCTTTTTCGCTTCTGTGACCTTGGCGACATTCGCCATCGCCGAGGCGAAGGTATTATCGGTTGGCAGGTAAATCGCTTCGACGTCGTCCGAAATCGACGTTAAGACCTGCTCGATATCGTTGACCGAGGCGACCGTCCCGAACTTTACTTCCAGTCCGATCCGCCTGGCGGCCGCTTCCGCCTGTTTGGCCTGGATTTCTGAATTGACCTCCGATGAATTGTACAAAATCCCGATCGTTTTAGCCTTGGGAACGAGCGCGGCGATGAGTTCGATTTGCTCATCGATCGGGCCAGCGTCGCTGACGCCCGTGATATTCGTTCCCGGCGCTTCGAGCGTTTCGACGAGACGGGCTTCGACCGGATCGGTAACGGCCGTGAAAACGATCGGGATTTCGGTCGTAGCGGCGGCGACCGCCTGAGCGGCCGGGGTCGCGATCGCGAGGATCAGGTCGACCTTATTCTTGACGAAACGTTCGCTGATCGTGACCATGTTCGACTGGTCGGCCTGGGCGTTCTGAAAATCGATCGTCAGGTTTTCGTCCACGACAAATCCGGCTTCCGCCAATCCTGCGACGAAGCCTTCGTAGGCGGCGTCCAACGACGCGTGTTCAACGAGCTGCAGGACGCCGACGCTGAAGCGCGATTCAGCGTCCCGTGCGCTGGCGAGACCGGCGGACAGCGAAAGCGTCAAAACGACAATCAACACAGATAAAATTCTCTTCTTTAACATGGTTCTCTCCTCTATTGAACGGAATCGGTTCCCGGAATAAAAAAACCTCCTGCCCGTGCAGGAGGTCGCTTATCCGGTTGGACGAGCAAATCTATCCGCGCTGCACAGGTTTCAGCCGGCGATCAAAGCCAAAAAAGAAAAAGAAATGTGCGAATGCGATCGATTTGTTCATGTCTCCGTTTATATCACTTTATTCCGATAAAAGATTCCTCCCGGCGGAAAGAATATGACAGCCAATTTTTCCTTGGATAAACCGGCTATTTAATTTCGTTCAGGTTAAACGGAATTTCGGTAACGACGATTTTCGGGAACCCGATCAGCGCCTTTCGCAGCACGTCCGCGTTATTCGCGTGGAGAAGCGAGCCGCCGACGGCGTCGCTGATAAAACGCGGGACGAGAACCGTAAGGACTTCGTCGGGAGCTAACGCGTTGGCGCGGTCGGTGATAAATTTCAGGATCGGCGTGAGCAAGTGCCGATACGGCGAGGGCAGCACGATCAGCGGATCGCCGTCGCTCCATTTCTCCCAGCTTTGGCGCATTTTTTCGGTTTTTTCCGGGTCGATTTCGACATGAACGACTTCCAGCTCCGGCGCTAAGGTTTTCGCGTAATGATACGCTTTCAGCGAAGACTGATGCACGCCGCTCAGGAGCAGGATCATATGATTCTTATTAATCTCGACCGATCGCGATACCCCATGGCTCAGGGACAGGCTGCGCGCGACCCAGTCATAATGACGTTTGATCCGCGCGAAGAGGACAACGAGGAGCGGCGTCAGGATCAGGATCACCCATGCGCCCGAGGTAAATTTTGTAATGGCGAAAACGAGCGCGATCGCTGCGGAGGCGGCCGCGCCGACACCGTTGGCGATCATTTTGAACGCCCATTTTGGATCGTACGTCAACGGATTCCCATGCGTCTCGATCGATTCGCCGCTGGAAAGCCGCCCGCTCTTTCGCCATCGCTTCGCCATGCCGAACTGCGAAAGCGTGAACGAGAAGAAAACGCCGACCGCGTACAGCGGGATCAGGCGGTTGACGCTGGCCTGAAAGAAGAGGATCAGCGCGATCGCGACGATCGACAGGAAAATAATTCCGGACGTGAAGACGAGGCGCGTTCCTTTCCAGGCGAACCGGCGCGGGAGGAAT
The DNA here is from genome assembly GCA_001717545.1 of Anaerolineaceae bacterium oral taxon 439. Lineage (NCBI taxonomy): Bacteria > Bacillati > Chloroflexota > Anaerolineae > Anaerolineales > Anaerolineaceae > Anaerolineaceae bacterium oral taxon 439. The sequence goes on along the minus strand of CP017039.1, from coordinate 2,581,864 downwards.
CCGTCCTGCGCGAGGATCGCGCTCAACCGCGGAAACCCGGCGAACGCCGTATTCGCCGCCATGACCAGAATAATCATCGTGGCCCCGACGGTAATCAGGTAGAGCAGGTTTTTTGAGCCGTAGACCGTGCGCGCGAGCTGCGAAATATTTCCTTCCAATTCGGAAGGAACGGCCTGCGCGCGGAAACTCAGGAAGGAAACCGCGATCAGCAGCACGCCTAAAATCGTCGACATCATCATCAGCGTCTGGCCTGCGTTTTTCGTCCGCGGTTCTTTAAACGCGGTGATCCCGTTCGAAATCGCTTCAACGCCGGTCAGCGCGGTCGTTCCGGTCGCGAACGCCTTCAGGATCAGGAAAAGGCTGACCGCCTGAAACCCGCCGTCGATTTCCAGCCGCGGCGGATCGACGACCGTCCCCAGCGATCCGGTAAAAAATCGGAAGAATCCGATCAGGACCATCAGGGCAATCGCGCCTAAAAAGATATACGTCGGGATCGCGAAGACGATTCCGGCTTCCTTGACTCCGCGTAAATTGATGAGCATGACGATCAGGACGAAGACAACGGCGATCCAGACGCGGTACGCGTAATATTCGGGAAAGATCGAAGTAATTTGCGAGACGCCGGAGGAGATCGAGACCGCGACGGTCAGAATATAATCGGTCAGCAGCGCGGCCGCGGCGATCATCGCCGGAACGTCGCCCAGGTTATCGCGGGAAACGATATAGGCGCCGCCTCCGTTCGGATAGGCGTGGATCGTCTGTTCATACGAAATTGTCAGCAACGCCAGCAGCGCGACGGTCAGCAGTGTCAGCGGCATGATGAAATTGAATCCCGCCGTTCCCGCCGCCGCCAGCACGAACATCATCTCCTGCGTCGAATACGCCATGGACGATAACGCGTCGGAAGCGAAGACGGCCAGGCCGACGCCTTTCCCGATCGTCTCATGCGCCAACGCTTCGGTCGCTAACGGCTTCCCGATGAGGAGCCGTTCGATGATCGCGAACGGGCGCGGTTTTTCCGCTGTCGCTTCTGACAGCTGATTTTCGGTTTTATTCATGTTTTTACCCCGGAATGCCGGGAAAAAGCCCTTTCTTTTTCGCTTTTTTTTCAATTTCCGGCGGATTTTCGCGGTTTTTTCCCTTTTTCGCCGGATTTCAACCTGTTCTTTCAATCCATTATAAATCCGACCGAAGCGTGCAGAACCGCGATTATGATTCGTCCGATCGGTCTTTCCCGGATAAAAGCGAGTAGAAAAACGTGTGTAAGAAGCGGCTATAATTGGGAGCATGGAATATCTGTTGAATTTCTTCGTAAAACGTTGGTGGCTGACGGCGCTGCTGATCGCGGTTGGCGGGATCGCCGGCGTCTTTCTTTCAGATTTATCCGCTCCGGTTTATCTCGCGAGCGCGGCGCAGTCGCTTTCGGTCGATTTTTCGGCGACTGGGGCGCTTTCCGATCTGGACGTCGATCGTATGATCGCCGCCTGTGAAGATGTCGCGGTTTCGGCGGAGGTTTTGAATGGCGTGTCCGCGAAAACGGGGCTCCAGCCGGCCGCTTTTCGGGCGATCGCCTCGGTTCAGCGTACGAACGACCGCATGATCCTGTCAGTTCGAGGCTCGTCCGAGGTTGAAGCGTTGGTTCGGGCGCAGCTCTGGCTGGAATCGACGTCGGCGGTGCTGGCGGCGAAGGTTCGCTCTGCGCTTCAAGCCGACGCCGCACGTTCGGCTTTGGCGGGGATAGTCCGCTGCGGGCTGGATTTAGCCGCGGAACCCTCCTCGAAACGCTGCGACCTGAGCGGCGCGGCGTTGGACCGGGAGATCGAACGGTTGAGCGCGGAGGCGGCGGATTATGAACGGCTTAGCGCGGGGGTTTCATCGGCGCTTCGGTTTGGAACGCCGGATTTTGACGGGATTCGAATACGGCGGCTGACGGGAACGCGCGCGGTCTTCGCGCTTTGCGGCGCGATTCTCGGCGCGGTGGCTGCGGCTGCCGTCGCCTGGATCGCTTCGCTGATCCGGCGCGAACGGGAGCTGCGGACGGGCGCATGAACGGTCGAACTTTTGTTGTTCGCTGGAGCCGGCTGTGGCCGATCGTCTGGGCGTCTTTTTTCCTGCTGTTGCCGGTGACCTCCATGCCGCTGATCGTTCGGCTGGTTGGGTCGGACGTTGTCGCCGCGCCTTCCGGGCTGATCGCGGGGGTGTTGCTGATTGGGTGGCTGTTTCCGCGTTGGATCAACGGGCGCTTGAAATTCGCTTCAACCGCGGCGCCGATTTTCCTGTTCGCGCTCGTCGCCGTGGCGCTGACGTTCGCGCGGTTCCCCGGCTCGGAAGGAGTTTTTTATAAAAACGCGTCCCCGCTGCGCAGCGCGCTGAACGCGTCGCTGACGTTAGCGATTGGATTGATCTTTTTTCTGACGGCAATGGCATATTGCCAGACGCCGGATCGGATTCGCGCTGCGATGCGTTGGATCAATTGGAGCGGGGTCATCGTCCTGATCTGGACGCTGCTTCAGGCAGCTTTCTGGTATACGCGTCAGGGCTATCCGGGTTGGATGCGTCAGGCGCAGTCGGTTTTTTCGGTCGGAACGCTTTTCCGCCAGCGTTTCGTCGGATTTACGCTGGAGCCGTCCTGGCTGGCGCATCAGCTGAACCTGTTGTACCTGCCTTGGTGGCTGGCGGCGACGGTTCAGGGAACAACCGCGCATGACTGGCGGCGCGGGCGGATGACGATTGAAACGATCCTGCTGGGCCTCGGCGCGGTGGTGCTGTACCTGACGTTGTCGCGGGTCGGACTGGCGGCGTTTGCGCTGGTCCTGAGCGCGCTCGCGATTGGACGGAGCTCTTTTTCGTCCGGTCGGGTTCCCGATCTGGCGGCGAGAAGACGGCGGCGGCTGCGCGTCCTGGCGTTGATCGTCCTGCTTCCGGCCGTTGGCTTTCTTGTGCTTTGGACGCTGACGCGGCTCGATTATCGAATGCGCGAGCTGTTTACGCTGAATTTGAGCGGGCGGTCCGACGCGGCGGCGTATTTGGCTGAGAAACTGAGCCTGGCTTCGCGCTTCGTGTATTGGGAAGCTGGCTGGAACGTTTTCTCGGAAAAACCGATCATGGGCGCAGGGCTGGGACAGGCGGGGTTCTATATTTCGGACGTGCTTTCGCCGACTGCGCTGCGGCTTGTTGAAGTTCGGGACCTGCTTTTTCGATCTGAAACGCTGCTGAATATCAAGAGCTTCTGGATCCGGCTGCTGGCGGAAACCGGCGTGATCGGGTTCGCCTTGTTTGCGAGCTGGCTGATCTCGTCGTTCGCGGCGGCGCGGCGGCTGTCCAGGAACGCGGCGCCCATTTTGCGGTCTGTGGGATTGGCCGCCTGTTTTACGCTGATCGCGTTTTTAATCGAGGGGTTCAGCGTCGATACGTTCGCGCTCCCGTACCTTTGGGTCAGCGTCGGGATCAGCGCCGGGGCGTCGCTCGCCGCTTGTCCCGCCCTGGATCGGAGGGACGACGCATGAAGCTTCGGCGTGGCGCGGCGGTTCTGATGGCGCTGATTTGCTGCCGGGCCCTGGGACTGACGGAGGGCCGGTCTGTTTCGGCCGCATGGGATCGTCCCGCCGCGGTTTTTCCGGCGGCGTCGGAGAGCGACGGGGCGTTTGATTGGGAAGATCTTGCGCTTCGTTATGGGAAAACGACGGTCCCGCTGCGGACGCTCGTTCCGCCGGACTGGAAAATCGGAGACCGGCGCATTTTCTACATTATCGACTCTGATAACTCGGAAACGGTCGAGGCTGACGGCGAGATTGTCTGGATCGGCGATTCGCTCGTCGTCTGGCTCGATCGGGATTTGAGCCGGAAGCTTCCGGAAACGATTGTGGAGGGGCTGCGCGATTTTGACGAGCGGGTAGTTCCGCTGATGCATCAGGTTTTTGGGTCGGAAGCGTCTCCCGGAATTGACGGCGATCGGCGAATTCATGCGCTGATTACGAATAAGCTCGGGCGCGGGATCTTAGGCTATTTCTCTTCGCGCGACACGGTTCATCCGGATATCGTCCCGAAATCGAACGGGATGGAGATGTTCATGCTGAGCGACGAGCTTCTCCGTTATGACGGAGCGCGAATCGTGAATACGCTGAGCCATGAGTTCCAGCACATGATCCATTTTTTTCAGGATGCGAACGAAGGCTCGAATATCGACGAGGGCTTTTCCGGCTTCGCCGAAGCGTTTACGGGCGAACGGTTCAGCGACATGTACGAGAACGCGTTCTTCCGCAATCCGGATACGTCGATGACGCTCTGGCGGACGGAACCGTCGGCGATCCCCAACTATGGCGCGTCGTACCTGTTCGTTAAATACGTGAGCGAACGATTCGGCGTTGAATTCCTGCGCCCCTGGGCCCTGGCGCAGGGGAATAACCTGGACGGTCTGGACGAAGCGCTGGCGGCGGTCGGCTCGGAGCTAAGCGCCGACGACGTCTATCTGGACTGGGTCAAGGCGAATCTGGCGCTGCTCTTCGAAGAGCGGACGGAGAACGGCTACCTTTCGCTCGATCGCGCGCCGGTTCCCGACCGTGCGGCGTCGATAACGGAGCTGAGCTGTGAAAACGGGACGATTTCGGGCGAGACGCTTCCGTATGGAACCCGTTTTTTCAGCGTGGGCTGCCGCGATGGCGGCGCGCGGATCAGCGTTGCGTTCGAGCCGACGGTCCCTCTGACCGCGATCGCCGAATCGAACGATGGACCTTTCTTCTGGTCCGGGGCGGAAAACAATTCGGTTGCGTCCCTGGAACGCGTCTTCAATCTTCCGGGGGACGCCGTGCCGATCCGCTTCTCGTTCTCGATCCGTTATGACCTGGAACCGGATTATGATTATTTATACCTGTTGGCGTCGATTGACGATGGGGCGAACTGGCGGGTTCTTCCGCTTCCGGGCGGACAGGAGGACCGGACTGCCGAATTCAGTTTGGGGAACGGATTGAGCGGACGGAACGGAGACTGGGAACGGATGGAGCTCGATATCAGCGAGTTCGCCGGGGAGCGGCTGACGCTTCGATTCGACGTTATCACGGACCAGGCGGTCAGCGGCGACGGGGTTCTTCTGGACGATTTTCGGATCGATGCGATTGGCTATGAAGACACGGTAGAGGTGGGTGAAACCGGAAAAACGGGCTGGAGGACGTCGCGGGACGGGTTTATCGTCGCGGAAAACCGGCTCCCGCTTCCGTTTGGAGTGGTGGGCCGCGTCCTGCCCGCCGGGGCGGCGGATTCAGCGTTGGAGCTGATCGAAAATAAAAAAGATCCGCTGTATTGGACGGAAAGATCCGCTCCCGACGTTCCGGTTCGATTTGACTGTTCGTTTGCCGGTTCTGACGGGGAGGAGGAGCCCTGCGTCTTCGGCGTGACATCGATGAACCGTGCGTCGCGCGTGGCGGGAAAATTCACGATTGAAATCTCCCGCGAAGCGGATATTTCTGATTGAGACGAAAATTCCCCGCGCTGCGGGGCGTTAATTCTGGCGGCGTTCGGCTAAATCGTTCTGCATTTCAGTTTTATAGGCTTCCGCGGCTTTATTGAATTCGGATAGAACGTCCTGGGTCCGATCCTGAATCTCGTCGAACCATTCCGTCCGTTTTTTCGGCGAGAAAATGATCGTTGCCGCGATCCCGGCGATCGATCCGATAACAATTCCGGAAAACAGTTTCGCGAGTTGTTTCATGTCGTTGGGCTCCTTTTTCTGGTTTTTTTTAAAGCGAGTTAATTTTCGATCTTTTTATAACCTTATTTGTGGAAAACTAAAAAAGTTTTTCAAGTCTTTGAAATCATTTTAATCGATTCTTTGGTTTTCATGAGCCGCGTTGGATGAAACGATGAAGAATGCCGTTGATCAGCGCGTTGGGCTCCGACGCCATTTCCGCGGAGGCTTGACCGGAACGACTTTTTCCACCGAGGAAAGGAGATGCTTCGCGCGCGCGTCGAAGAGACCGGGAATCGATTCAAACGCGAAGAGCGGATCCGGCGATTCAGCGACGACCGAAGCCGCCGCCACGCCGCCGGCGAGCGCCGGAGCGAACTGATACGTTTTTGCGAGGACCCCGACCATTCCACCGCAGAACGCGTCTTTCAGTCCGGTCCGGTTCTCCGCCTTTCCAAAGCCCGTCGGGATCTTCAGCGCTTCGCCGCGTCTCTGATCATGGAGATAAACGTCGTCATTTCGGAAAACGGCTGCCGCGTCGACGCCAATGCCGCAGATCGTTCGAAGCTGGTCGGGGAGCTCCCGTATGGGCGAGTTGCTGAAAAGCGATTGGAGGTCGCTCTCGTCGCAGAAGAGCACATGCAGTCCGCCGACCAGCGATTCAATCTTCGGGAGAAACTGCGGGATCATGTAATCCGGATTGACCCGCAGCGTGATACGCTTCGCGCCTTGTTGACGGAATTCCTGCGGGATGATGGTATGCGTCAGGAAATCCTGCGGGCAGAGATGAATCATCGTCGCGTCCAGATAATCCGGTGGAATATCGCGGGGGATGATCGTTTCGTCGCTGCGGAGAGTGAGCTGCGAAAAGGTTGGCTGCCTGAATTCATATCCGAGCAGCGCTTTCGGGAGCGGAAGGCGTTCGGACGCGAAGTGAGCTAACGGATGCGCATAGTCTTTTTCATGATTCGCGTCATAATGAATAAAAAAGCGCTGATCGAACGCCTCGATCGCGCGTTTGACGCCGCGGAGATCGATCCCGAGCGCTGAAAGCGAGGCAAGAAACGCTTCCGGATAATCGCGCCCGACGCGGGAAATGAGGCCGAATTGGCGGTCGGAGAACTGCTGGCCGATGGCGCTGTAAAAAAGATGTCCGCCGGGAACGTGGTTAAACGCTTCGCCTTTCGGCGAAATAATATAGTCGATCCGGAATCCACCGATCAGGATAACTGGTAAGAACGGCGCGATCGTCACGGTAGTCCCGTCTGGATTTTCAGGAAAGGCGGCTGATCAGGTCGAAAATCGCCGAGCCGAGCCGAACCGAATCCTTCGATGAGAACGAAATGGTTTGACCTTTTTCTTCGGCGCGCCTGACCTTGATCAACGCGGAAGCGAGGCCGACGAACAGGCCGATCAGGCCTCCGTAAAGAATCGTTTTCAATCTCAGGTTATCGTCTTTCATAGCGATCTGTCTTCTTCCCCTGGCGTTGCGTCGGCAGCGGCTTTTTTGCGCTTCAACAGCGCGGCGACGGCGCTGTAATTCGCGATCAGCCGAATGAGCGGATCAGCGAGCCGGTTCATCGCTTCCAGGACGATCGGGCCTGCGCTTTGAACCTTTTCGTTCGCCGCGCCGAGCTTTTCGGGGAGCGTCCGGCGGAGTCCTGCGGTCAGCGATATCAGCGCGACGTTCAGGATCGTCATCGCCAGCGTCAGCAGCGTCGCGGCTATGAAGAAGAGCGTGACCAGACTGTCGCTCAGGCGGCCGAATGCGTCCGGATTGGCGAATCCGGCCCAGATCAGCGCACCGCAGCCGAGCACGCAGCCCGCGCCGATCAGCGTCATCGGGAAGTCAATTTCGCGCTTTCGCGCGGATTCGGCCTGCGCCTGGATTTCGGCGGTACTTTGGAATTGCTGCGTCATCTGGTCCGATCGATCCCCTTCTTTCGTGTCTGTCGCTTCAAATTATATCGTAGAACGTCCGGAACGAAGAACGGGAAAAGCGGGTTCCCGTCCGCTCTCCCCGGGTTCCATATTAATCGCAGGCGGGTTACATTTTCCCAAGCCGCGCCTGATATTCGTCGATATCGATTGGACTTTGGGCGACGCCGCTTGATATCGCGGCCTGGGCGACCGCCGACGAGACCATCCATTTCGCGCGTGGGTCGAACGCTTTCGGGACGATATAATCGCGTCCGAACGATAAGCTATCCAGCGCGTAGGATTTCAGGACGGAATCCGGAACCGGAAGCTTTGTCAGCTCCGCCAGCGCGTATGACGCCGCCAGTTTCATTTCTTCATTGATCCGTTTCGCGCGGACGTCGAGCGCTCCGCGGAAAATATACGGGAAGCCGAGGACGTTATTGATCTGGTTCGCGTAATCCGACCGTCCGGTCGCGATAATCGCGTCAGGGCGGACGCGCTTCGCCGTTTCGACCTTGATTTCCGGGTTGGGATTCGCGAGAGCGAATATAAACGGATTCTCCGCCATGCTTTTAACCATTTCTTCGGTCAGGATATCCGCGATCGACAGTCCGATAAAGACATCCGCGCCGGGGAGGATGTCGGCCAACGCTGCCGGGCCCGCGCCGTTCATGAACTCGCGCTTCTCCGGCGTCATCTTCTCCGTTCGTCCCTGATAAATCAGCCCGGCCGAGTCGCAAAGGTAAATTTTCTTGGGGTCGGCGCCGATCCGGATCAGGTGCCTTGCGCAGGAGATCCCGGCCGCGCCCGCGCCGTTCATCACGACTTTCAGCTCGCCGATTTTCTTCCCGGCGATTTCGGCCGCGTTCAGGAGACCGGCGGCGAGGATAATCGCCGTTCCGTGCTGGTCGTCATGGAAAACCGGGATATCGAGCGTTTCCTGAAGCGTTTTTTCGATCAGGAAGCATTCCGGCGCTTTGATATCCTCAAGATTGATGCCGCCGAACGTGTTCCCGATCGCGGCGACGGCGTCAATGAACCGCTGCGGATCGGTCGTGTCTACCTCGATATCGAAAACGTCGACGCCGGCGAACTTCTTAAAGAGAACGCCTTTTCCCTCCATGACCGGTTTCGAGGCAAGCGCGCCGCGACTGCCCAGTCCTAAGATCGCGGTCCCGTTGGAAATAACGGCGACCAGATTGCCCTTATTGGTATACCGGTACGCGTCGGCGGGGTCCTTTTCGATTTCGAGAACCGGATAGGCGACGCCCGGCGAGTAAGCGAGACTGAGGTCGATAAACGTGTCAAGCGGCTTGGTCGGCGTGACGGAGAGCTTCCCCGGAACGCCGTTGCGGTGATGATATTCGAGTGCTGCTTCCTTGTTAATTGCCATGGTACCTTCTTCCTTCTTTCATTAACGATTTCATTAATGCTGCGCTGCGGACCGGCGGGGGTATTTTGACCCCTGATCCGCGGTTTTTCAAAAATCATCCGGCGTTTGGCCGCCACGGTTGTTCCCGGGAACCGCGTTATACCGCCCGAGTTTTTCCTGGAACGCGAAAACCCCATACATCGCGGCGACGCAGATCGGAACCGTAATAATACAGGTGTAATGCTGCCATTTCGTTCCCCAGACGAACATGAACGCGACGCCGGCGGCAAGCCAGCCGATAAAAATCGAGGACCGTTTCCAAAGCCGCGGCAGTCCGGCTATCGCCAGCATCAGAATCAGCTCGTCCGCGGCGAAAATCAGGCCGAACGGGTTGCGCTGGACCGGGCTCAGGATCCCTCCTCCCGGCTTCGCCAGCGGGACGGAGCGGAAAATCCAGATCAGCGGCTGATACGCCGGGTGGAGGCTGTTATGATCGGTTTGGTAATTCCTGTGAAAATTGAACATGCCGGCGATTCGCCCGAGCGGATCATACCAAAGCGACGGGTTCAGCGCGAAAAACGCCGCGAGCGCGATCAGCGCGTAAAGAATCGACGTCCAAAGGAGCTCGGCGCGGCGGCGCGGCGCACGGAAAAAAGCGGTCAGGAGCGCGGTCCCGATCGCGAACGCGACGACGCAGTAGATGACCTTCGACGCCGCGGTTGCGCCCAGGCAGGCAGACGAAAGCAGCCAGCTCTTCCGGTCGAAGACCGCGTCTTCGGACGGACGCGCGCAGATCTGTTCCCTGAGCGCCCGCCAGGCGAAAATAATGGAAAGGAACGAGAAGAACGCCGGGATCGCTTCCAGCCGTGCCGTCGACCCCATCTCCGACATCATCGAATGGATCATGAAAAAGAACGCCGCGACCGGATGGATCAGGCTGCTCAGCGCCTGCGCCGTCAGGACGTTGAAAAAGGCGCTGACAAATCGGGAAGTAAAAATCGCATGGTCCTCGCGCTGGAGCTGCGCTTTTTCGTTCAACGGCAGTCCGATCCGTTCGAACGATTCGCGCCCGTCGAGAACGATCGGGACGGAAAACGCGAGCTTCACCAGCGCGGGATGCTCATGGTTGTATTCGATCGCGGGAATATCCGCGAGCTTCAGCGTCAGGACCTTATCCGCGTAGCGCATCGCGGCGCGGGAGTACGTTCCCTCGTCCCAGTCGAGCGGGAGATTGAAAATATTAAAAATCCGCATGGCGACGGCGGCCGCGCTGATCAGGAGAAAGACGGCGCGGAAGGACGGGCTGCGCCGCGCGACGAAAGAAAACGTCAGTGCGAAATAAAGCACGAAAAACGCGCTGATCAGGACGATCGCGGACAGCAGGTTCAATCCGAAATCGACCCGCTCAAAAAAAAGCGTTTCGCTCCCGTAGCGATGCGCGACGCGGATCGGCTCGGCGCCGCCGGGAGCGTCGGACAAATCGATCTCCTGCGCGAGCCCGTCCCCCCAGTCGACGGTCAGGATACCGCTGTCCGGGCGCTGTTCCGCGAAAATCGCGATTTCATGACCGACTTTGCCGGTGAACTGGAGCGCGGCGCTTTCCGTCGCCGATATTTCCAGCGTCAGCCGGTCGTTTTCGCGCCGCCATGCGCCGCTGGCGCTGAACGCGGAAAGCGGGACGCCCTGGAATCCGTCGTGCAGCGAGAGGAAGACGTAGCGGCGTTTCGATCGCTGCGGAATTCCCGACGCATCAATCGAGAGCGTGATCGTTTTTTCGGGCAGCGTGATTTTTTTATGCGGCAGGCTGAGGCCGAACCAGAAAACGAGGAAGATCGTCAGCGCGACCGACGCGCCAATTGCGAAGGACCATTGGACGCGGGAGAGCCGGAGTCGTTCGATCAGCCCCCGGATCAGGAACGTCAGCGCGAGCGCGGAAATCACGACGACTCCGGCCAGCGATATTTTCAGCTTCAGCGTCAGTTCGCTCCCGGGCGTCAGCTGATAAAACGCGAGTCCGATTCCCGCCGCGAGAATCAGCGCGGGCAACGCCGCGGCGCGGATTGAGGTTCGGGGTTGGCGGAGCCGTTTCATATGCAAGAATTATACTATTTTTCTTTGTTATAATTTCCTGAGGCTGCCGCTGGACGGTTTTCCACGGGAACCTTTTTTGAACTTCTGAACCGAGGCAGAGTAGAAAAACTGATGAACTCCGATTCTTCCAACCTGAATCATCCGGACGCGAACCCCGGCTCGGACGCACGCCGTCCGGGCGGCGCGGGGTATCCGATAAGACAGAAGATCCCGTCGCCCGGATCGCAGCCGTACCCGGCGCAGCGCCGCTCCGCCTCTGATCCGGGTGCCCCTTATATTCCGCCGGTCCCGCCGGCTGGAATGACGGCGCCGCAGGGCTCTTCGCCGCAGGCCCCGGCCCCGGCGCAGCCGTCCAGGCCGCGTCGATCGATCGATTGGTATAACCTGATCGGGCGGACGATTACTTCCATGCTGGCCGCTTTCCTGGCGGTTTATTTCGGCTGGTTATACGCTCCGGCGATCCGGAACCAGATGGTCTGGTGGCCGACGAATACGCCGACGCCGGTTACGCCGTCGCCGACCGCGGCCGCGACGGCGACGATTACGCCGCTGGCGACGAATACGGTAACGCCGATCCCGACGAATACGCCGGAGCCGCTTTCAACCTGGTGGATCGCGGACGGCGGCGAGATCGATCCGGCCGTTCCGGATTCCCCGGACGGCGTTATCGAGCTGCATGTCGATTCAAGCGCAGAAATCAACCCGCCGCTGGACAGCGAGCTTTGGACCGGGTCGAAGCAGATTGCGGCGGACCTGGGGAAAGCGCTGTATCAGGAGGAATGGTACGCGACGTATTCGGCGGGCTGGATTCGCTGGTTCATGGACCGGCCGCTGCGCGCGGGGCTGTACGAGCTGTATATGATGGATACGGTTTTCTCGTCAGGCGGGACGCTCTCGTTCACGGTTCAGCTCGGCGACCAGCCGCTGACGCCGCTGGCGGGATCGTCCGACGTCGTTTATATGACGAGTCAATACGATCCGGTCCAGGCGTACGATACCTGGCGCAGCCTGGGCCTTTACTATATCCAGCCGTCCGATTCGGTTTTGACGGTAACGACGTCCTGGGAAGAACGCGACGAATATACGATTGTTTCGATGGATCGGCTCCTGATCGTGCCGCGCAGATCGGCGGATATCGCCATGCTGAACGCGCTGCCTTCCGGCTCGACGCGCTATGTCCGCGACGATTTGGCCGGCGATACGATTGGGAAGGATTACGCGATGCGCGAGCGGAGCGACGACGCCTGGGACGGGTCTTTTCAGCGGGTCCTGAACCCGAAGGAAAAGGTGAAATTTACGCTGCCCGGGGTCGAGCCATGGCCGATCGGGACATACCGCCTGTACGCCTGGATGCCGACGACGAAGGGCGGTATCACCGGGAATTATTCGCTGACCGTCGATCGGCAGCTGATCGCGTCGGACGCCGGAACCGAGACCGTTTCGGTAACCGTGCCGGCGAATCTCCCGGCGCAGTGGGTCGAGATCGGCTCCTGGACGACGGATAAATATTACGAACGGCCGCGGAAGATCGGCCTGACGCTGGAGATTGACGCGGGGGCTGTCGGCGAATTTCCGATCGACGCGATCGGCTTCGTGTATACGCCGTTCAGCGAGAGCGAATGAGGCCGGTTTGGGCGTGATGATATCGTATCCGGAGCCGGAGCAGGTGAAAGCGTACAGGGACCTGATTCCGATCGGACCGCTGTCGGTCGCGGAGCTGGTTGAGAAATTGAGAGCCAGATTGGATATCGAGGAAATTGGCGAAAAGGATATCACGGCCGGACAGATGAACGCGGCGCGGTTCAACGCTTTTCATTGTGTTTATAACCAGAAAGCGATATGGAAGCCGGAAGAAATGTCGTTCGTGCTGTATAAGATTGTACAGAACGAAAAGAGCCGGGCCTATTATGATGAACCGGATCTTTCGTGGGGGATAGACGGATTTATTCACGTTCTTTTCGAAGAGAAAACCGGTTTCTACGCTTCCAATTCGCAGCGGCTCAACATCGAGATCGGCCTTGCGCGCGGGGTTTCGAAAGAATCGATCGAGACGGAAGATTATTCTTTCAGAGGCATTCTTGCCCATCTGGCGATCGCTGAATGGGAAGGGAGAAAGATCGATCCGTTTGTAAGCGATCGTTCCGGACGGTTGAAAATGATTGGGCAGGATCGTCGGAATGAGGGCGTGATGAAATCGTATCCGGAACAGGTAGAAGCGTACAGGGACCTGATTCCGATTGGACCGCTGTCGGTCGCGGAGCTGGTTGAGAAATTGAAATCCAGATTGGATATCGAGGAAATTGGCGAAAAGGATATCACGGCCGGGCAGATGAACGCGGCGCGGTTCAATGCTTTTCATTGTGTTTATAACCAGAAAGCGATATGGAAGCCGGAAGAAATGTCGTTCGTGCTGTATAAGATTGTACAGAACGAAAAGAGCCGGGCCTATTATGATGAACCGGATCTTTCGTGGGGAGCAGACGGATTTATTCACGTTCTTTTCGAAGAGAAAACCGGTTTCTACGCTTCCAATTCGCAGCGGCTCAGCATTGAGATCGGCCTTGCGCGCGGGGTTTCGAAAGAATCGATCGAGACGGAAGATTATTCTTTCAAAGGCATTCTTGCCTATCTGGCGATCGCTGAATCGGAGGGGAGAAAGATCGACCCGTTGTAAGCGATCGCTCCGGACGGTTGAAAATGATCGGGCAGGATCGTCGGAATGGGTGGAATGGCAGGAAGGAATCTGGGTAAGCTCCTGATTCCTTCTTAACGGATTGTGATTTGGTTGTGCGGATGACTGCTCTGCAAAAGATTCAGGGAATGAAATCTCGCAGATTGTTCCGGTTGATGGTACAATGATATACGCAAAATTGAATATGATTACCGCCGGAAACCGTGGCAGCCGATAGCATAGAGGCGCGTTTCGGACGTTCGATGGATATTTTTGAGCGAGAACGCTCGCTTAGCTCGTTTTTTTGAGAAAATGAACCCTTTAAGCCGCATGGCAAAGACGGATTTTCAGCTTTCCGCTCGCGGCTCCGCCCGAATTCCCTTTTTTTCGCTCGATCCAGCCGCCGCGCTTTCCGGACGTGAAGCTGGATGGTTGTTTTAATTTATGAGCATGAGGCGAATCACGCGGATCCAGCCGCAGAAGTACGATCCCTCCCGTGTCAGCGTCGATATCGACGGCGAATTCGCTTTCGGACTTTCGATGCGTGCGGCGGCGGAACTGTCGGTGGGTCAGGAACTCAGCGAAGCGGAGCTTGAACGAATTCGCGACGGGGCTCAGGATGAGTCGGCGTTAAAAAAAGCGTTCGAATATTTAGCCCGCCGCGATTATTCGGAAGCGGAGCTTCGCGGGAAGCTGGCGCTGAAAGGGTATTCCGAAGAGCGGATAACGCGGGCGATCGATCGGGTCAGGGAGCTCGGCTATCTCAACGATCGCGCGTTCGCGGAGAATTGGATCCGGGATCGGAACGAGTTCAGGCCGCGCGGCGTGCGGATGCTCCGGTATGAATTAAAACGAAAAGGCGTAGACGAAACGGTAATCAGGGAATCGTTGGCGGACGTTGACGATCGGGAGGCTGCTTTCGCATGTGCGGAACGGTATTCGCGCCGGTTGCGCGGATTGGATCGCGAGACCTTTCGGAACCGGTTAAGCGGATATTTGGCCCGGCGCGGTTTTACGTACGACGTAATTCGCAGCGCAGTTCGGGCGGCCTGGAACGGGATCAACGCCGACGGCGAAACCGGAATTTAAACAGAGAACAGGGAATTTGAGAAATGGAAATTTTGTCGAAAGGGATGGAGAGCGTTTCCTTCTCGCTCTACCGTTCGCAAGCATTAGCGCAGTCCATCATAATCGGCGGCGAAGGCCTCCCGGAAGTTCCGGATCCTTCGGTTGGTTTGACATGGTGGATGATTGTTCTGTCCGTTATTGTTGTCGTCGCGGTGATCGTGTTGGCGGTCTTTTTATTTACGCGCATGCTGAACAGCCGTTTCGTCCGCGAACAGCAGCTGGACGCGGAAAATATTATTCTCGTCGCGAAACAGCGCGCTCAGCAGATCGAAACGGAAGCGATGGATAAAGCGCTTAAGACGATCAACGAAGGCGAAGAAGAGCTTCAGAAGCGCCGGAACGAAGTTTCGCGCGAGTCCGACCGCGTTCAGAAGCGCCGGAACGAGCTCGAAACGCGCGTTGAAAAAATCGAACAGCGCGAATCGGCGCTCAGCAAACGGCAGAGCAATCTCGATAAGCGCTCGAACGAAATCGATAAGATGGCGTCCAAACAGCTCGACGAGCTCCAGCGGGTGGCCTCGATGACGGTCGAGGAGGCCAAGGCGGAGCTGATGGCGGCCGTTGAAAAGGATTCCCGGAACGAAATGGCGCGGATTATCCGGCAGGTCGAACAGGAGGCCCGATCCGAAGGCGAAAAGAAAGCGCGTGAAATTATTGTCACGGCGATCCAGCGCGTCGCGTCGGATCAGGTCGCTGAAGTGACGACGTCGACGGTGAATCTTCCCGGCGAAGAGATGAAAGGGCGGATCGTCGGACGGAACGGTCGGAATATCCGCGCGTTTGAGCAGGCCGCCGGGGTTGACGTCATCGTTGACGATACGCCGGAAGCGGTCATGATTTCCTGTTTTGATCCCGTTCGCCGTGAGATCGCGAAACGGGCGCTCGATCGGTTGATCCTGGACGGGAGGATTCATCCGGCGAATATCGAGAAAATCCTTCGGGACGAGGAAAAAGAGGTCCAGAAGCTGATCGTTGAGGCCGGCGAGGAGGCCGCGTTCCAGGCGGGCGTCGTGGGGCTGCATCCGGAAATTATCAAGGTCCTTGGACGGCTCAAGTACCGTACTTCGTTTGGCCAGAACCAGCTGGCGCATTCGGTTGAGACGGCGAAGCTGGCTTCCGTTATCGCTTCTGAATTGGGGGCGGACGTTGAGACGGCGCGGAAGGGCGCGCTGCTTCATGATATCGGAAAGGCCATGGACCATAATACCGAGGGAACGCACGCGAAGATCGGCGCGGATTTTTGTAAACGGTATGGTACGAATATGAAGGTCGTCAATATTATTGAAGCGCATCATCATGAAGTCGATCAGGATTCGATCGAAGCCGTCGTCGTCGAGGCCGCGGACGCGATCTCAGGCGCTCGTCCCGGCGCGCGGCGCGAGGATCTTGAATTCTATATTAAGCGGCTCCGGACGCTCGAGGAAATCGCGAATTCCTATAAAGGCGTTGAGAACTCGTTCGCGATTCAGGCGGGCCGCGAGGTTCGGATTATCGTGACGCCGGAGGAGGTCGACGATCTGGCGGCGACGTATATGGCGCGCGACATCGCCCATCAGATCGAAGAAACGATGCAGTATCCCGGGCAGATTAAAGTCACGGTTATCCGCGAGAGCCGCGCAATCGAATACGCAAAATAGAAGAAGCGATATTGAAGAAGTCCCGCCCGTTCCCGTCCGGATCGGCTCCGGGGCTTTTCCGACAGTCGCGGCGACGAGGACGGTTCGCAGATCGGAGCGGCTGACTCGTTGCCGGTTTAACTGCCGCTATTTAGCGCGGTCCGGGGAGAATTGTCTTTGCCCCTGTTCCCGGGGGCGAGAATGAGTTGATCGCATGAACACATCTTTAAGGAAAACTGATTTAACCGACGGGGTCGTATGGGTGAAAATGCTGAAATATGCGGCGCCGATCTTTTCAGGGACGCTCTTCCAGTCGTTCTACACGACCGCTGACGCGATGATCGTCGGTCGATACGGAGGAAAAGCGGCGCTCGCGGCGATCGAATCGGTTTTTACGCTGACGCGGCTCCCGGTAAATTTATTTATGGGGATTGCGACGGGGGCGACGATCCTCCTTTCTCAAAGCTATGGCGCGAAAAAGTATCGGGAGGTCTCGGAAGCGAGCCATACCGCGATCCTGTTTGCGGCGCTCGGCGGAATCGTGCTCGCGATTCTTGGCTGCGTGTTGGCGCCGGTTTCGATACGTTGTGTTCAGGTTCCGGCGGCGATTGCCGGAGATGCGCGGCGGTATTTGCTGATCTATTACGCGGGGATAGCCGCGTCGCTCGTTTTCAACGTGGCTTCGGGAATTCTCCGCGCGTTAGGAAATTCGCGGCAGCCTTTCCTGTATCTTGTGGTTGCGAATTTCCTGAACGTTGGGTTGGATTTGCTGTTCGTCGCCGCGCTGCGGCTGGGGGTCGTGGGAGCGGCGATCGCTACCGTGCTTTCGCAGCTCATCTGCGCGGTCCTGCTGCTGATGGAATTGACCCGGACGGAACTGCCCTGCCGGATCGCGCTGAACCGGCTCCGGTTTCATCGCGGTCAGCTGGCGTCGATATTCAGGTTGGGGTTGCCGGTCGGGATCCAATCTGCGCTGTATCCGATTTCGAATACTGTCGTTCAGACCGGGATCAACGCCTTCGGCGTCAATAGCATTGCCGCCTGGGGGATTTCCGGAAAGTTGGATTTCCTGATCTGGACGATTTCAGACGCGTTCGGGATCGCCGTTTCGACCTTCGTCGCGCAGAACGTCGGCGCGGAAAAGTTCGGCCGCGCGCGGTCGGCGACTCGCGCCGGCTTAGGAATGGCATGCCTGTTGATCCTGACGATCAGCGCGGTTCTTTACCTCTGGGGCGAACCGTTAGCCACTTTTCTGGTTGACGATCTCGATGTGATCGAATTGACAGGGCGGATTTTACGCTTCATCTCGCCGTTATACGCCGCGTATGTCTTTTGCGACGTTCTCGCCGGCGCGATCCGTGGTCAGGGGGATACGGTTTTGCCGATGATGGTGAGTTTGTTGGGGATCTGTATCTTTCGCGTTCTTTGGATTTTTCTCGTTGTTCCGATTCATCCGACGTTGATGACGGCTTTGGCCTGCTATCCGATATCCTGGGTCGTGACCGGCCTGATGTTCATCGGGCTGTTCCTGTATAAAGAAAAAGCTACCGAACGGGCTGAGAAAAAGATCGCCTGATCCCGGCCTGGCCCGTTCGGAATTGTCGATCCGCCTGAGCCTCTGGAGCTAAAGCGGTTCGGAAAGAGCGGCTTTAGCCAACAGGATCCCTTCCCGGACACGCGCCGGCGCGGTCCCGCCGAACGCGGACCTTGCGGCGACGGCGGCTTCCGGCGTAAAGATTGAAAATACGTCGGCTTCGAAACGTTCGGATTCGGTTCGCCAGTCCGCCAGCGGGAGCCGTTCCAGCGTCGTTCCGGCGAGTTCAGCCCGTCTGACGAGCTTCCCGATGATATGATGCGCCTCGCGGAAGGGGACGCCTTTTCGGACGAGGTAATCGGCGGCGTCGGTCGCGTAGGCGTCCGGACGCAGCGCGGCTCGGGTGCGGTCCGCGTTGACAGTCAGCGTTGCGATCGCGCCGCGCATGACTTTCAGCGTCAGGACCGCGGTATCGAATGCCTCGAACGTCAGCCGCTTATCTTCCTGAAGGTCCTTATCATATGCAGACGGCAGTCCCTTCAATACCGCCATCAGCGCGGTTAATCGTCCCTGCTGAATTCCGGCCTGCGCGCGGACGAGCTCGAGCGAATCGGGGTTCTTCTTCTGCGGCATGAGACTGGACCCGGTCGAAAAGCGGTCGGAGAGCGTCAGGTATCCATATTCGACGGTTGTGTACAGGATGAGCGCTTCAGCGAGTCGGCTGAGATGCGTCGCGATCATCGCGCAGCTATACAGGAAATCGACGGCGAAATCGCGGTCGGAAACGGCGTCGAGACTGTTCTCCGCGGGCTGACGGAAGCCAAGGTCGGCGGCGAGCGCGAAACGATCGATCGGGACGGTCGTTCCCGCGAGCGCCCCGGACCCCAGCGGACAGACGTCGAGCCGTTCAAGCGTTTCAATGAAGCGGCGGCGGTCGCGTTCGAATGCCCAGAAATGCGCGAGCCACCAATGGCTGAGCAGGATCGGCTGGGCCTGTTGGAAGTGCGTGTAGCCCGGGAGAATGATCCCCTGGTCGGACTCGGCGCGATCGACGAGGACGCTTTCCAGCCGCAGGATTTCCGAGATGAGATCGGGGATCTGATCCTTTAACCATAACCTGAAATCGGTCGCGACCTGATCGTTGCGGCTGCGTCCGGTATGAAGCTTTCCGGCGACAGGTCCGATTTCTTCGCTGAGCTGACGTTCGACGGCGGAATGAATATCTTCGTCGTCCGGCCGGAATTGGAAGGTTCCGTCGGCTAAATCGGCGCCTGATTTCGCTAAGCCGGCGTCGATCTGTCGGAATTCTTCTTCCGTAAGGATTCCGGCCTGCGCGATCGCCTTGCACCAGGCGCGGCTTCCCTGAATATCCTGCTGCGCCATGCGCTGGTCGATCGATAAGGACTGATTCAGCGCTGAAAGATCGATGTCGAGATCGGCGCTGAGCCGTCCGCCTGACCAGATTGTTTTTTCCTGCATGTTTACCCCTTGTCTCTGCTGACTGTCGTTCGGTTTTCGCCGGAAAGCCCGTGAGCTTCAGTTTAGATCGGCTGAAATCGCTTTACCCTGACCTTTTTCCATTGCGGAGCGGACGCGGCTCGGAAGCGTGAAACAGCGGATAAAGCCGGTCGCGTCTTTGTGGTCGTAGAGGGTGACGTCCCCGAAGGACGCGATTTTTTCGGAATAAAGGGAGAAGGGCGACGAGATGCCGACCGGGATGATATTGCCTTTGTACAGCTTGAGCTTTACCATGCCGGTAACGCTGCGGTTGCTTTCCGCGAAAAAAGCGTTCAGCGAATCGCAGAGCGGCGAAAACCACTGGCCGTTGTAGATCAGCTCGCTATAGCGGACGGCGGCCATCTCTTTAAAATGCTGCGTGTCGCGGTCGAGCGTAATCGATTCAAGCTGTGTATGCGCCTCGTAGAGGATCGAGCCGCCCGGATTTTCGTACAGGCCATGCGATTTCATTCCGACAAGCCGGTTCTCGACGATATTCGTGCGTCCGATCCCGTGCCGTCCGCCGATTCGATTCAGCTCGCGGAGGAGCTCGGCGGGTTTCATTTTCTTTCCGTTCAGCGCGACGGCTTCTCCGGCGACGAACTCGATCCCGACGGTTTCGGCCTGATCCGGCGCGGCTTCCGGCGACACGGTCAGCACGTACCAGGCTTCGTCCGGTTCGGCGTCGATCGCTTCGATCGGCCCGCCTTCATGCGAAATGTGCCAGATGTTGCGGTCGCGGCTGAACAGCTTCGGGTTGCGCGCCGTGTCCGGATAGGGGAGGTTTTTCGATTCGATATACGCGATCAGGTCCTCGCGCGAAGTAAAATTCCAGACGCGCCACGGCGCGATGACGTCTAAATTCGGATTGAGCGCCTGAATCGTGTTTTCGAAGCGGACCTGATCGTTGCCTTTTCCGGTACAGCCATGCGCAATCGCGTCGGCGTTTTCTTTTTCAGCGATCTCAACCAGCCATTTCGCGACGATCGGGCGCGCGATCGACGTCCCGAGCAGGTAGTTTTTCTCGTAGACCGCTCCCGACTTGATCATCGGCCAGATATACGATTCGCAGAGCTCGTCCGTCAGGTCCTGAACGTACAGCTTCGAGGCCCCCGAGGCTTTCGCGCGCTCTTCCAGTCCGGCGAGTTCTTCTTCCTGTCCGACGTTGGCGCAGGCGCAAACCACTTCGCAGCCGTACGTTTCGATCAGCCAGGGAATAATTGCGGAAGTGTCTAATCCGCCCGAATACGCTAAAACAACTTTGTTCAATTTCTGCGACATGTTCAATGGCTCCTGTTTTTTTATATAAAAAGACCTCCTGCGGAATTCAGGAGGTCTTTGATAACCAGATAGATTAAACGAACCCGTTAACTCCGCGGATGATTTTGAATTCGGATTCGTCGTCGGATGCTGTGGTGGATCTGCTCTTGATTCATGGAGCTAATTATAGGGTTGTTTGGAAAGCTGTCAAGTTTGGCGGGTGAAATCCGGTATTCCCAGCTCTCGATTGCCTCCCGCCTTAGTAAACATGGACCGGAAGCTCCCAATTGATCGGAAATTCGAGGTTTGCGGCCTGCCGGATGATTCGGGTGGCTTCTTCTTCCGTCATATCGTCCGGTTTGGCGCTGATCGTCAGCTTGATTCCGCCGCCCATTTCCGCCTGAACCGTTTCGATTTTGAAATCCAGTTCTGGGACGGTTTTCTGAACGTGGTTTTTCAGCGTGCTTATGTACGCCTCGCTCGCGAGGTCAGGCTGGCGGTCCAGGAGGACGCTGACGATTCTGAAAACGGCGGTTCCGATTCTTTCCGCCCGCGGCTGAATCGGGATTTCAAACAGGTAACAGCGATTCCTGCTGCGCATTGTTTCCGGCTTCTTCGCGTCGATGAGCGTGATTCCGATTTCGGGCATGGGTTCACCGTCGATCTCTAAGGCGACCTCCGGCCACCATGGGTCAATCGATGGAAGCTCGACGCAGGCTGTCGCGGAAAAGAGCTTTTCATCTGTCGTCAGCGATTTCAGCTGGACAGCGCCCTGATCTGCGGTCGCGGCGTTAAAGGCGAATAAAAGGGTGAAGAGAACGAATGCGGCTAAAAGAATGGTCCTTGAAGGTTTATCGTTGCTCATGATATCTCCTTTCTCTGAGCTATGAACAGGATTGTCCTGCGCTTAGATTAAGAGTTTGCCACTTTTTTTCTTGCCTGTCTATATTGCTTTAAGGCAAATTTACCGGGCTTCAATTGTTGAAAGCAGGAGTCCTTTTTTGAGCGGCAGTTTATGAATTTTGTTAATAGAGCGAATCAGGGCGCGGCGGATTTTTATACTGAAACCTCCTGATTTTCGCAGGAGGTTTTCGATAATCAGATTGTCAAGGTAAAGCGGTAAGCTTACCCTTTATTCGCGCTTCCGAACAGCTCGATTTTCTTCAAAACGATCTCTTCGCAGTTTTTACGCGCGGGCCCGACCAATTTTCGGATATCGATCTGATCCGGCTGCGTTTCGACGCTTTTCCGGACCGTCTGGCTGCAGCAGTATTTAAGCTCCGTGCCAACGTTGATTTTGCTGATGCCGGATTTTACGCAGTGAATGAAATCCGCTTCGGTCAGTCCGGTTCCGCCATGAAGGACAAGCGGAGTGTCGGTCAGCGAACGGATTTTTTCCAGGCGCTCAAAATCCAACAGGGGATCTTCCTTATAAAAACCATGCGCGGTTCCGATCGCGACCGCTAATGCGTCGATTCCCGTCCGGGAAATGAACTCGGGAACAGCTTTCGGATCGGTCATGGAAGCTTCTCTTGCCGATACGGATATATTCTCTTCTCTTCCGCCGATTTTTCCTAATTCGGCTTCAACCGAGACGCTCTGTTCATGCGCATACTGGACGACTTCGCGCGTGATCGCGATATTTTCTTCATACGATTTTTTTGACGCGTCGATCATGACCGAAGTAAATCCGGCGTCGACGCAGCTGAAAATCAGATCGAGTTCTTCGGCGTGATCCAAATGCAGCGCGACGGGGATTTCCAGCGATCGGGTTATTCCCTGAACGAATCCGGCGATCGCTTCTGGTCCGCCGAAGTACGCTACCGCGCTGACGCTCGCCATCAGGATAACAGGGGATTTCTTTTGAATCGCGGCGTCTAAGATCCCTCTTGAATCCTCAATCCCGTTGAAGTTGAAAGCGCCGACCGCGTAGCTTTGTTTCCGCGTACTACTTAAAATTGATGCTAACGTTACGAGTGCCATTTATTTTTTTCTGAATCCTTAATAATAAAAGAGTATAAAAAACAGGCGGCGGGCTTAATGAAGCTCTTCATTGCCGTACCTGACTTTTCCTTTGCCGATTTTATTCCCTGTCTGGGCGTCGAACAGGATGATCTCGCTTCCGTGAATAGCGAAATTGATTTCACTGTCGGGCTCATAGTCAACGCTGCCGAATTCTACCGAAGTCAGGATAAGATCATTCATATCTATTTTGACGGTTGTTTCCATCCCGGCGGGAAGCGTCGCGTAGACTTTTCCTTTATGCGGACCGGATCCAAGGTGCAGGAATTCCGGACGTACGCCTAAGACAGCGTTCGTCCCGGCGGAATTTTCGCCGATCGGATTCAGGGGAATCTTACTTTTGAGTACGAACGACGTCCCGAGAGCCTGGATTTCCGCGTGCAGCGCGTCCAGCAACCTGACTTGCGCCGGAATGAAATTCATGGTTGGATTGCCGACGAAATCGGCGACGAAAATATTGTTCGGCGCATTATAAATATCGAGCGGCGCGTCGTATTGCTGCATGACGCCTTCTTTTAGCAGGCAGATTTTTGTCGCCAGCGTCATCGCCTCTAACTGATCATGCGTGACGTATAGAAAGGTGGAATCCGTTTCTGAATGAAGCCGTTTCAGCTCCGTTCGCATCTCGAGACGAAGCTTCGCGTCAAGGTTGGATAACGGTTCGTCCATAAACAAAACCTTCGGTCTCGGCGCGAGCGTCCTGGCGATCGCGACGCGCTGCTGCTGTCCGCCGGATAGCTCGCCCGGGTATCGGTGTTCAAACTGTTCGATTTTCAGCATCGTCAGCATCTCATCGACTCTTTTACGGATTTCGGGCTTCGACCATTTCAGATTCTGCAGGCCGAACGCGATATTCTGAAAAACGGTCATATGCGGCCAGAGCGCATAGTTCTGAAATAAAAATCCGATCTCGCGTTTCGCCGGCGAAATATCGATCCCTGCCGCGGCGTCGAAAACGACCTTGTCTCCGATCGTAATTTTCCCTTCGGTTGGGGATTCTAACCCTGCGATCATTCGCAGCGTCGTCGTCTTTCCACAGCCGGACGGTCCTAAGAGCGTAATAAAATCCCGATCGTCGATAACCATATTTAAATCTTTTACGGCGACGAATTTATCAAATCGTTTTTCAACGTGTTCTAACGTTATTTTCGGCATTTTAATTTCCTCCTACGCCTCTGTCAATGCTTGCGCCGGTAACTTTGCTGATGGTAAATTGAATTATTAATACGAGCAGAATGATCAATAAATTGATTGCGTTAGCTGCCTGCGACAATCCGGTTCGGCTGTATTCCTGCAGAACGGTGGTAATCAGGGTTGTATAGCTCGCCGCTAAAAGGACGAATAACGATAATTCCCGCATGCAGGAAACGAAGGGCAGCAGGAACCCGCTGATAAAGCTCGCCTTCTGGATCGGGAACAGGACGCGGACCATGCGTTTCCACCAGGGAACGCCTAAAATAATCGCGGCTTCCTCGATCTCTCCGGACAGCTGCATCATCGCTCCGGTCGCCGTCCTTGACGCGAACGGCATGAATTTAATTGACCCGACCAGAAGCAGCAACAGCATCGAACCGTCTAACCAGGTGAAGCCTTTCGTATACGACAGCGCTAAATAAACCGCGCCGAAACTCATCGACGGAATCAGGTAAGGTAAGAACGCCAGATTCGACACGAGCATGGTCGTTCTGCTTCCGCGTTTTGAAGCTACGGCGTATCCGATAAAAATACCGAACGTTCCGGCGAGCAGCGAAACCAGAACCGAAAGCCCTAAGCTTCGCCCGAGCGCTTTCCACATGATCACGCTTTTCAGGATACCGATCGTATCTCCTTTCAGGCTTCCTTCGAACGGATCGGAAGAAAGCCAATAGCGGAGCGTAAACGTAGACCAGTCGCCGGGGATTTCTAAAAAGCTTTCGATCGCGAACGAGAGAAGCGGAGCGAACGCAAAGAAGGCCGTCAGCAGGATCAGAAAGACTGTGAGGAAGGTTCTGGCTTTCCCGAGCTTTACGAGCGAGACCTGTCCCGATTTCCCGGTTACCGTCGTGAAGGATTTTCGCGCGCCGGTTAATCGATTGTTCATGGTTAAGATGATGATGGAGAAGATCATGAGAACGATCGCGACGACGTATCCCTGGCCTTTTGTGAATCCCGAATTGATCAGGCTTCGCATTTGGACCGATATGGAAATGAAGTTATTCCCGCTGTCGATACTGCTTTTATTCAGGAAAAAAGGCACGGCGAAGCTGCTGATACTGCTCGAAAAAACTAAGAGCACGGTGGAGATCAGCGCTGGAAAAACGATCGGGAGCGTGACTTTATATAGAATCTTCAGGCGGCTCGCTTTCAGGACGAGCGCCGCTTCTTCGAGGTTAGCGTCCATGTTGCGTAAAATACCGCCGATCAGGATATAGGCGAAGGGGGCGTAATGCAGCCCCAGACTCATCGCGCAGGGGAAAAGGCCGTAAACGATCGGCTCAGGTACGCAAATTCCTGTTAATGTTTCTAAAATGCCTTTCCCCGCGTTGATACTTGTATTTTTGAAAAAATTTTCCCAAAACATGGCCATCGACCAGCTTGGCATGATATACGGGAAAATAAAAATCGTTGAAATAAATTTTTTCCCGGCGAGGTCCGACCGGGTGATGAACCAGGCGATGATCCCGCCGAAACCGACCGCGATTGCGCAGGCTAACAGGGCCATTGCGATTGATTGCCTTAACGGGCGCCAGAATTTAATGACTGCGTAGTTGAAGTCGCGGCTTGTCAGAAGCTCTTTCCAATGATTCAAGGTAAAGCTTCCGTCCACGAGATCCCCGCCTACGTAGATAGCTTCCTGGTTCCCGTTGATCCTGAACGAACCGATCAGCAGGGTGAACAATGGGATCACGACCGCCGCGATCAGCACGACGAGAAAAACGATCGTAATGACGTTGGCTGGTTTTGAAAGATACGACCGGATATCGTTCCCGATCCTGAATCGTTGAACGTTACTATTTTCCATAAGGAGGCCCCCCTTTCAGAAGCTTTACCTTTCTGCAATGATTGGCTGCCCCGAAGGGACTGAAGCGGGGGTTAGTTCCCCGCGAGTTGCATGTTGATAAACTTAATCACCGTCGCGTACGAAGCGTCGATATAATTAACGTCTTCGACGATGCAGGATTCTTTCCATGACGCTAACGGGAGATCGCCTTCGGCGGATGGAATCAGCTGGTTCGGCGAATAATATCCGAGAATTCCGCCCCATCCCTTGTTGAAGCCCTCTTCTGAAAGCAGGTATCGGATGAACAGGCTCGACGTATAAGGAAGGCGGGCCGTTCGCGGGATCAACGCCCACATGTTGTAGACGAAACCGTTGAAGCCCTGGACTTCGGTATTCCAGCCGGACGCTGATATCGTTTTCGTATAGTACTGATCCGTCTCTGCGTATTCGTCTTTATAATATTCGTAGTCTTTTAATTTATTGAGACCTGCGAAAATAATCCGTCCGTCTTCTTCGTAGTTGTTGATTTCTTTGATTTCACTCGTGTCGGAGCTATGCCAATAGCCGACGTTCCTGATAAATTCGGCGATGAATTTATAGCCAATATTCTGGTATTCGACTTCCTCAGCCGCAGGATCGTAGTCGACGCCGAAGTACTCTTTATAGGCGGCGGTTAATCGTTCGCAGGCTCCGTCGCTGGTCAGCATGATCAGGAAGTTCATGTTGATGTCTTCGCCTAACGGATTCTGGTAAGAGACGTTTTTCAGTCCTTTTAAACTTTCTCCGTCCGCGCCGGTCATTTGCCAAACGTTTTGGAGCTGATCCTTGCCGACTTTGGCGTTGTAATAGATGAAGACTTTATTGAAAGTTACGCCGACGAGAGGCTGCTGGTCGCTTTCAGCAATTTTGAACTCATCTCCGTTCGGGACGTAGCTTAGAAGAAATCCGGTATCCAGCATCGCGTTTTTGAGAAACGACGCGTCCTGGAACATGACGAAGTCGGCGATATAGCTGTTGGCTTTCTGAGCCGCGATGAGTTTCGGCTGATATTCGCTTCCTTTTTTGCTGTTGTATTCGGTCCTGCCGGCGGCCCATTCGTATCTTTCTTCGAAAGCCGCTAACGCTTTCTTGACGCCAGACGTCAACGAATCCGCGTTGAAGGTCAACGAGGGATTCGCCTCTAATTCTGCTTTCGCCGCGGCTTCGAGTTCTTCCAGGGTCATTTTTTCAGCTTTTTCGATCGCTGTTTCAACGGCGGATTTCTCGGCTTCTGCGACCGGCGCCGCTTCTTCCGACGTCGAATCTGTTTGGTTCGCCTGGCTTGGTTCAGTCTTGCTGCATCCGGCAACCAACAGGGCGAGGCACAACAAAAATACGACATACATTAATTTCTTCATGTTGCTAAAGTCCTTTCTGTTTTCTCTTATGGAATTTTATTTAAAAAACGCAGACTTTTTACGTTTTCTAACTTGGCAAAAAAAGTATACCAATACCTCTTAGACTTATCAATATTTATTGATATCAAAATAATATAGATATAGATAAAATTGTCGCTTGCTTACTTTTCTTTTTCTGAGCCGGCCGTTTTTATCGTCCGAGCTCGCGTTTCAAAAGGTCCGTCACCAGTTTTAAAATCTGTCCGGGCCCAATGGCGGAAGAAAGGCTCATAAATCCTGTTCAAATCGGCAGATATTCCGTTTCTTTCGTGTATTTCACGGTTTGACGGTTTCAGCGGAATCGGCGATAATCGCGGTATCAATTTTACCGATTCGAATCGGGGGAAGCGGGTGTGAATCCCGCACAGTGGCGCTACGGTGACCGGTTATCCGGAAGTCCGATTACCTGTCGAATTGCGATCGAGAATGCTTCTTCGAACCAAAGAAGTCATGCTGTGAAAGCTTGCTTTCTATCCATGTTTCGATGGTCGGGACATGGTTTTTTTTATGAATCTGGAAGAAAGGGACGAATGGCGAAAGGATTTCATCTGGCAGGCTGGCAAAAGGTTTCGCTCAACGATTTCCCCGGACGTCCGTGTAGCGTGTTATTTTGCGCCGGCTGTCCGTTTCGCTGTCCTTTCTGCTATAACCGCGATCTGGTTCTTCCGGAACGGATCGCGCTGAATCGCGAGGGGATCGATTGGGAAACGGTTCGGCGCTTTATCGAGAAGCGGCGCGCGACGCTGGGGGCGGTCTGCGTCACCGGCGGGGAGCCGTTGGCCGCCGAAGCTGGGATCGAGCTGCTGCGAGCGGTTCGCGCGTTGGACGTGGAAGTCAAGCTGGATACGAACGGATATTACCCGGAGCGCCTGAGCGAGGTTCTTTCCGAAGAGCTGGTTGACTGTGTCGCGATGGATATCAAGAACTGCCCGGCGCGCTATGCCGAGAGCTGCGGAATGGAGACGATGGATCTGGCCCGGATCGCGGAATCGATCGGGCTGCTCCTCGGGAGCGGCGTCCAGACGGAATTCCGGACGACCGTTGTCCGCGATTTTCATCGTGAAGCAGACCTGATCGCGATTGCGGACTGGGGCCTTGGAGCGGAACCGATCGTTTTTTCGTCGTATGAAGCGAATCCGAACGTCATTCGTCCGGGCCTCAGCGCCTATTCGCGGGAAGAGCTGCGCGCGATTGTCGGGCGGATCCGGGGATCCGGACGACTGAACGTCAGGCTCCGCGGCGAATTCCTCGCCGATGACGTGATTCATGAACAGACAGGAGAATGAGAAATGAAATTCATGATTGAAAAAAGAGACGGGTCGACCGTTGACTTCGATTCGCAGAAGATTCAGACGGCCATGGAGAAGGCGTTCGTTTCGACCGGAACGGCGGTCAGCGGCGACGTTCTGGAGCTGCTGACGCTGCGCGTGGTCGCTGATTTTGTCGAACGGAGCGAGGATTGCAGGATTTCGGTGGAAACGATTCAGGACAGCGTCGAAAGGGTCCTGATGCAATCCGGTTTCGTTGAAGTCGCGCGGGCTTACATCCTTTACAGGAAACAGCACGCGAATATCCGTTCGGCCGCGTCAACGCTGCTGGACTATAAAAAGACGGTCGACGATTATCTGAAGGTCGCGGATTGGCGGGTAAAGGAAAATTCGACGGTGACGTACTCGGTCGGCGGGCTGATTTTGAGTAATTCGGGGACGATTACCGCAAATTATTGGCTCTCAGAAATTTATGATCAGGAGATCTCCGACGCGCATCGTTCCTGCGCGATTCACCTGCATGATCTGTCGATGCTGACCGGGTACTGCGCCGGCTGGTCGCTGAAACAGCTGATCTCGGAGGGGCTGGGCGGAATCGAGGGCAAGATTACTTCTTCGCCTGCGAAGCACCTTTCGGTCCTCTGCAACCAGATGGTCAATTTTCTGGGTATCATGCAGAATGAATGGGCCGGGGCGCAGGCGTTTTCTTCGTTCGATACCTTTCTCGCGCCGTTCGTCCGTACCGACCGCCTTTCGTATGATCAGGTTAAGAAATGTATTGAGTCGTTCGTTTACGGCGTGAATACGCCGAGCCGATGGGGGACGCAGGCGCCTTTTTCAAATATCACGCTGGACTGGATCGTCCCGGAGGATCAGGCGGACCAGCCCGCGGTCGTCGGCGGGAAAATGATGGATTTTACTTATGGCGACTGTCAGCCTGAAATGGATATGGTCAACCGCGCGTTTCTGGAGACGATGCTCGATGGGGACGCGAACGGCCGCGGCTTCCAGTATCCGATCCCGACCTATTCGATTACGAAAGAATTCGAGCTGGCGCGAAATGATAACCAGCGGCTGCTGTTTGAACTGGCCGGGAAATACGGGACGCCGTACTTCTCGAACTACGTCAACAGCGACATGCAGCCGAGCGACATTCGCAGCATGTGCTGCCGGCTGCGGCTTGATTTACGCGAGCTGCGGAAGAAGAGCGGCGGATTTTTCGGGAGCGGCGAAAATACCGGTTCGGTCGGCGTCGTCACGATCAATCTGCCTCAGATCGCGTTTATTTCAGCGGATGAGACGGCGTTTTTCGAGCTGCTGGCGGCGCGGATGGATATCGCGGCACGGTCGTTGTCGATCAAGCGGAAGGTCGTTACCGACTTGATGAACGCGGATTTTTATCCGTATACGAAGCGCTATCTGGGGACGCTCCGGAATCATTTTTCGACGATCGGGATTGTCGGAATGAACGAGGCTTGCCTGAACGCGGGGTGGATTGGGGTTGACCTGAGCCGTCGGGAATCGATGGACTTTGCGAAACGGGTGCTGAACTTCATGCGTGCGCGGCTCCAGACGTATCAGGTGCGATACGGCGATTTATATAACCTGGAAGCGACGCCGGCGGAATCGACCGCGTATCGATTCGCGAAGCATGACAAGGAGCGGTACCCGGGAATTCGGACGGCGGGCGAGGGGTCCGACGCCCCATATTACACGAACAGCTCGCACCTGCCGGTTTCGTTCAGCGACGACGTTTTCGCCGCGCTCGATTTGCAGGATGAGCTTCAGCCGCTGTATACGTCGGGGACGGTCTTTCACGTTTTTCTTGGCGAGAAGATGCCCGACTGGCAGGCGACGAAATCGCTCGTCCGGACGATCGCGGAAAATTATTCGCTGCCCTACTATACGCTGTCGCCGACATATTCGATCTGCGCGGAGCATGGCTATCTGAAGGGGGAACATGCGCATTGTCCGATCTGCGGGATGGCGACCGAGGTTTACAGCCGGATTACCGGATATTATCGTCCGGTTCGGAACTGGAACGACGGGAAGGCGCGTGAATTCAGCGAGCGGAAAACGTATGTCCCTGAGAAATGCTGCTGCCCGATTTCGATTGATACAGCTGAATGACACGTTCGAATAGATTGATCCGGGGCGATAAAATGTTATAATCCAAATGCGATATTGATGAATATGATCCGGGCGGCTCGGGGCGGCTTCCGGTTTTTTCGAGGGCTTTCCAGATAAGCGACAGGTTGAGCTGCGGGATCAGGAAGACGCTTGAAAACAGGAGGTAGTCCCAGGCTGTTTCGGAGAGGAGGCGCTATGAATCGGATTATCGCCGTCACCGGAGCGGCGGGTCATTTAGGCAGGTTCGTCGTCAGTTACTTAATGGCGGCTGGAGAGAAGGTACGTGCGCTCCTGCTTTCGGGAGAAACGTACGTTAATCCGGACGGCTCGAAGTCGGCGCCGGAAATATACTATGGCGATATTCGCGATCGGGCCGACGTCGACGCGCTGCTGACGCGCGATAGCGGTACAGAGATGAACGTGATTCATTGCGCCGGGCTGATTTCGATCGCGGATCGCGACGATCCGCGCGTGTACGATGTCAACGTTAATGGGACGAAGACGCTGCTGGCGGCGGCGAAGGACGCCGCGGTCCGCCGGTTCGTCTACGTTTCCTCGGTTCATGCGCTTCCCGAGCTTCCGAAAGGAACGGTTCAGACCGAAATTTCGCGTTTCGATCCGAGTCAGGTCGTCGGGGATTACGCCCGGACGAAAGCGATCGCGACGCAGGCGGTCCTGGACGAGGCGTCGTCGGGGATGGACGCGCTCGTCGTTCATCCGTCGGGAATTATCGGACCGGATTCGCCGATGAGCGGGAAGATGATGAAATTGGCGGTTGATTTCTTCAAAGGGAAGATGCCGATTGCGGTCCGCGGCGGGTTCGATTTCGTCGACGTTCGCGACGTCGCTAAAGGAATTCTCGGCGCGCTGCGAAGCGGACGGGGCGGGGAGACATACCTGTTGACCGGACGGTTCTATATGATCCGCGAGTTTTTGGACGCGCTCGCCGCGGCGGCTGGGAAGGCGCGGACGCGGATTTATTTACCGATCCGGTTTACGAGACTGTTCATTCCGCTGGTTACGCTGATTTCCAGGATTCGGAAGTCGTCGCCGCTGTTTACCCGCTATTCGCTTTACACGCTGTCGCAGAACGCGCTTTTTTCTCACGCGAAAGCCGCGTCCGAACTGGGGTACACGACGCGGAGCCTTGAGGAAACGGCGCGGGATACGATCGCCTGGCTGACGCGGAAGCTGGAAAAGAACGAGATCTGAAAAAATGAGGCTCCGTACAGAGCCCCATTTTTTTCTTCAGACGACGTCGGTGTCAGTTGAGCAGGTCCTCGAGACTGATTTTGGTCGTGTCGGTCCTGATATTGTCGGTCAGGCTGGTCCTGATCGGCGCTTTCTTCTGATGGTCTTCCTCTTTGCCGAAGGTATTGACTTCGCCGTTGTCGAAGACAGCGGTTACGGCGAGACCGAGCGACTGAAGCTCTTTGACGAGGACGCGGAAGGAAGCGGGAAGACCCGGTTCCTGGATCGGTTTGCCCTTGACGATCGATTCGTACGTGCTGACGCGGCCCTGAATATCGTCGGACTTAACGGTCAGCATTTCCTGAAGCGTGTAAGCCGCGCCGTAGGCTTCGAGCGCCCAGACTTCCATTTCGCCGAAGCGCTGGCCGCCGAACTGCGCTTTACCGCCGAGCGGCTGCTGCGTGACGAGCGAGTATGGGCCGGTCGAACGCGCGTGAACCTTGTCTTCGACGAGATGATGCAGCTTCAACATGGTCATGACGCCGATGGTGACCGGCTGGTCAAATTTTTCGCCGGTTTTCCCGTTGTAGAGCGTCTGCTTTCCGCAGATCGGGCTCGGAAGTCCGGTCTCCAGGCTGAGCTTTGCCGCTTCGTTTCGGAGCGAATCTTCGTCGTCTGGATTGGAGACGGTTCCGCCGTTGCGCTCGATCCAAAGCTTCAGGCAGGTCTTGATCGCCGCGGTATCTTTCGGAAGGCGGACGGGCGCGTTCGGCTGAACGTCTTCCCAGTCGACGATTGAATCCGGATCATACCCCTGTTCGGAGAGCCATTCCTGAAAGATGATGTGCTTCATGTAGAATTCGTCGGAATTCATCCGATAAAAGTCGTAACCTTTATCGGCAAAATGCGAGGTCAGGTACTGAACGCGGACTTCGTTATCGTCTTCGATCCGTTCCGGAGCGACGTCGTTTTCGTTGACCCAGTCCCATGCGCGGTTCGTTATGTCGTCCCACGCCTGAGTCAGCATCCAGGCGCGCGCTAATTCGGATTCGATTTCGTATTCGGTCGCGCCGTCGAAGACCGGGGTCTTGGCCCGGAATCCGAGCTGAAGCGCCGCCCAGCCGAGATGGACCTCGAGGACCTGCCCGATATTCATTCGTCCGGGAACGCCGAGCGGGTTCAGGATGATATCGATCGGGGTCCCGTCTTCGAGAAACGGCATGTCTTCCATCGGAACGACGCGGGAAACGACGCCTTTATTTCCATGACGTCCGGCCATTTTATCTCCGGCGGTCAGCTTTCGCCGCTGCGCGACGGAAACGCGGACCATCGTTTCAACGCCGGCGGAAAGGTCATGGTTTTCGTCCCGGCGGAAAACCTTGACGTCGACGACCTTCCCGCGTTCGCCGTGCGGCATTTTTAAGGAAGTATCCTTGACGTCCCGGCTCTTTTCGCCGAAGATCGCGCGGAGGAGCTTCTCCTCCGGCGTGAGTTCTTTTTCGCCTTTGGGCGTGATTTTTCCGACGAGGATATCGCCGGGACCGACTTCGGCGCCGATTCGGATAATCCCGTCTTCGTCGAGGTCTTTAATCGCTTCGTCGCCGACGTTCGGGATATCGCGGGTAATTTCTTCGGGTCCTAACTTCGTATCGCGCGCTTCAAGTTCATGTTTTTCGATATGGACCGAAGAGAACTTATCGTCCATGACGATGCGTTCAGAAACGAGGATCGCGTCTTCGTAGTTCCCGCCTTCCCATGAGACGAAGGCGATGACGACGTTCTGGCCCAGCGCCAGCTGGCCTTCGACTGTCGACGAGGAATCGGCGAGGACCTGACCCGCTTTGATCCGTTCGCCTTTGGTAACGGTTGGCCGCTGATCGATGCAGGTGCTTTGGTTCGAACGCTGATACTTGCGAAGCTGGTGCGTTCGGAGCGTACCGTTATCGTAGCGGATTTGAATCTCGTCGGCGCTGACGGAAAGGATTTCGCCGTCGAACTGCGCTGTGAGGACCTGTCCGGAGTCGATCGCGGCGTAGCTTTCCATTCCGGTCGAAACCAGCGGAATTTCCGGGGCGACGAGCGGAACGGCCTGCGCCTGCATGTTCGAGCCCATCAGCGCACGGTTGGCGTCGTCATGTTCGAGGAAGGGGATCAGCGCGGCGCTGACGCCGACGACCTGCTGCGGCGAAACGTCCATGTAGTCGATCTGCGCAGGCGAGAAAATCGAGAATTCGGAATGAAGCCGGCTGGAAATTTCCGTGTCGGCGAATTCCTGATAATCGTTCATGTGGATATTTGACTGCGCGATGATGAATTTATCTTCCGCGTCGGCGGAAAGGTATTCGACGTCGTTCGAAATATACGGCGTGATCGCGATTTCGGCCCGATCCTGAGCGGCGATCGCGGCAAGGTTTTCTTCGGCGATCCGATTCCCGGCTGAGACGATGACGCTGCCGTTGGCGTCGACGATATCTTCGGCGACCTGCCGGTTGATCAGGCGAGGATCGGCTTTCGGCAGCCAACGGTAAATTTTTCGGTAAGGCGTCTCGACGAAACCGTAGTCGTTGACTTTCGCGAAGTTGGCTAACCGTCCGATCAGCCCGATATTCGGGCCTTCCGGCGTTTCAATCGGGCAGATTCGCCCGTAATGGGTATGATGGACGTCGCGGACGTCGAAACCGGCGCGTTCGCGGCGGATACCGCCGGGACCGAGCGCCGAGAGCGTACGCTTATGGCGGAGCTCCGCCAGCGGGTTGGTCTGGTCCATGAACTGGGACAGCTGCGACGAGCCGAAAAACTCGCGCATGGCGGCGACGACCGGGCGGATATTGACGAGGCTGACCGGGGTGACGCGTTCCTGGTCGCGAATCGACATGCGTTCTTTGATAACGCGTTCCATGCGGCGCAGCCCGATCCGCAGCTTGTTGCTGATCAGCTCGCCGACGGTTTTGACGCGGCGGTTGCCGAGGTGATCGATGTCGTCTTTTTCGCGGACGCCGTTGTTGATTTCGATGAGCTGACGAACGAGCGCGACAACGTCCCATTTCGTGACGTTGCGATGGCCGCTGGGGACATGATCGGTCAGGCCGAGTTTCTGATTGAGTTTATACCGTCCGACGCGTTCGAGATCGTAGAGGCGATGATCGAAGAGCTGTTCCTGAAGGAAGGAACGAGCGTTATCGAGCGTGACGGGGTCGCCGGGGCGAATCCGCTTAAAGAATTCGAGAAGCGCGGCTTCGGCGATCGGAATATTCGGGTAATCCTTTTCCCAATCGGGTTCCTGCCGGAAGCTGGCGGCGATATACTGGCGGTCCGGGTTGGTATCGACGTCTTTGAAGATTTCGATAAGCTCTTCTTCGGTCCCGGTCGTCAGCGGGCAATCGGTCGACACGCCGTCGTCGATCGCGGCGAGCGCGCGCAGGAAAACGGAAATCGGGACGGTTCGCTTGCGGTTGAATTTCAGGACGAGGTAATCGTTCTTCCGCGTTTCGAATTCCATCCAGGCGCCGCGATCCGGGATGAGCTTGGCGTTGGCGATGCGGTGCCCCGTGGTCCGATCCAGCGACGCTTCAAAGTAGACGCCGGGGGAGCGGATGAGCTGCGATACGACGACGCGTTCGGAACCGTTGATAATAAACGTTCCGTTTTCGGTCATTTCCGGAAAGTCGCCGAGGAAGATATCCTGCCGGATCGGCTCGGAAACTTCCGCGCCGGCGAGCAGGACGGTCACATAAAGCGGCTTCGAATAGGTCATGTCCCGTTCGAGGCATTCGTCGACTGTGAATTTCGATTCGCCGAACCAGAATTTCAATCCCCATTCTTCCGTGATCGCGTCCTTGGCGGGAAAATAAAGCTTCATTCCTTTGGTATAGGATTCAATCGGGGAGATTTCGGCGAGGAGTTCGCCGATGCCTTCTTTTTGGAATAAAGCGAATGAATCGAGCTGAATTTCAATCAAGTCCGGCATGGGAGTCGCGGCGGGAATCCGTTGGTAATTCTTCGTCGCCTGTTTTGTAGCCATGGAACAAGCCTCCTGATAAAAGATTTCCGATAGTCGAGGACAGTTTCGGCGCAACAAAACGACCCGCACGATGGAAAGTCATACCGACAGGAAAACTATTATAGCATGCTTTCGCGCATGGGCGAAATGTCTGTTGCAAAATTCGGGAGGTTGTGGTAGAGGGAGAACTGCGTTACAACGGGATATTCCCGTGCTTTTTCTCGGGGCGGGACTGGCGCTTATTTTTCAGCATCTCAAACGCGGCGATCAGGCGGCTCCGCGATTCGCCCGGCAGGATGACTTCGTCGACGAATCCGCGCGCAGCGGCGCGATACGGGTTCAGGAACTTTTTCTCGTACGCTTCGACGAATTCCGCGCGTTTCGCGGTGGGGTCGGACGCAGCGCTGATATCCTTCCTGAAAACGATGTTGACCGCGCCTTCAGCGCCCATGACTGCCATTTCCGCGGTCGGCAACGCGTAAACGACATCCGCGCCGATCGTCTTTGAGTTCATTGCCAGGAGCGCGCCGCCGTAGCCCTTGCGCAAGATGAGACTGATTTTCGCGACGGTCGCTTCGGCGTACGCGTAAAGGAGCTTCGCGCCGTGGCGGATAATCCCGTTATGTTCCTGATCGCTTCCGGGAAGAAAAGCGGGAACGTCGACGAGCGTCAGGAGCGGAATATTGAAGCAGTCGCAGAAGCGGATAAAGCGGGCGGCCTTATCGGAAGCATGATAATCGATCGCCCCGGCCATGAAGTTCGGCTGGTTGGCGACTATTCCGATCGTTTTTCCGTTCAGCCGGGCGAAGCCCACGACGATATTCAGCGCGAACGACGGCTGAACTTCGAGAAAGCTGTCTTCGTCGGCGAGCGCGGCGATAACGTCTTTAATATTGTATGGGGTCGACTTATCTTCCGGGATGATCCGTTCCAGCCTCGCGCTCAGGTCCGATCCTGCGGGATCGATCGCGGCCGGCGTTTCGCGGCAGTTCCGCGGAAGATAGGACAGCAGGCGGCGTACTCCTTCGAGGCAGGCGCGGTCGTCTTCACAGGCGAAATGCGCGACGCCGCTTTTTTCCATGTGAACCGCTGCGCCGCCAAGCTCCTGCATCGTGATTTCCTCGCCGGTGACCGTCTTGACGACCGCCGGACCGGTGATGTACATTTGCGCATGGGCCTCGGTCATAAAGATAAAGTCGCAGATCGCAGGCGAGTAACAGGCGCCACCGGCGCATGGGCCCATAATGACCGCGATCTGCGGAATGACGCCGGACGCCCAGGTATTGCGTTTGAAGATTTCGCTGTACCCGAGGAGCCCGTCGAGCCCCTCTTCGATTCGCGCGCCGCCGCTGTCGTTGATCGTGATAAACGGCGCGCCGACCTCGATCGCCTTATCCATGACGTTGGTAATACGTTTCGCGTGATATTCGCCGAGGCTGCCGCCTGATACCGTGAAATCCTGCGAAGAGACGAAAACGAGACGCCCGTCGATCTTTCCGTAGCCGGTAACGACGCCGTCGCCCGGATGCGCCTTCTGGTCCATGCCGAAATCGGTAATCCGGGAAATCATCAGGTCGTTCAGCTCAATAAACGTCCCCGGGTCGAAAAGAAGGTCGATCCGTTCCCGTGCCGTGAGCTTTCCGGACGCGTGCTGCTTATCGATACGGGCCTGACCGCCGCCGAGACGCGCTGCTTCCCGCCGTCGTGTGACTTCGTCGATCCGGGCCCGTTCCCAACCGGAGTCAGGTTGATCTGACTTTTGAGAGAAAATATTTATGTTCATGCCATAATTTTAATAGGGTTTCAGGGAAGAAGCGGCAGAATCGCCGAAAACCAGACCGCGTTCAGGAACGCGGCTTATTGGTTGGGAGAAAGCGAGGAAAATCGCTTTCTCCCGTCAATAAAGAATTGTTTATTCGATGGCGATGATCCGTTCGCCGACCGGAATCTCGCTGATTTCATGCGCGCTCAGGTAATCCGCTAAGATCTCGTCAAGCGCGTTGAATTCGCCCGCGATTTTATTATCCGTGAACATTTCGTACTGATCGCCGCCGACGGCAAGGAAGTTATTTGTCGCCATGATATAGGTCTTTTCCGGATCGACCGGTTCGCCGTTGACGAGGAGTTCAACGACACGGGAGCCGGGTTCCCTGGCGGGATCAAACTTGACGGTCATTCCGGCGATCTGTGGGAAGCCGCCGTTCGGTTCAGGATAAACCCTTAGCCCATGTTCCATGGCGTCGAGGAGATCCTGCCCCGTCGTTTCGAGGGTTACGACGTAATTCCCGAACGGGAAGGTCGTAATAATCTGACCGACCGTGATATCGCCGGCGGGGATCGACGCGCGGATACCGCCGCCGTTCGTAATCGCGACGTCGGCGCCGGTCGCTTCGAGCATGGCGTCGGTCGTCAGGTCTCCTAAATTGGTTTCGCTCGCCCGGTTCGTTTCGCGTTCTCCGTCGAGATCGATCGCCGATTCTCCGACGACGACGCTCGCGACCTCGTCGATCAATTTATCGATCGCCGCGATCGTTTCGACGATCTCCGGATCGGGCTCAAGATCGAGCAGGTCTTCAAACGAGACCAGCCTGGCGCTTTTATTCAGGATTTCCATGCGTCCGGTTCGCTCGGACGCCGGCTGGAGCTCGATTTCAACCTGATCCAGGAAACGGCCGTGTTCGCCCGCCTGAACGATCATGGTGTCTCCGATCATAATCGGTTTTTCAAGCTTCGTGTGGCTATGGCCGTCGATAATAACGTCAATTTTATCGGTCGCTTCCGCGATATCGGTGCTGACGAATTCGCTTCCTTCGTCGATCCCCATATGCGTCAGGCAGACGACGACGTCGACATGCGGATCGAGGAATTCGGCCATTTTCGCGGCGGTTTCAGCCGGGTCGAGGAATTCGAGGCCTTTCGTATTAATCGGCGAGCTCTTATACAGCGTTTCCGGCGTGGCGATACCGAAGACGCCGACTTTGATCCCGTCGATCGCCAGGATCGAATATTCGGGGAGCAGGCTCATCCCGGTATCGGCGAAAACAACGTTCGCCGCCAGGATCGGGAACTCCGCCATGTATTCGAGCTCGCGCAGCTGCTCATAGCCATAATTGAAGTCATGATTCCCGGGAACCATCGCGTCGTATCCGGCTTCGTTCATGAGCATGATAATCGATTCGCCCTGCATGAGCGTCGCGAAGACCTGTCCATGCGTCGTATCGCCGCCGTCGAGGAGAAGGACCGGCCCGTTTTCCTCAAGCGCTTTCTTATAGGCGCTGATTTTTGCGTAGCCGATCTTCCCGGTCGTGGCGACCTGGCCTTCGTCGACCCGATCCGGCGTTTCAGCATAGTTGGCGTGTATGTCGTTGGTCCCTATGATCGTGAGCGTAATCGGTTCAAGGTCCTGTGCGCTGACGGTCAGGACTGTCGCGGCGAGAAGAACAACGACGAGAACAATAGAGAGTATTCGATTTTTCATAAGATTTCCTTTCTGGTCTGAAATAGTGATTGGCCGTGCTTTCAGCTTAATTATAGCTAAGATTGCGTCAAAAATCCGCATTCCCTAATGAAAGTCACGTAAAGTATAGACGAATCTCAGGTCCCGTTCTGCCGATTTGGTCCGGTTCGGCGTTTAGCGGCGCGCGGAGGGTATAATCAGCTTACGACCGCGCGGATTTTGAAAAAGGAGAATATTTACAGGATGGAAAAAATTAAATTGAATAACGGCGTAGAGATGCCGGTTTTTGGATTTGGAACGTATAAAGTGAAAGACCCGGCCGAATGCGAACGGAGCGTGACGACTGCGATCGGGGCCGGGTACCGCCTGATCGACACGGCGCAATTTTATGATAACGAAGCGGCGGTGGGCGCGGCGATTAAGAATTGCGGCGTCGCCCGCGAGGAGCTGTTCGTTACGACGAAGGTCTGGTTCCGGAGTTTCGAAACGGAGGATTGCCGCGCGAGCCTGGACGGGTCGCTGCGGAAGCTGGGGATGGATTATCTGGATCTTGTCCTGCTGCATTGGCCGTTTGGCAACGTGTACGCGGCCTGGCGGGTCCTTGAAGAATACTATGCCGCGGGAAAGATCCGCGCGATCGGCGTTTCGAATATGGACCCCGACCGGCTGATCGACCTGATTACTTTTAATAAGGTCTGTCCTGCGGTGAATCAGATCGAAACGCATCTGTACTGCCAGCGGAAAACGGCGCGTCGGTGGCTCGCGAAATACGGCGTCGCGCCTCAGGCGTATTCGCCGTTGGGGCAGGGACGCGCGAACCAGATGTTCGAGGAGCCCATCGTTCGAACGATTGCCGCGGCGCATGGAAAGACGGCAGGTCAGATCCTCCTTCGTTTCCTGGTTCAGTCCGGCATCTCCGTGATCCCCAAATCGGTTCACCCGGACCGGATTCAAGCGAATATCCGCATCTTCGATTTCGCGCTTTCGGATAACGAGATGGAACGGTTAGCGTCGCTCGATACTGGGAAAGCGCTGATCGGGAACCCGGGAAGCCCGGAAAAAGTCGAAACCGCGATGACCTGGTAACCGGGCGGCGGTGGGCTTAAAAGCGGAATTTATGGATATTTTTGAATTCAGCGCGCAGGAAGCCTCGGAACGCAGCGCGCCGTTAGCGGCGCGAATGCGCCCGCGGACGTTCGACGAATTCGCCGGACAGGAGCATATCCTCGGTAAGGGCAAATTACTTCGCCGCGCGATCGAAAGCGACCGCCTTTTTTCCTCGATTCTCCTGTATGGGCCGCCCGGAACCGGAAAAACGACGCTGGCGCGGCTGATCGCGGCGCAGTCGAAAGCGCGCTTTGAAGCGGTTTCCGCCGTTTTAGCCGGCGTTGCCGAGCTTCGGAAGGTTATTTCCGGGGCGGAGGAGCGAAGGCGGCTTTACCGCGAGCGGACGATCTTATTCGTAGACGAGGTTCATCGCTGGAACAAGTCGCAGCAGGACGCTCTCCTTCCTCATGTCGAATCGGGGCTGATTACGCTGATCGGGGCGACGACGGAGAATCCGTATTTCGAAGTGAACCGCGCGCTGTTATCGCGGTCCCGGATTTTTGAGCTGAAGCCGCTTTCGGAGGAATCGCTGAACGCGATTATCGATCGAGTCCTGACCGATCCGGAACGAGGTTATGGCGGGCGGGAGATCGTCCTGGACGAAGCGGCGCGGCGGATTTTTCTCGATTTGTGCAATGGCGACGCGCGCAGCCTGTTGAACGGGATCGAGTTAGCCGTCGAAAGTACTGAACCCGACGGACGGGGCGGGATCGTCGTTACCCGCGGGATCGCGGAAGAATCGATTCAGAAACGCGCGGTCAGCTACGATAAAGCCGGCGATTATCATTACGATACGATTTCCGCGTTTATCAAGTCGCTGCGCGGATCGGACCCTGACGCCGCGCTGTATTGGGCGGCGAAGATGCTGATTGCCGGCGAGGAACCGCGTTTTATCCTGCGGCGGCTGGCGATTTCGGCCTGCGAAGACGTCGGACTGGCGGATCCGAACGCGCTCGTCGTCGTGACCGCGGCGATCCAGGCGTTTGAATTCGTCGGCATGCCGGAGGGGTATTACCCGATCGCGGAAGCGATTCTTTACGTCGCGACCGCTCCGAAATCGAATTCGACGATGGCGATTTTCGATGCGATGAACCGGATTCAGCAAGACGGGGCCGGCGCCGTCCCGGTTCACCTGATGGACCCGTCGCGCGACGCGAAAGGCTTTGGCCATGGCGCCGGATACCGCTATCCGCATGACTTCCCGAATCATTACGTCGAACAGCAGTATCTTCCGTCCGGGGTCGCCGGCGGTTTCTACCGTCCGGGTCAGCTCGGATATGAAAAAAAGGTCCGGGAGTGGATCGAGGGCCTGACCGGCCGTGCGTTCGAGGCGCCCCGCCCGGGAACCCCGGATCATTGACGGAAAAGAACGGAGGGGCCGATAATCGTCCGGACCTCCTCCGTTTAGATAGCGAAAGCCGGTTTACAGCGCGACTTCTTCGGAATATTCGATTTTTTCGATGATACCCTCGATCTTTGTCAGCTCGAATTCTTCGGGAACGATCATGAAGAAGACGGAATTATCGGCTTCGAGGAGCCGGATTTTTTGTCCGTCGCCGAGCCAGCTTCCCGCCGATTCCGCCGCGCCGAAGCGCGCGTCAAAATACATTTCCATCCCGTCGCTGAATTCGTCGCTGTCCCGACGCGTGTCCCATTGGGTTTCGCTGAATACATACGCCTTCCCGTCGCAGCGTCCGAACGAGAACGTCCCGCCGCTCCAGCCTTCCGCCGCGCGCGCGGCGGAACGTTCATTGATCCGCCAGTCCGGCTCGATCCCCAGCGTCAGCATCCAGCGGGTATCCAGTTCGTTGAAAACGCTGGATCGAACGAATTCGCAGCCCGCGTCGGCGAAGACTTTATCGAAGAGCCCGATCGAAACTCTCGCCGGTTCGTCGGTTCCGTACTTTTCCGGATGGATAAGCTGCTCGACGGAGGCGGGAGGCGCGCTGAGGAGATCGTTGATCGATTCGAATCCGTCGTTTAAGAAGTACGTGTACACGAACGGGAACCCATACACGTATTCGATCAGGACGGATTCCTGATAATACGGCGGCGCGTTTCTGAACGTTGAATTATCGTTATTTCCCGTCGCTCGATTTTTATTCAGCAGGCGCATGACGAGCGGATCCTGAACCGCTAACGATTCGGTCAGCACGGCGTCGCCTTCGATAATTGAACGCGCAACGATACAGTCGTCGCCGTGCACATCACAGAATTCGGCGTCATAGTACTGCCGAAGCGTCGGGAAGCTGCTGAATTGGAGAAAATGCGTGTATTCATGCGCCAGCGTCCGCAGCGTTTCGCTCGGATCGGCCTCCTTGATCAGCATCATGACATTCTGATCATGATCGTAGTAGCCGGCGATTTGTTCGGTGTACAGCGCTTCGTACAGGCCCTCGACGTCAAAATCCGCGTGAATAAATCCGAGCAGCGTTAATAATTCGCGCTCATCCTGGAAATCCTGATCGGTCAGAGCAGATTTGAAGTTTCTGACGATATCTTCGTGCAATTCCTCGCGACTTTTGAAAACGACGGTCAGTGGTTCGGCGGCGGTCAGCCCGCGAATTTCCTCTACTTTGGAAATCACCTTTTGCTGCGCTTCGCTGAGTTCTTCGCCGGTAGGGGCGTTCGTTTCACTGCTTTTCGTCGTGTCCTCGTCCTCGTCCTCGGTTCCTTCCGTTTCGGCGGTCCTGGTTCCCGCTGTGACCGTGGGTCTGTCCGCGCCGCCGGCTGGCTCCACGGTCGGGAGCTGCGCCGCGTCGTCGCCGGTCCCGAGGGGGGGAGTTTCGACGTTCGCGTTCGTTTCGCTTTCGGCGTCTGGGGCCGTTTCCGTTTCAGGTTGGTACGCTGGTTCGCTGTGGCTGACGATTTCAACCGTCGAACGCTGATCCTCGCTGCCGCGCAGGATCGTGTTGAAGATAACGTACCCGAAGGCGCAGGCGGCGGCGAAGCAGAAAGCGCCGAGCGCGATCAGCCAATATATGAAAGTTCTGTTTTTCTGTTGGTTCATGGATTTTGATCTCCTTATCCGTATCGGTTTCAGCGATAATCGGTAACATATTTCAGCGCGTAGAGAACGTCTTCGTTCCCGGGCGCATGATCGAGGGCTTTCTCAAAGAGGCTCTTCGCCGTCTCGGTATCGTTTTTCAAAAGAGCTCCCCATCCTTTCCAGATCAGCGCGCGAACGTCTTCCGTATTTAATTTCAGTCCATACTCTGTCCAGGCGATCAATTCATCGGCGAACCCGGCGTTAAACAGGATTTTATAAAACGACGGGACGAATTCGGTGATCCGCTGCGGAAGCGGGAAGTTTGCGGCGGCGCGAAAGACAACGGCCGCCTCGCGGTCGTCGCCTTTCTCCTCAATGGCCCGCATGAGATTCAGCTGCGTATAGATATTTTTCGGCAGATTGGCGACGTCGGTCCTGAATTTTTCGATCGCGCGTTCGAGGTTCCGTTCGGGTTCCCAATCTTCGCCGAGCGCCGCGGCGATCGCGTCGGTTTTTTCGCTGTGGAAGAGGACCGCGTATTCCCGGCTGAACGCGTACCATTTTTCCATGAATTCAGCGATCGGAACGTTCGTCCGGTCGGCGCCGCTTCCGTCGCGGACGGCGACCGTTCCCGCGGCGGCGTCATAGCCGTACAGGACGGCGAACCGGCGCGTCAGCCGATCGTCTCCTCTCCGGGCTGGGAACGGCGCTTCGAAGAGGATCGGAACGACGACGGGAATCTCCGCTTCCAGGAGCGCCGCGAGCTGATCGACGGTTCCGTTCACGCGGCGGATCGCGGTCAGTTCAGGATGATTTTCCGCGGCGTAAGCGACAAGCTCATCGAGGCTGACCGGCGGTTCGGCGTATCTGGGGCGGAGAGACCGTTGGATCGCGTACTGATTCGTCGTATGACCCAAATAGCGGAGGACGGCGGAAAGCGCGGTCGGACCATCGTTGAATAAATCGGCGCGCTCGACCGTCGGCAGCGTTAAGTACGCCGCGGACAGGTCCCGGTCGCCGCCTGCGCTCGCGGCTGCGTCCGACGGATCGGAAGTCGGCTTGACGAAGACCCATTGGATCGCCGCGGTCGGGGTCGTCGTCAGGGAATCCAACGCGCTGATCGCGGCTGAACCGTCTTCGTCCGTGTGACTGCCGAACGCTTCGCCTTCGGCCTGCGCTTCCTGCGCTGATTGAAGCTCTTCAAGACTCTCGGCGAAAATGACTTCCGCGGGAGGGAGGTCGGGAACTTCGTAGATCGTCTGGCTCAGGAAATCCTTGCTGATCGGGGGGACGACGGGAATGACCCAGCTTTTAACGTAAGTCAGCAGCGGATAAAGCGGCGGAAAAATGAGCTGCCGGACGATCGGAACCGCCGATGCCCAAATAAAGAAAACCGCGATAACGATCAGGACGATCCCGATCGCGCCGCCTCTTTTCTTTTCTTCTTTATAGAAGAACGGTTTCCTTTTATTTCTCAT
The DNA here is from genome assembly GCA_001717545.1 of Anaerolineaceae bacterium oral taxon 439. Lineage (NCBI taxonomy): Bacteria > Bacillati > Chloroflexota > Anaerolineae > Anaerolineales > Anaerolineaceae > Anaerolineaceae bacterium oral taxon 439. Next base: position 2,537,037 of record CP017039.1, on the reverse strand, counting down.
GACTTTCGCTGTCGCGGATTCGCTCCAGGATCAGCAGCGCCAGCGTTGAAAGGAAGATCAGGAGCGCGATAACCGTTCCGCCGTATATAATTCCGTTCGTCTCGGTCTGGTTTTCAAAATATTCCGGATCCAGGTACGCCAGGCGTTCGGGAACGGACGCGGACGTTGGCTCTATTTCGTCGAGGACCTCGTCCGGAATCTCGATAAAGATTCCCAGCGAACGCTTCCCGCTCTCAACGACCGGCGCTTCCCATTCCGCTGCGGCTTCCGGTGCGTTTCCGGAATCATCCGGACCTGCGCTTTGAATCGGCGGGTTTTTCGCCGGACGAACGATAATTGTCGAAAAGATAATCAGGACGCAGGCGATAGCGGCTAACGTCAGGATCCAGGTAAAGTTCAGGTTTGCTTTTTTCTGTTCGTTTTTCATGATCTTTTTCTTCGCGTCCTCCTTCGATTTCCGAACTGGCTTTTCGCTCGGGCGGCTCCGTTTATTTTAAAGCTTCGATCGCTTCGCGCGCGGCTGCCTCGGGCGAAGCCGCCGTCAGAATAACTTTTGAAATTGCGCTGTTCAGGATCGGGACCAGCTTGCTGAGAATATTGCTGCCTGGAAGGAGCGATGCGGACGCGCTCATTCGGTAAATATCGTCGTAAGCCATGTCGCTTTTCCAATCGGTCAGGTCGCCGCTCCGGACCGGGAGATAACCGCTGGCGTGGGTCCATTGATCGTTAAATTCCGGCGACGCCATGGCTTCGGCGATTTCTACAGCAATCGCCATGAGCTCCGGATCCTTCGTCGTGACGACGACGTTCCAGGTATTGACGAGCGGATACGGGCCATTCTCGTCGGTCAGCGGGATCGGGATCGCCGTAAAATCGGCGCGCTGGTTATGCCGGTACTGGGAAAGCTTCGCGACCGTAATTTGCATCGTTCCATCAGTGAATTGCTGCCAGCTTTGGCCGACGTTCGTGTCCTTGGCGATCGCTGGCGGGAAAGCGCCTTTCTGCCCGCCGTTCAGGAAGAAATTCAGCGTCTGCGTCAGGATCTCCTGGTCGATCCAGGGTTTTCCCTGCTCGTCTTTCGTTTTTCCGCCCAATGATAAATAGATAAACATTCCGAACAGGTCGGTTACGTTATTCGGTTCGAATCCGATCGGAAGGCCGCGCGTCAGGATCTCCTCCCAGTTATTCATGTCAGGGCCGGTCAACGCCGGCCGGTAGACTAAAACGAGCGGATCGCCGGCGACCGGAATCCCGTAGCGGACGTTATCGACGACGGCAGATTCGCGCGCGTAGCGGAACCAGGAATCGGCTTCGGCAAACAGTTTTGTCTCGATCGGAAAGATCAGGCCTTTCTGAACGGCGGTCATCATATTGTTCCGATCGAGGATCATCAGCGCCGGGAGCGCGCTTGGCGCGGCGGAGGCCGCGACCGTCAGCATGTTGATCAGCGAGGCGTTTCCGGAGGTGTCCTTGATTCGATGCGCGATTTTGATTTTCGGATGATTTTCGATGATTTCGGCGAAGAGCCCGGCCAGCGCGGTCCCGGAAGCGTCGGTCAGCGATGGGTCGAACTGGGGCGGGAGCCACATCAGGACTTCCCTGATTTCCGCTTCCGCGTTCTCGAAAAGCGCCTGTTCGTTTTCTTCCAGCTGGATCGCGGTCGCGGTCGCGTTAACGTCGGCCGTGGGAGAGGCGGAGGGCGCGACGGTTGCCGTCGAAGCGGCCGTTCGCGACGGCGTCGCGGTTCCGGCGCCGGGTTCCGGGGTCCCGTCCGTTCGGCAGCCGCTCAGCAGCAGGACGAGCGCGGCGATCACGATCGCGGCTATGCCGCGCCGTCGGTTCAGGTAAGACCGGGTGATGATCATAAACAGTTCCTTACAGTTTTGACAGCGGCGGGAGCGGCAATGCGTCCCCGCCGCTGTCATGCATGACAGGCATTAAAGACGGATTTCTTTCGCTAAGAACTCGGTGAGGAGCTGGACGCCCTGCGCGAAGTCGGTCATGTCGATCATTTCAGAAGGCGAATGCACATAGCGGCAGGCGAGCGAGAGGCAGGTTGACGGGACGCCCGACCGGGTCCCGGCGATTGCGCCGGCGTCCGTTCCCGCGAAGCGCAGGACTTCCATCTGGATCGGGATATCGACGCGTTTCGCCGCGTCCCTGAAGGCGGCGTTGACGGCGGGATGCGCGATGAGCGAGCCGTCGCGAACCTTGATACAAGGTCCGCCGCCGAGGACCATGTTGCCCTGCGGCCCGTTCGGCTGGTCCGCGGCGAGAGTGACGTCGATCGCAACGCCGACATCAGGATCGACCGCGTAAGCGGACGTTTTCGCGCCGCGAAGTCCGACCTCTTCCTGCGTCGAGAAGACGAAATAAATTTCGTTTGGTCCGTCGATTTTCTTTTCTTTCAGCGCCCGGATCGTTTCCACCGCCAGCGCGCAGCCGCTCCGATCGTCGAGCGCTTTCGAGACGACGCGGCCGCCGAGGTCAATAAACGGCCGTTCGAAATTCGCGACGTCGCCGATCCCGACGGGACAGTCCGCCTTCGAGCTGACGCCGAAATCGATAAACAGTTCGTTCGTTTTCGGCGCGCCGCTCATTTTTTCCGTCTCGGCGTAGAGGACGCCGCGCGCGCCGTTCGCGAATTGGACGCGGCTCCCGAAGCAGGTCAGCGGATTGACGCCGCCGACCATCGCGACGTAAGCGAAGCCCTGATCGTTGACATGCGAAACCATGACTCCGATTTCGTCCATGTGAGCCGAGACCATGACGCGTTTCCCGCCTTCTTTTTTCGTTCCGACACGAGTGATCAGGTTGCCCATGACGTCGGTTTTCAGCTCGTCGACGAACGGCGCGATCATTTCGCGGATCGTTTCGCGGACGCGGTTCTCAGCTCCGGACGGCCCGAAGCACTGGGTTAAAGTTTCCAAAGTTTTTTTCATGCGAATTCCTCCGAATTCCTTTTCTCGTTCCTTGATTTTCGCTGATCGATATCCGAATTATTCCCGCTCGCCGGAAAGAACGTCGGCTGAGAAATGACTCAGCGCGACGGTCAGCAGCTGCAAATACGCTTCCCAGTCGGCGATCCGGACGATCATCGCGGCAGTATGCGCGTAGCGGCCGGGGACGGAGAGGCTGATCGTTGGGATGCCCTCCCTGCTGAGGTGGACCGGCCCGGCGTCGGTTCCGCCTGGCTGCGGCTGGCGGTACTGATAGCGAATGCTATAACTGTCGCCGAGGTCGGACAGGTATCGGACCAGGCGCCGGTCGTAGAGCGTCCGCCCGTCCATGACGTAAATCGCGGGGCCCTCGTCTAATTTTGTCTTGTATTCGACGTTTTCTGAACCATTACGGGCTGGCTGGTCGTTCGCGGGGGTGCAGTCGATAACGAACGCCGCGTCGGGGTTCATCGCGTGCGCGGCCGCTTTCGCCCCGCGCAGCCCGACCTCCTCCTGAACGGTAAACGCGGCGATCAGTTCGATCGATTCCGGCGCGTTTTTGAAGAGCTCGATCAGCGTCGCGACGCCGATCCGGTCGTCGAGCGCTTTTCCGAGGAGGCTGATTTTGCCGAGGCGCTTGAACCGGGTCGCGAAGACGGCGTAATTTCCGACGTCGACGCTCGTAACTTCGGGCGAAACGTCGATCCGAAGGCTGTTCAGCGTCAATATGTTCTGAAGCTCGTTCCGGGGCGAAAGATGGATCGGGCAGGCGCCGATCACACCCGGAACCGCGTCTTTCCCGATCCGGACGGCTTTCCCGGCGAGCGAACGCGGGTCGATCCCGCCGACGGTCGCGAAGCGGAAGATCCCGTCCGACTCTTTATCGTTCAGCATGAATCCGACTTCGTCCATATGCGCGGCGACCATGACGCGCGGCGCGCCGGCCTTTTTCGCTTTTTTCACGGCGATCAGGTTCCCTAAAACGTCGGTTCGGAGCTCGTCGGCGGACGCGGCGATTTCCTCGCGGATAATTCGGCGGATCGCGCCTTCGTCGCCGGAAACGCCGCTCGCGTTTGATAGTTTTTCGAGGAGGTCGATGCGTTCGTCGGTTATTTTCGGCAGTTCTGTTTTGGGGCTAAAGGTTTTTACCATCGAGTTCATCCTCCCATTTTAATTCGGCGAACGATTCTTCCGTCAGCCGCGAAATATATTCGGCTATGAGACGGCCCGCGCGCCGAACGTCTTTCATCGTAATCACCTCGACCGGCGTATGCATGTAGCGCAGCGGAATACTGATGACGCCGGTCATGACGCCGCCGAGCGCGTTCTGGATCGCGACCGCGTCCGTTCCCGACATGTTCGGGAGCGGATCCCTGGTAAACGGCATGTCGATTTCTTCGGCAAGGTCGCAGAAGCTCTTCGCCAGCGCCGGATGAATATTCGCGCCGAAGCCGATCGAGGGTCCGCTTCCGAGCGGTCGCGTCCGGTAATCGTCCGCTCCGGGGCCCGAAGCGAAGGTAACGTCGATCGCAATCGCGATATCGGGGTTCAGGTCGTTAATCAGCGTATCTGAATAATGCGCGACCTCTTCCTGAATCGTTCCGACGGCGATAACGTCGAACGCGTGGCGCATGCGCCGCAGCGTCCGCAGGCATTCGGTTACGGCGGCGATCGACGTTCGGTTATCGAGGCTGTGTCCGGCGACGTGGTCTTTCCCCATTTCAACCGGTAAGTTGGCGTATGAGATGATGTCTCCGACCTGAATCTGAGCTCGGACGCCGTCGACGCCCAGCCCGGTATCGATGACCAGGTCCGCGAGCGGGACCGCTTTATCGAGATACGGCTGGGAAAGAAGGTGCGGCGCGAGCTGAACGATGACGCCCGGGACCGGGCCGCTTTCGCTATGAATAAGGACTTCCTGGCCGGGAAGGATCCGTGGGTCGAAGCCGCCGATCGGCGCAAAGTAGATCATCTCGCCGGAAATCCGCTCGACGACCATGCCGATCCCGTCCATATGCGTCGCTAAGGCGATTTTCCGCCGCGGCGTTCCCGCGCCGCCGCCGTCGCCTTCCTGGATTCCGTAGAGGTTCCCGAGCGGGGAGACTTCGAACCGGTCGACGTAGGGTGCCCAGATCTCCCGGACGGCGTCCCGAATCGGTTTCTCATGCCCGGAGACGCCCGGCAGCGAAATCATCGATTTGAGCGAGTTTTTCAGATTATATTTTTGATCCATAAGTTTTCCTTCGTTCACTGCGCGCTGAACCGCGTTCAGCGCGCCGAATGATTTGTTATTGATCTTATTATACTATCGCCGTTCCGCGCGGGGACGCGGTTCTTTGCGGCCGCGGTTTATCCGGACGTTTTTGAATCCGGCTGTAATCCCGTTATATTTCCCGGCGGATAATCCGCGTGAGCTGGTCGGCGTCGAGGCCGGCGAGCTGATAATACGGTGCGCGGAGCTGTTTCGCGAGGGTATTCGCGAGGCCTTCGGCGAACGCGTTCGGGTCCATGTCGATTACGATCGAGCGGAAGCGGTCGGCGGCGATCCGTTCGGCGATGGCCTTCGATTCTTCGAGCGGCGCCGCATCGCCGATCGAGACGTTCCCGTCGCCGTCGGTTAAAACGACCAGGAGCGCGTTTGAATCCGGATAGAAGCGGCGGTCGCGCGCTAAAACCTCGTGCGCCTTTAACAGGCCGGCGGAGAGCGGCGTTTTTCCGCCGACGCGGACCTTTCGGAGCGTCCGTTCCGCCAGCATGATCGATCCGGTTGGCGGGAGCGCGAGGCGGGCGCGGTCTTTCTGAAACGTGATGAGCGCGACCCGGTCGCGGTGCTGATAGGCGTCGGTCAGGAGCGAGAGGATCGCGCCGCGCGTCGCTTTGACGCGCTGCTGAACCGCCATGGACCAGGACAGGTCGAGGAGGAATATGAGAAGCGAGGAGGTTTTCTGATACCGCACCTTGCGCATCAGGTCGGCGCGGCGGATCTGCATCCGGCGGTCGCCGTTGTCGGTCCGTCGCTGCGCCTGATACGGGGCGGCGGCGCGGAGGGTCGCGTCCAGGGCTAAGTCCGTCGGGTCGTTCCGCGCCGGCCGCGCGTAAAGGTACGTTCCGCGGCGCGTCCTGGAGCGGATTTTCGCGCGTTTCCCGTTGGAACGTTTCTGCGTTTTGGGACGATGATCTTCGCTGGGGAGGTCGGCGTTATCGAATTTAACGACGTCGGTATACCCCCACCAGTTGAGCTCCACGTCGTTAAAGATCTGGTCGCCGGAATGTGAATACATTGCGCCGCTGGGAACAACGCCCTGGGGGAGGGTTATCGGGGCGCGAACGAGGTTTTTTTTTCCGCTTCTTCTTCGACCTCGTCGGCGTTTTTGAAGCCTTCGGCTTCGCTGAATGAGCCGACGAGGCCGTCGATCCGGACTTTGAGTTCGTCCGCTGAGACGGACTGCTCGTTGAGCGGGCCCTTTTGGAGCCGATGCGGAAGGGCGAGTTCAGCGGCGAGGGCGATATCGGTTTCGTTGATACGGTCGCGGCCGTCGAACGCGGCCTGAGCCCGCGCGGTTTTTAAGATCACGAGATCGGCGCGATGACCTTCGACGTTTAAAGCGCTGGTCAGCGACGCGATCGCGATCAGGTCGCGCGAGGTATAACGGACGCTGGCGATCCGGTTCCTCGCCCCGACGATTTTATTCCGGAGCTCGTTTTCGCTCGCGGCAAAATCGCGGAGAAACCCCTCCGGATCGGTTTCGAAACCGATCGTCCGTTTCATGATTTCGACGCGTTCCTGCGGATCGGTAATCCCGACGATATCGACGGAGAGCGCGAAGCGGTCGAGGAGCTGCGGCCGGAGGTCGCCTTCCTCAGGGTTCATCGTCCCGATCAGGATAAAGCGGGCCGGATGCTCAAATGAGATCCCTTCGCGTTCGACGCGATTTACCCCCATCGCGGCGGCGTCGAGAAGCAGGTCGACGACATGGTCCTCGAGAAGGTTGACTTCGTCGATATAAAGGATCCCACGGTTGGCTTCGGCTAAGATTCCCGGTTCGAACGACCTGACGCCGGTCGTAATCGCTTTTTCGATATCGATCGTTCCGACGACGCGGTCTTCGGTTGCGGAAACGGGCAGGTTAATAAACGGCGTGTTCCGGACGCGCGGCGTCCCCGGCGATCCGTTCGCCGCCCGCATCGCGCATTCTCCGCACCAGCGCGTCGGGTCGTCCGGGGCGCAGCCGAAGCGGCATTCGGCGAAGGTTTCGACGTCCGGGAGGATTTCCGCGAGCGCGCGGGCGGCGGTCGATTTCGCCGTTCCACGTTCGCCGCGGATCAGGACGCCGCCGATTCTGGGGTCAATCGCGTTCAGGATCAGCGCGCGTTTCATGCGCCGCTGTCCGATGATAGCTGTGAATGGATAAATCGTTGGCATGGCGGTAATTATAACGGCGCGGGCGGCGGAACCGAATGGCGACGGTACTTTTTGGTTGGACTCACGGGGTATAATCTTACGCATGAATCAAAGTATGTCCGAACCGTCGCGCCCGGACGGGAACGAGCCGCCGAAGCGGGATTGGCTGGCGATCTGGTCCGCGATCGTTCGCGCCGGGCTCGGGGAACGTCTCCTGACCGCGGCTTCGGCGATCGTGACCGCCGTTCTGTTTTTTATTGTCGTCTGGCTGATGAATTCCTTTTTCGTGCTTCGGTCGGAACGGATTGGCGGTCCGAGCGGCGGAACTTCCGCCGCACCATATTACATGGACGCGGTTCTTCCTTATTATGATCCTTCGTATCCGATGAACGAGACGCTGCCGCTGAACGCCGGACTGACGCGGAGGAGCACGTCGCATACGGATCTGCCGATGAAGCCGCGCTATGAAGTGCGGACGTATCATGTCGTCAGGGGCGATACAGTGATCGGGATTGCGGAAAAATTCAACCTGAAACCGAGTACGATTTTCTGGGGGAATCCGTACACGCTGCATGACGATCCGCACGCGCTCCTGGAAGGAATGGATATTAATATTCTTCCGGTCGACGGCGTTTATACGGAATGGCACGAGGGCGACGGGCTGAATACGGTCGCCGAGGTTTACGGCGTGACGCCCGAGTCGATTATCGAATTTCCGGCAAATGGATTGAGTCTGGAGACGATCGGCGATTTTTCAAACCCGAATATTCCGGCGGGAAAGTGGCTCGTCGTACCGGGCGGGACGCGTTCGCTTCTGACCTGGTCCGCGCCGTTCGTGACGCGGGAGAATCCGGCCGTGGCTTCGATTTATGGTCCGGGGGCCTGTGAATCGGTGATGGACGGGCCGGTCGGGAGCGGTACGTTCCTCTGGCCGACTTCGGAACGGTATATTTCTGGTTACGATTACAGCGAAGCGAGCAATCATCGCGCGATCGATATCGGCGGGAAGATGGGGAATCCGATTTATTCCGCCGACGCTGGCGTTATCGTCTACGCCGGGTGGAACGATTGGGGGTACGGCAACGTTCTGATGGTCGATCATGGCAACGGCTGGCAGACGCTCTACGCTCATCTTGAGTCCTATAATGTACAGTGTGGATACTACGTTGGACCGGGGGATATTATCGGCGCGATGGGGTCGACGGGGAACTCTTCGGGACCGCATCTGCATTATGAAATGCGGTATAACGGCGTTCCGCAGAACCCGCATAATTTCTATTAGGATGAAAACAGCTGCCCCGCGCGGTTTTCAGGGAGCCGAAGGGAACGCTTTGAAGGGAAGGGAAGATGGAAGAAACGAAGTATTCCGCCGAGGATCGGAAATGGAGCCAGCAGCTCCGTTATATTACGCTGGTGACGATGATGATTCTTGGGGTCCTGGCGGTTCGCCTGGTTCAGGATAATCTAACGCTGTTTTTTATTTCGCTGAGTATTTCGTTCCTGCTGATGCCTTTTATTGGTTTCTTCCAAAAACGGCTCCATTTCCCGCGCAGCCTCGCCGTTCTCACGTCTTACATACTGGGGCTGGCGATTCTGGTCGTTCTGATGACGCTGATTTTACCGGTCCTGATCGAGCGGGTTACCGATTTCGCGACGCAGTACCTGCCGGCGATTTTTGAGAATGTTGATAAGTGGCTCGCGGATACAATCCGGCAGCTGGAGGTGAACAGTCTCAAAATCGGGTCGGAAACGATCGATTTATCCGTGCCGCTTGTCGAAGCGCGGCGCTGGCTGAATTCGCTGGAAGCGTCGAAGATCGATCTGACGCAGATTCTGAACGAATGGTCGACGATCCTGAGCTCCGCGTTTTCGATCGGGCGCAACGTTTTTTCGACGATCCTGTCGTTTGTAACCGCGCTGATGATTTCGATTCATGTCGCGAACGACGGCGATAAGCTTCAAGGGAAGCTCGTCGGCTTTTTCAAGAAGCAGTATCAGCCGGAAATTCGCGAGCTGCTGACGCGGCTGAGCCATGTTTGGACGAAGTTTTTTGTCGGTGAGCTGAAGCTGATGCTGATTATCGGGGTCATGACGGCGGTCTTCTGCTCAGCGGTGGGGCTGAAAGGGGCGATCCTGCTGGGTGTTCTCGCCGGGGCGCTGGAAATTATTCCGAATATCGGCCCGATCTTATCAGCGATCCCGGCGATTCTTTCAGCGGTGGTCTTCGGATCAAGTTACCTGCCGTTTGGTTCCTGGGTCGTGGCCCTGATCACGGTTCTGGGGTATATCCTGATCCAGCAGCTTGAAAACGCGATTGTCGTCCCACGGATCATGAGCGAAGCGGTCGGGATTCATCCGGTTCTTCTGATTGTCGGGATTTTGGTCCTGAGCGGAAAGCTGGGCGTTCTGGGCGCGCTGCTGGCGGCGCCGCTGCTGGGGATGGTGAAGGTTGCGATGGAGTATGCGCTGGCGAAGCTCCGTGAGGAGGATCCTTATCCGGAGCTGTACCGCTGAAGCGGGCCCTCGATTCCGATTCGGCTCAATTCTTTTTCCAGCCCGGATTGAAGAATGGTTGAGACGTTGATTCCACTTCACTTCTCATTCTTCTTCTTCTTCTTCTTCTTCAGGTTTTCCGGATACGTTTCGAGCGTCAAGCCTTCGCCGCGTTTCCGTATGGGAAGAACCTCGTCCAGCCGCTGTTTCCCCATGGTTCCGGCTTTCCCGATTAAAAACTCTTCTCTTCCGATCGTCATGACCCTCCGCTCAGGCGCGCAAAGCGTTGGGGAATAGTTTGTCTTTTTCGGCGGTCTTTTCAAGAATAATTTTCATTGTTCCTTCTTATTTTTCCGGTAGAGGACGCTATATCCGATCATGGCGATCAGGCAGAAGAGCCCGCCGTTATACCAGATCCCCTGCGGCGAGACATATTCGAAAATATTTCCGCCGATCGCAGGGCCGATTGCATAGCCGAACGGATAAGCCAGATTGAAGATCCCCATGTACCGTCCGCGGGCGTCCTCCGGCGCGCGGCGCGCGGTCAGCGCCAGCATCGTCGGCGCGAGGATGACTTCGCCGACGGTCATGACCGTCATGCACGCGCAGTACCAGGCGACGGACGGGAAGAAGGCGTAGCTGGTAATCCCAATCATGTATAACCCCGCGCTGAGGACCATGCCTGAAAACGGGTGAAGCCGGGCGGCGGCGCGCGCTGCGCCTAATTGCAGCGCGACGCAGAGGATCGCGTTGACGCTGAAAACGATACTGATATGGCTTTCGGGAATCCGGTAAACCTCGTTCGCGTAGAGCGGCAGGAGGTTGAAGACGGTCGACGTTCCAACGGTAATCAGGATCAGGAAGCCGATCGACGCCATGAAGATCCGATCGCGAAAAACGTCGATCATGCTCGTTTCGCGGCATATGGCTTCGCCCGATTTTCCGGGGCCCGTTTCCGCGAGAGCCGCCGGCGTCGGTTTCTTCAGGCTCTCTTTAACGAGGAACAGGATCATCAGCGCGGGAACGGCGTAAATCGCGGCGGCGAATTGGTAGTTCAGCTGATAAGAATAGGTCACGATCATCCCGCCGATAATCGGGCCGATCGCGATTCCGGTATTGTGCGCCATGCGGTTGAGCGAGAACGCTTCAAGCTGGCTGTCTTTGTCGGCGGTGTCGACGACCATGGCGTTGCAGCCGATCGAATAGAAATTGTCGAGCGCGCCCCAGGCCGCGAGGAGGAGAAGAAATTCCCAGACCTGATTCGCCCAGGCCATGCATCCATGGAACAGGACGCCGCCGATAACGGACGCCAGCATGATCCCGCGCCGTCCGAACCGGTCCGAGACGGATCCGATCGTCAGCGATGCGACGATTCCGGTTACGGCGCGCGTGGAAGCGAGGAGTGTCGATAAATGGAGCGGGAGGCCGAGCCGCTGACGCAGGTAGATATTCAGGAACGGCCAGCTCATCGATGACGCGACGGAGATGATGAAATTGCCGAGGAAAACGAGCCAGAGCTGGAGCGGGAATCGGTTGAAGAAATAGATGAGTTTCCGAGCCCAATAGGGATACCGCTGGATTGCGGCGATTTGCTGCTGGTTCATCTTGCGCGTCGACATACCTGAATCATACCCCTTTCGAAAATCGCCGCCCGACGGGTTCTTTATCCGCTCCGTTGATCCGGCCCAATTCCGCCGGATCGCGGCGCGGGAGGAACCGCTTCCCCGCTCGCCGTCCGCTTCTGACGCGGAAAATCGTCGCCGGGAACAGGTTGTGATAGAATTTTACTGGATTTTTTGCTGTTTCAGGTACCTTCTTCATTCGGAGGCGTTTGTGGTTATGAAAAAACAACCTGTTTTGGTGACGTCGGCCTGGCCGTACGCTAACGCTTATATTCATGTCGGGAATCTGACGGGGTCGCACCTGCCGGCGGATATTTTCGGTCGGACGCATCGCCTGATGGGCTATGATACGGTCGTTCTGACCGGGACCGACGCGCATGGGACGCCGATTACGGTTCGCGCCGAGAACGAGGGGACGACGCCGACCGAGGTTTACCAGCATTTCCATCAGAGTTTTCTGGATATGCTGATTCATGTCGGGATTTCGTATGATCTTTTTACCAGTACGCATACGGAGAACCACTTTAAGGTTTCGCAGGACGTTTTTCTGGCGCTTCGGAAAAACGGTTATCTGTACCGGTCGACGGAAAAGCAGTGGTATTCGGTTTCGCAGGGGAAGTTCCTTCCGGACCGGTACGTTGAAGGGACTTGCTATATCTGCGGCTATGAGAACGCCCGCGGGGATCAGTGCGACCAGTGCGGTAATCTGCTGGAGCCGGAAAAGATCCTGAACCCGAGAACGAAGACGGATGGGAGCGTTCCGGAGCTCCGCGACACGGAGCATTTCTATCTGGATCTGGGGAAGCTTCAGGGGGCGATTGTCTCGTTCCTGAAATCGCGTGAGGACAGCTGGCGCCCGAACGTCATCCGGCAGTCGCTGGGATCGATTCAGGCGAACGACCTGCATGGACGGGCGATTACCCGCGATCTGGACTGGGGCGTTCCGGTTCCGATCGAGGGCGAGGAAGGGAAATGCCTGTACGTCTGGTTTGAGGCGGTGATCGGGTACCTGTCGGCGACGATCGAATACGCGAGATTGACGGGCGATCCGAGCCGGTGGAAGACGTTCTGGGAAAATGACGACTGCAAGACGTATTATTTTATCGGGAAGGATAATATTCCGTTTCACGCGATTATCTGGCCGGCGCAGCTGATCGGTACCGGGACTGAATTCGGGACGTTCTACGACGGGAACTCGAATCGACCGCTGAATTTACCGTACGACGTTCCTGCGAATGAGTTCATGAACCTCGAAGGACAGAAGATTTCCGGGTCCCGGAACTGGGCGGTTTACGTGAACGACTTCCTGACGCGCTATGATCCCGATCCGCTTCGATATTATCTGACGGTTACGATGCCCGAGTCGCAGGATTCGGACTGGGATTGGGAGGATTTCCTGAAACGCAACAATAACGAGCTGGTTGCCAACTGGGGGAACCTTGCGAATCGGGTTATTTCATTCGCGAATAAGCACTGGGGCTGCGTTCCGGAACCGGCCGCGGCGGACGCTGAGGACGAGAACCTGATCGATACGATCCGGCTGGGATTCCGGGCGGTCGGCGACGAGCTTCAAAAGGCGCGTTTCCGCAGCGCGGCAGCTGAGATGATGCGGCTGTCGAGCGAGGTGAATCGCTATCTGGACGTGACTTCGCCGTGGACGCTGGTTAAGACGGATAAAGAAGCGGCGGGGACGCGCGTTTACTACGCGCTTCAGGCGATTAATAATCTGAAAATCCTGTTCGCGCCGGTGCTCCCGTTCAGTTCGGAAAAACTGAATAAGATTCTGGGATTTGACGACCAGCTGTTCGGAAATTCGTATATCCAATCGGTTTCGGACGCGTTGGGGGAGCGGAACGTGCTGCGCTATGATCCGGATCCGGCGGCTGGAAAATGGGCGTGGCAGGAGCTCCCGGCGGGGCGGAGGTTTGGCGAGATTTCGCCGCTGTTCCGGAAGCTGGACCCGTCGATTATCGCGGAGGAGCGTGCGCGGATTGGCTGACCGCGCCGCGCGGTGAACCGGAGGAATAAAGATGGGGATTCAACTGTATAATACGCTGACACGAACGAAGGAATCGCTGGAAACGTTGGAACCGGGCGTGGTTAAGATGTACGTCTGCGGCCCGACGGTTTACAACAAGGCTCATATCGGACACGCGATGTCGGCGGTCGTTTTCGATATTATCCGCCGGTATATGATGTATCGCGGATATGACGTCCGGTTCGCGATGAATTTTACCGACGTCGACGATAAGATTATCCGTCGGGCGCATGAAATGAACGTCGATCCGTTTAAATTAGCGGAGGGGTATATCAACGATTTCCGCGGCAACCTTGAGGCGCTGAACGTTCTTCCGGCAACGTATCATCCGCGCGCGACCGAGGAAATCGGTCAGATTATCGCGATGGTTCGGGGGCTGATCGATAAGGGGGCCGCGTATCCGCTTGACGGGGACGTTTATTACCGCGTTCGTGAAAAGGCGGATTATGGGAAATTGTCGGGACGCCGCCTGGACGACATGCGCGTCGGGGTCCGGAAGGAAGCCGACGATCGGAAGGAGGACCCGATGGATTTCGCGCTCTGGAAGGGCGCGAAGCCGGGCGAACCGGCCTGGGAGAGTCCCTGGGGCCCCGGGCGTCCGGGCTGGCATATTGAATGTTCCGCGATGAATTATCATCTTTTCGGCGATTCGATCGATATTCATGGCGGCGGAAACGACCTGATCTTTCCTCATCATGAAAACGAAATCGCGCAAAGCGAGAGTTTTACGGGAAAGCGTTTCGCGACGTATTGGATTCATAACGGCATGCTTCAGCTCAAGGGCGAGAAGATGTCGAAGTCGGTCGGGAATATTATTTCGATCGACGAGCTTCTCGAAGCGCATAGCGCCGACGCGTTTCGCTACCTGATCCTGAATTCAGGGTACCGGAATCCGGTTATTTTTAACGAAGAAGTCCTGAATCAGGCGGAAAAAGCGATCGAGCGGCTTCGGAACGCGCTGAAATCTGCGGCGGGCTCGGCGAGCGGGGCGCCTTCCGGTTCGATCGAGGCGCTGAAAAATCAGGTTCAGGCTGCGAAAGACGAATTTATCGCCGCGATGGATGACGATTTTAATTCGGCGGCGGCGCTGGCGGCGCTGTTCGAATTGGTCCGCGTCATGAACGCGACCCGCGACGCCGGAGCGACCGGCGCCGAACTCGCCGAAGCGCGGGCGACGCTGAAAGAATTGACCTCCGTTCTCGGATTGACGCTTGAGGAGGCCGAAGCGAAGGGGGCCCAGGGCGCCGACCCGTTTATTCAGCTGTTGATTGATTTGCGGCTGCGGCTGCGCGCAGAGAAGAACTGGGAATTATCCGATCTCGTCCGCGACCGGCTGAAGGAAAACGGCGTCGTCCTCGAAGATTCGCGGGACGGGACGTCCTGGCGCTGGCTATCGTAAGGACGGCGGATGAAAGAATGGATTACGGGGCGGAACGCGGTTTACGAAATCCTTTCGGCGCGAAGCCGGGAAACATATCAGTTTTACGTTTCTCGGACCGCTGAAGTTAAGGGGCGGATGGCGGAGATTTTGAAGCTGGCGGCGAAGCGGAAGCTTGCCCCTGTGTACGTGGACCGCGCTCGGTTGGATCGGATCGACGAAAATCATCAGGGGCTGGCGCTTGAGGTCAGCGGGTTCCACTATTCTGACTGGCAGGATATTGAAGCGCGCTGCGCCGCGTCCGGGCGGCCGTTGTTCGTCCTGTTTCTGGACCTGATTCAGAATCCTCAGAATTTCGGTTCGCTGATCCGGACGGCTGCCGCGGCGGGGATGCATGGGGTTGTGATTCCGACGGCGCGGTCCGCGGGGGTTACGCCGGCGGTGGCGCACGCTTCAGTCGGCGCGACGGAGCATATTCCGATCGTGCAGATGAATCTCGCGCAGGGAATTCAACTGATGCATGACGTCGGGGGGTGGGTCGTTGGGTTGGAAGGCGGCCCGGACGCGCCCGATATCGAGCTGAAGCGACTGGGCGGGAAGCTCGGGATCGTCGTCGGCGGCGAGGGCGAAGGGCTGCGGCGGTTAACGCGGGAGGCCTGCGATGAGCTGGCGCGGCTGCCGATGGCGGGAGAGATCGAGTCGCTGAATGCGGCCGTAGCCGGGTCGGTGGTGATTTATTTGTCGGTGATGGCGCATCGAAGGTGATAATAAGCGCTTCATGAGTAAATCATGCTCGCGGGGAACAATTTTGCCTGCTGCGAAAGAATCGTGCAGGATGTTGATAAAAGCGCTGCGTAGTTGTCAAATTTATCTTGCGACATGGAAAGTGCGGAGCCGGAAATACTGATCGCTCCTACCGAGTTTCCGGATGCGTTCCGGATCGCTACCGCAACGCATTTTACCCCTGAAGTTTCTTCCTGGTTATCGATCGCGTAACCTCGATTTCTGCTCTGCTCTAAGTTCTCCAGCAGCGCTTCTTTTGTGGTGATTGTATTCGGCGTAAATTGCGCTAATCCATAGGTTTTGATAATTCTATCGATATAATCGATATCCAGGTATGAGAGCATAGCCTTCCCGCAGCCCGTACAGTGCATCGGGAGCATTTTTCCCATTACGGAATAACTGACCGTCGGCTTATTAGGATATGAGCAATGTAGATAAAAGACTTTTCCTTCTATGTGCGTCGTCAGGTAGATTATTTCGTTTGTCCTGTCCTGGAGTTCTTCTATCAGCGGTATGGCGTAGGGAAGAATTGCCAGGCTTGTCATCGTTCGATAGCCTAATTCCATATTTTTATATCCCAGTTGGTAATTATTGGAATCTTTAACACGAATGATGAACCCTCCAAATTCTAAAGTCTGCAATAAGTTCAGCGTCGTACTTTTTGGAAAATTAAGTTTATTGCTTATCTGAGTCAGATTCAGTTGATGATTATCAGGCGTAAAGCAGTCTAATATTTGTCCTGCTTTTATTACGGAACTGACTAAATTTTTATGTTCAACAGCGTTATCTAACGGCATTTTGGTTTATCCTTCTTTTGCTGAAAAAACTTCACGGAATTAATTATATGATAAATAAGGTCTCTTGTTTAAAGAAGCCTCAAATGACGATATCTTGCTATTTTGTTGTTAATATATGATATGATAAATGTCATGGGTACAGTCGTTATTAAATAGCTATTGACAGCTTAAGGAGAGATCGTTATTATTGAAATGAGTTCTGATAAACTGAAATAAATTCAGCAATGCTGAATTATCTGATGAAAGGATTATGATGAAGAAATTATTCGGAGTAATTACGGCTATGACAACTCCATTTGATTCTGAGCATCGAGTGGATTATGAAGCAATTAAAGAACAGGTTGAGTTCCTGATATCCAAGGGCGTTAACTGTTTGTATCCATGCGGTACAACAGGGGAGATGTATTTTCTTTCTGATGAAGAAAGGGAGCGGATCGCAGAAACTGTCGTTCGGCAAGCTGCGAAACGAGTGACCGTTTTTATTCATACGGGCGCTATGAGTTTGGATAGCGTTATCCGCCTGAGTCGGCACGCGTACAAGATTGGCGCTGATGGAATCGGCGTTGTAACGCCTTCTTATTTTGGATGCTCGGATGAAGTTCTTTTTCGCTATTATGTTGAAATCTGCGGCGCTCTTCCGGACGATTTTTCTGTTTACACTTATGTTATTCCACAGTTAGCGAAGAATGATATTTCTGTCTCCCTGATGGAGAAAATCGCGGGCGCCTGTCCTCAGGTTGTTGGGGTAAAGTATAGTTCCCCTGATTTCAGGCGGATTTCACAGTATCTGACTGTCCGCGACGGTGATTTTTCCGTTGTGGTTGGCGCCGATGATTTCTTTTTCCCGGCTTTGGTGATGGGCTGCGACGGGACGGTTTCAGGCTGTTCGGGTCCGATGCCGGAGGCTTTCGTCGCTGTATATAAGTATTTCCTGAAGGGGGATTACGATCGTGCCCGGAGGGCTCAGTTTATTACGAATCAGCATTGTCAATTTCTGAAATATGGAGGGGATCTTTCAATTTTTAAAAATATCTTAACGCTGAGAGGCGTCCCAGGGGGTGCGGTGCGAAGGCCTTTGCTGGACCTTTCCGCCGCTGAAGTCGCTGATCTTAAGATCCAGTTGGATAAATTCTTGATGAATAATGATGTCGTATTTCAGAAAAGGAGGGAAGCGAACTAATCCCAATGGTCGGGCAAAAAAATAAATCAGAAAATTATGGGAGGAAATGCAAAAAGAGTTTTCAACCTGTAAATCAAGAATCCACTGCCGTTCAACCACGCTTACTTCCGCAGGAACGCCGTCTCTCCGCCGCAGAGGGTCCGCAGTACCGGGATCTCTTTAATTTCGCTCGCGGGTACCTCCGCAGGATCGGCCTCCAGAAAAACGAGATCGGCGACCTTCCCGACAGCGATCGTTCCGCGATCGGTCTCGTCCTGCCCCAGATACGCGCCGCCGAACGTATGCGCGATGAGCGCGCGATCCGCGCTGACGCGCTCCTTTTCCAGGCTGTGATTCACCGCGGCATGGATCCCCAGCAGCGGATTACAGGGCGTCACCGTGCAGTCGGAACCGAACGCGATCGCGACGTTTTCGTTCATGACCGACGCGATCGGATCGACGCGCCCCGCGCGCGCTTCGCCGAGAATCTCGATATACGTCTCATGGTTCCAGAAATGATTAAATCCAGGCTGCGCCGAAACGCCGACGCCCAACCGCCTGGCCTGCTGAACCTGATCGGGTGTGCCGAATGAAAAATGCTCGATACGGTGGCGGAGACGTTTCTCCGGATTTCGAGCGATAACCTTCCCAATGATGCGCAGGAATTGCTGGCTGGCGGCGTCTCCGACGCAGTGGAGCCCGATTTGCAGCCCTTCCGCGTGCGCTTCGCTCATGAACGCTTCCAGTTCCTCATCGCTGAAATATAAAAAACCGCTCCCGTTTGGCCGATCGCTGTACGGTTCGAGCATGGCGGCGGTGTGCGGGCCGGTATCGCCGTCCAGGAGAACCTTCCCGCATCCGCCAATCTGCCGGAGACCGGCCTGTTTAACCTTCTGGACGTTATGCGTTTCGGTGAAAATATTTAAATGAATTGGAAGCTGCGCGCTGAAATCGACGAGGCTTTCCATCTCGTCTTCAGGAATCATCGCATGAATCGTCGTTACGCCGTTTGCAGCCGCGATTTCCGCCGCCTCTTTCCAAGCCATCTCCAGGTTCGCCCGCCGGCGGAAGCCGCTTTTCATGAACGTAAACAGCCGCCCGTTTGCCGTGCCGCAGATTTCGCCGTTGAACGGCCGCGGTTCGAGATCGCAGTCTAATTCGCAGTTCAGACAATCGGCGTTTTTAATCCGGATCCCCGCCGCCTGGAGCGTTGCCTTTGTCGTAACTGACATATGCCCCGTCCGATCGGTGATCTGGATCGGGCGGTTCGCCGCAATCCGATCCAGATCGTCCCCGCCGATTCGTTCCGATGGATCGATCAGGTCGTATTCATAGTTGAACGCGAGAAGCGGTTTCCCGCTTCCGGTTCGACCGTTTTCGAGCGAAACCGCGTTCAGGATTTCCTGTTTCGTTTTAAGACCGCTCAGGTCGAGCTGAAATTTTTGCATCCCCATTTCGGTAAAATGCGTGTGCGCGTCGACGAATCCGGGAACAATGACCGCGCCTTTCGCGTCGATCGTTTCCAGTCCGGAAACCGTCTCTCCCGACAGCGAGTTCGGATCGCCGATCGCGCGAATCCGTCCGTTTTCGATCAGGATCGCCGCGTGGACCGTTTCGCAGCCCGCGCGGACCATCGGGTCGAACCGCTTCAGCCGCCCGTTCAAAATCAGTTTATTTCGTCCCATAGCGCTTCTTATCGGTTGACCGGGTCGAAAACCTGGCTCAGTCCTTCGCCCAGCATATTGATACTGAGAATCGCGGTCAGGATCCCCATCCCTGGAAAAACGCTGACCCACCAGGCGTTCTGAAGAAACGTTCGCCCATTGTTGATCATCGCGCCCCATTCTGGCGTAAGCGGCTGTGCGCCGAGACCAAGGTAACTCAGCGACGAGCCTTCGAGAATCGCGCCGCCGATTCCGAGCGTCGCCAGGACGATCACCGATTGCAGGATGTTGGGGAGGATATGGCGAAACAGGATCCGCCTGTCGCTGCAGCCGATCGTCCGCGCCGCGTCGACGAAATCCATCTCCCGCGTCTTGAAGACCGCGCTTCTTGCCATGCGCATGAACTGCGGGATTGTTCCGATCCCGACGGCGAGAATAACGTTCACAACGCCGGAGCCGAGAACCGCCATGATCGTCAGCGCCAACAGGATCCCCGGGAAAGCCATCAGGACCTCTGTCATCCAGCTGATCACCGAATCGATCCAACCGCCATAAAAACCGGCGAGGATTCCCAGCGTCGTCCCGATGAACATCCCGATAATCATCGCCGTAAGCCCGATAACGAGCGAAACGCGTCCGCCGAAGACGAACCGTGACCAGATATCCCGCCCCAGCTTATCGGTCCCCATCCAGTGATCCGCGTTCGGCGCGACGAACGATTCGCGCGCGTTCGCCTGGTTGACGTCGTGCGTAGCGATCAGCGGGGCGAACACGGCGCAGAAAATCGTCGCCAGCAGCAGCAAGGCGCCAGCAACAAAATTGAAATTACAAAGCAACCGGTTGACGCATTTCTGCTGCGGCATCGGTTTATCACGGTAAAGCTTATTAATCTCGTTCATCCAAGCCTCACGCGCGGATCGACAACCGCGTAGAAAAGATCGGTTATGGTATTAACGACGACATAAATCGCCGCCATGATCGTTACCGTCCCCTGGATAAGCGGGAAATCCTGATTCTTGATCCCCAGGACCGCGAGGCTTCCGATTCCCTGCCGGGCGAAGATCGATTCGATAACGACCGACCCCGCGAGAATATAAACGAGCTGGATACTGATTGCGGTCGCGATCGGGATCAGGACGTTCGGCAGGATATGCCGTACCAGGATTCCAACGCGACTGACGCCTTTCGATTTCGCCAGGTTTGGGTAAGCTTTATTCGCTTCCTCGATAACCGAGTTCCGGACGATTCGTCCGAGCCAGAACGCTTCCCCCAGCGCCAGCGAAATCGAGGGCAGGATAATCCCGCGCGGATCGTCGGCCCGGGCGACGGCGGGGACCCATTTCAGTCGAACTGAGAACAGGAGGATCAGCAGCAGCGCCAGGAAGTACGTCGGAATCGAAATCACGGTCAGGCTGACGAACGACAGGACGCGATCGAGAACCGAATATTTCGTCGCGGCGGAAATAAGCCCGACAAAGATGCCGAGGATCGTCGAGATCGTAATCGTCAGCAGGGCCAGTTTGACCGTGCTCGGGAGCTGTTCCCTGATCTGGCCGAAGACGGGGCGGTTATTGCGGATACTCGTCCCCATATCGCCGCGCAGGAAGCGCTCGACGTATTTCAGGTATTGAACGGGAATCGGAGCGTTGAATCCCAATTCCTCGCGCAGCTGTTCAATTCTTTCGGGCGACGTCGTAAGCCGCCCTGTCATCACTTTAACAGGATCTCCCGGCATCACGTGGATCATCAGGAATGTCAGAACCGACACGCCGATCAGGATCGAGAGAGAGGTCAGGAGCCGTCGCCCTAAGTAATTCCACATCGTTTAATACGTTATTTTCTCCGTTTTTCCTGAATCGTTCCGAGGCCTATTCAGCGGCGAGCGAAACGTTATAGAAGATCGGGTATCCTTCCGCGTCGAACGTAAAGTTTTCGACCGCTGTATCCGCGATGTACAGGCTGCTGTACGCATGGATCGGGATAACGAGCGCGTTTTCCATGATAATCGACTGCGCCTCTTCGTACAGCGCTTTTCGTTCGTCGGCGTCGACGGTCTTCGGCGCGAGCGTCAGGATTTCGTCCAGGCGGTCGCTTCGGAAGCGGCTGTACGCCGAACCGCCTTCGATATTCGACGACAGGAACATGTAAGCCAGGACAGAGGGATCGCGGCTGAGCCAGCCCATATTCAGGATATTATGCTCTCCGGCTCCGCCCGCGGCGGAAATACCGGCGTCGTCCATCGTCATCAGGTTCACTTCAAAACCGGCGTCCTGAAGCGCGTAGGCGAGGAGCTCCATGAACTGTTCCTCGTAAGCGGGGAGCGCGGGGTAATCGATCGTCAGCTTCCGCCCGTCCTTTTCACGGACGCCGTCGCCGTTTTCGTCGATCCACCCGGCTTCTTCTAAAATCGATTTCGCTTTTTCAAGATCGAACGGGTAAAGATTGTCCGCGTCGGCGTTATACCCCCAGGTCGTTGGCGTGATAATGCCATGCGCCGCGGGCGTCAGCCCCATCGTTCCGGCTTCCATGATCGCGTCCTGATCGACCGCGTAATTCATCGCTTTTCGAACGTTCAGGTCGTCGGTCGGGAATTTCTCCGTGTTGATCATCTGGTGCGCAGGGACGCCGGGAGCGGCAAACGTAAAGACCTGATAATCTGGATCGTCGATCATCGCCAAGGCGTCGACCGGCGAGGGATCCTGAACGATCTGGGCTTCGCCGGTCTGGAGCGCGATTGCGCGGGTCGCCTGCTCCGGGAGGAAGCGGAAAATAATTTCGTCGAGATATGCCGGTCCGCTATGCGTCATGAATTCAGGCGCAACGTTATATGCCGTGTTTTTTCTGAGCGTGACGCTGTCCTGCTGCGCCCAGGATTCGAA
The DNA here is from genome assembly GCA_001717545.1 of Anaerolineaceae bacterium oral taxon 439. Taxonomy (NCBI): domain Bacteria; kingdom Bacillati; phylum Chloroflexota; class Anaerolineae; order Anaerolineales; family Anaerolineaceae; species Anaerolineaceae bacterium oral taxon 439. The sequence continues at coordinate 2,514,883 of CP017039.1, read as the reverse complement.
AACGAACGGACCGGTCCCAATATATTCGTTCTCTCCTGCCGTTGGCGCGGGAATCATCAGCCATGCGCGCGAAAGATCCTGTAAAAAAGTCGCGTTAGTTTCGCTGAACCGGACGATAACGGTCGTGTCATCGACAATTTCCGTTCCAGCGTACGTCGTCAGGAGCGCCGGAGACGCCGCGATCGGCGTCAGCCCGTCTTTCGCGCGGTCCAGCGCGGCTTTAACCGCTTCGGCGGTGAACGGCGTTCCGTCGTGAAATCTGACGTCGTCGCGGAGCTTGAGGCTGTATTCGGTCCCGTCGTCGTTCGCCGACCATTCGGTCGCCAGACCCGGATAGAGCTCGCCTTCCGGATCGGAGAAAATAAGCGGATCGTAAATCTGCTGGATCAGGAGCGCTTCGGAAATATAAACCCCGCCGGCGGGGTCGATCGTGAACGGTTCGACGCTTAAGCCGATCGTCAGCGTACCGCCTTCGCTTTCCGCGCCGGCGGAGGCGGAAACGGCGAAAACGGCGAGGATCAAGAGGATAAAAAGGAAGGAAACTTTGCTTTTCATGACGATATTCTCCTAAATTTGACAAAAGGATCCGGACGGGGCGGCAGAGGAATGACGCCACGCAGCGCGGCGTTTTGATTCAATCGTATTAAATGAAAAACGAACGGGACCACCCTGCCGTTAAACTGCACACGCGAGAAATTCCGTTCGTCCGCCGTCGCTTCGGTCGAACCGTTAACCAAAGCTGGACGAAACGGGAATCTCTCGCAGGATACACATACAGCTATTCAAACAAACAAAAACTTCATTCCTCATAAAATTAATTATAGGGTATTTTAGTCCGCCTCAACGCGCGCCGCCTCATTTTATTACAGATATTTTTCGCGTGTCAGTTGAGAAAGTAAATACAACAGTTTGTGGCGAGTAGGGTTGCATTTACTCTGACAAAGAAGAAGTTGCAATCAGTCTGACAAAAAGCAGGAAGGAGCATGGCCTCCCCCCGCGCCGTTCTATTGGTATAAGGCGAATCTTGACCCTGTTCCATAATCGATTATAATAGTACAATCGGGTTCTTGGAAAAGCGTTTTTTATTCCGGGTGGCTTTTTTACCGGCGGGATTGGGAAAAAACGCTTCGTTTATGAACTGGAAGTCCGACCTCCCGGCCGGTCCCACGATTTGATCCTGCGGCAGCGCGAATCAATCGGACCGTTTTATATTTCTGGCTTTTTTATGCCAGGTTTTTAGGAGAAAACGTAAATGACGAATGTATCCAGGGATCACTCACCGCTGATCGGGAAACGGATCTGCGTTACCGGCGGAGCTGGTTTTTTAGGTTCGTTCGTCGTGGACCGGCTCAGGGCGCGCGGCGTAGACGAACTCTTCATCCCGGCGCATCGCGATTATGATTTAGTCGATCCGGATGGCGTGAAGCGCTTAATCCGGGACGCTCGCCCGGAAATCATTCTGCATCTCGCCGCCAACGTCGGCGGGATCGGTGCGAACCAGCTTCACGGCGCTGAATTTTTCTATGAAAACCTGATGATGGGCGTTCAGCTGATGCACGAGGCGTACCGGAGCGGCGTCGAAAAGTTCGTCGCTATCGGAACGATTTGCGCATATCCGAAATTTACGCCGATCCCGTTCAAAGAAGACGATCTCTGGAACGGCTATCCGGAGGAAACGAACGCGCCGTACGGCCTCGCGAAAAAGATGCTCCTGGTTCAGGCGCAAGCCTACCGGGAACAGTACGGATTCAACGCAATTTACCTTCTCCCGGTGAACCTGTACGGCCCGCGCGATAATTTCAGCCCAAAATCGTCGCATGTTATTCCGGCGCTGATTCAAAAGTTCTACGAAGCGAAGTTAGCTTCGGCGCCTTCGGTTGAAATCTGGGGCGACGGAACGCCGACGCGCGAATTTATTTACGCCGACGACGCGGCGGAAGGAATCGTCTTAGCGACGGAGCGTTACGATGGCGCCGATCCGGTTAATATCGGATCGGGAATGGAAATTTCGATCCGCGATCTGGCCGCGCTGATCGCGCGCGAAGTCGGGTACGGCGGCGCGTTAACTTACGACGCCGCCAGGCCCAACGGTCAGCCGCGCCGCGCGCTTGACGTCAGCCGCGCCGAAAAAGCGTTCGGCTTCCGCGCGACAACCGATTTCAAAACCGGGCTCAGGGAAACGATCCGCTATTACGTCGAGAACCGCGACATGATTCTGGCGAAAGGCTGATTGATTTTGGAGACGAGGCGCGGTGATATCATTCCGGAAATCACGATTCAGCCAGCGAGCAGCTGGCGGTTGATTGATTTAAGGGAGCTCGGCCGTTTTCGCGAACTGATTTTTTTTCTGAGCTGGCGCGACCTGAAGGTCCGCTATAAGCAGACGCTTTTAGGCGTCGCCTGGGCCGTGATCCAGCCGGTGATGACGATGGTCGTGTTCTCGATTTTCTTCGGGAACCTCGCGTCGGTCCCCTCGGACGGGATCCCGTACCCGCTTTTTTCGCTGGCCGGCCTTCTCCCGTGGCAGCTCTTCGAGAACGCGTTTCGGAACGGCAGCAAATCGCTCGTCAGCAACCGCAACATGATTACCAAGATTTATTTTCCGCGCGTCGTGCTGCCGATGTCGAGCGTACTGTCGAGCGTCGTCGATTTTTTCGTCGCGCTGCCGATCCTGATCGGGGTGATGATTTATTATGGGTATACGCCGAACGGGTATGTTTTGCTGATCCCGTTTTACCTCCTGCTGACGGTTGTGACCTCGTTTGGAGTCAGTTTATGGTTTTCGGCGCTCGACGTTTTATATCGGGATATCGGGTATATTATCCCGTTTATTTCGCAGCTGTGGATGTACCTGACGCCGATTGCGTACGGCTCGGAGCTGATCCGCGCGCCGAGATGGCGGATGGTTTATAACCTGAACCCCATGGTCGGCGTCGTCAACGGGTTCCGTCGCGCTTTGCTGGGCACGTATACGCAGCTCCCCTGGCAGAGCCTGCTGTTTTCGTCGCTGATTTCGTTGGTGATCCTGATAACCGGCCTGGTTTATTTCCGCCGGATGGAACGCGATTTCGCGGACGTCATCTGAACGGAGGAGCCCATGAGCGATCGATATTCCGTCGAGGTCAGTCATATCGGGAAGCGGTATAAAATCGGTTCGATGCCGACGATGTACCGGACGTTCCGGGAAACGCTCGCCGACAGGCTCAAACGCTTCCGCAATCCGCAGTCAGGCGAAAATCAGGCGGAAACCTTCTGGGCGCTCGACGATATTTCTTTTAAGGTGAAGGAAGGCCAAGCGCTCGGGATTATCGGGCGAAACGGCGCGGGAAAATCGACGCTCCTCAAGATTCTTTCCCGCGTTACCGATCCGACCGTCGGAAGCGCGAAAATTCATGGCCGCGTCGGCTCGCTTCTTGAAGTCGGGACCGGGTTCCATCCGGAGCTGACCGGGCGCGAAAATATCTTCCTCAACGGCGCGATTTTGGGAATGAAAAATCAGGAGATCTCGTCGAAGCTCGACGAGATTATCGCGTTTTCCGAAGTCGAACGGTTTATCGATACGCCGGTCAAGCGTTATTCCAGCGGCATGTACCTGCGGCTGGCGTTCGCGGTCGCGGCGCATCTCGAACCCGAGGTTCTCGTTGTCGACGAAGTCCTGGCGGTTGGCGACGCCGAGTTTCAGCGCAAATGTTTAGGGAAGATGACCGACGTGGCGAACGCGGGCCGGACCGTCCTTTTCGTTTCGCATAACATGTCGGCGATCCTGCGGCTGACGTCGGAGACGGTCGTTCTCGAGAAGGGCAGGCTGGTGATGCAGTCGCCGACGCCGGAAGCAGTCGATTATTACCTGTCGCATGGATTTTCGCAGGGCGGGGAGCGGAGCTGGCGCGCGGACGAGGTCCCGTCCGACGCCGCGCCGTTCGTTCCCGCCTCTCTGAAAATCCTGAACCCGCAGGGAATCGTTTCCGATACGGTCCGCTCGACGGAACCGTTCCAGATCGAATTTACCTACCGGCTGGACGGGGCGATTACCGGGCTGCGCGTTGGGTTCTACCTGATTTCGACGCGCGGCGAATTCGTATTTACCTCGTTCGATTCGGACGATCCGGAGAAATTCGAAACTTTCGGGACGCGGGGGGCGGGGACGTACCGGAGCCGCTGTACGGTTCCGGCGGACCTGCTGAACGACGGACGTTTCGTCGTCGGAGTAAACGCCAGCTCGTTTCGGATCAAGCGCTATTTTCATGACGAACAGGCGCTGACGTTCAACGTTGATGGGACCGGCGCGCCGGGAAGCCAATGGGCCGAGTCGCGGACCGGACTGATCCGGCCGAAACTGGACTGGGAAATAGAGGTTGAATCATGTCAATAGGATATAAACAGCTTATCACGCGGTTCCTGGGCGAAATTCCGCTTACGGCCGAATTTTATTTTCAGTTTAAGAAAAATAACGAGCCGGGAACCCGGTACTCATTGAAGAACCTGAAAGCCCGGCTGCCGAAGATGCTTCCCGAGATTGAAGCCGGCCGGCGGACGACGGAGAATCCGAAAAAAATCCTCGTTTTTACCTCGCTTCACTACTGGATCGAGGAGGCGGCGACGCTGGCGCTGTATTTTGCGGCGACGGGCCATGACGTTACGTTCGGCTATCTTCCATACGCGGACTGGCAGAATCCCGTCAATAAGTTCGACGTCCGGAAGCAGGACCTGTATACCAGGAGCGTACTCGATTCGACGCAGAAGTACATGAAGCTGCATTCGTTCATGCCGTCGTTCCCGAGTTATAAGGCCTTCCCGGAAGAGATCAGCGCGATCGCCGACGAAGTCGCGACCTACGATACGCAGTATACCCTTCAGGTCGAGGATTTCGACAAGGACAACGCGCTCTATAAAATGCGCCGCGAGCGGAACGAAACGTTCGCGAAACTGCTGTACAACTGGATTCAGGCAAACCACCCGGACCAGGTCATCGTTCCGAACGGGACGATTCAGGAAATGGGCGTTGCGTACCGCGTTGCGAAATGGCTCGGGATCCCGGTTACCACGTATGAATTCGGGGAACAGCGCAAACGGATCTGGATCGCGCAGAATCGCGAAGTCATGCGCCAGGAGACGGACGATTTATGGGCCGTTCGGAAGGACGCGCTCGCGACCGACGGCGATTTGGAGAAGGTGCGATCGATGTTCAACGCGCGGCAGAAAGCCGATCTCTGGGAAAATTTTTCGCGTCGTTGGCAGGGGTCCGATCGCGTCGGGCAGGAGAAAATCCGGGAGGCGCTGGGGTTGGACGATCGTCCGGTCGTCTTTCTGGCGACGAACGTTCTGGGAGATTCGCTGACGCTGGGGCGGCAGACGTTTTCTCGCAATATGGCGGAATGGATCGAACGGACGATTCAGTATTTCCTCGAACGAACCGACGCGCAGCTCGTTATCCGCGTTCATCCGGGCGAGCAGTTTACCCATGGAACGTCGATGGTCGACGTCGTTGAAGCGCTGAGCCCGAATCTCCCGTCGCATATTCACCTGATCACGCCGACCGATAAAACCAATTCCTACGATCTTGTCGATATCGCGACCGTCGGGCTGGTTTATACGACGACGATGGGTCTGGAAATGGCGATGAGCGGGGTCCCGGTCGTCGTCGCCGGTCAGACGCATTACCGGAACCGCGGATTTACTTACGATCCAACCAGCTGGGTCACGTATTATAAAATGGTCAGCTCGATCCTCGACGATCCGGAGAAGTCCGCCCTTACCAGCGAACAGGTCTATTTAGCCTGGGCTTACGCTTATTCGTTCTTCTTCGAATATCCGCGCCCCTTCCCGTGGCATCTCGTCCGCATGTGGGACGATTACGATAAACGCCCGTTCGCGTCCGTCCTGAGCGACGAGGGGCAGGCGGAATACGGCGCATCGTTTAATTACCTGCTCGGCGAGCCGATGGATTGGGCAAAGATTTTAACGCTCGAATCCGGGAAAGCGGCGTAACGCGATGGAATCGAAAGAAAACGTCCGCGCTTTTTACGATCGGATCGGCTGGCGACTCGAATCTGACGGCTTTTATCAGAACGCGCGTTATGAGGACCTGCGCCCAGTCTCGGCGGACTATATCCATGCCTGTCATTTGCGAATTACGCCGTATTTCAAGGTCGGCGGGAGGATCCTGATGGATTTGGGCTGCGGTCCGATCCAGTATCCCGAGTACCTGACGTATTCCGAAAAGTTTAGATATCGGCTCTGCTGCGATATATCGCTGACGGCGCTTCTCGAAGCGCGGAAGCGAATCGGCGATCACGGGCTTTTTGTCGTCGGCGACGCGGCGAATCTGCCGTTTGCGCCGGAGACGGTTGACGGGGTCGTCTCGCTGCATACGCTGCATCATCTGGAGCTTCCCGATCAGCGTAAGGCCTGGGGCGAGATTTATCGCGTTCTGAAGCCCGGCGGGATTGCCGCCGTCGTCAACGGCTGGACGGAGTCGGAGATGATGAAACGGTGGCTTCCGTTCGTCCGCGCGGCGGAACGGGCCGGCGGCTGGATCGCCAGGCTTCGCGGAAGGGCGGCTCCGGTAGGGAAGAAAAACGATCCGGGCGCGAAAGCGCCGTGCCCCGCGAAGCCCGCCGCGGAAGCGACCGGTACCTTCGTTCGGAAGCTGGACGCCGGCTGGATCCGGAGCGAATTGCCGAAAGTCGCGCCGGACGCGAAAATTTCGATCCGTTGCTGGCGGTCGGTTTCGGTTCGCTGGCTTCGGGCGCTGATTCATGCGCCTTACGGGAAGGCGGCGCTGCGTCGGTTATTCCGGATTGAAAACGAAGCGCCGGAGGTATACGGCGAAGCGGGCCAGTATCCGCTGATCCTCCTCGAAAAACCCTGACGCGGGCGGGGTATTCCGATTATAATATCTGAAAAAATTGAGCGGATCGGCGCGTTTTGACCGCTCAGGTATCTTAAAAACACGAATTACGGGGAACCGGCGGAAAGACGCGCCCCGACGGAGGTCGATTCATGGAATGGAACAATAAAGTCGTCTTAGTGACAGGAGGAACCGGTTCTTTCGGGAAGAAATTTATCGATATCATGCTTCGCGAGTATCATCCGGCGAAGATCATTGTCCTGAGCCGCGACGAGCTGAAGCAGTATGAGATGCAGATTTCCGGGAAGAATCATGAGAGCCTGCGCTATTTTATCGGCGATATCCGTGATTTGGAGCGGCTTCGCCGGGCGTTCCAGGGCGTCGATATCGTCGTTCATGCCGCCGCGCTGAAACAGGTTCCGGCCTGCGAATATAATCCGTTCGAGGCCGTTAAGACGAATATTCTCGGGACGCAGAACGTCATCGACGCCGCGCTCGACGCCAGCGTCAAAAAGGTTTTCGCGCTGAGTACCGATAAGGCGGTCAACCCGGTCAACCTTTACGGCGCGACGAAGGCCGCCGCCGAGAAATTGGTTGTTCAGAGCAACGCCTATTCCGGCGGACGGGAAACGCGCCTGAGCTGCGTCCGCTATGGGAACGTCGTCGGGAGCCGCGGTTCGGTCGTTCCGATCTTCCTGAGGCAGCGGGGCAACGGCAAGCTGACCGTGACCGACGAGCGCATGACGCGGTTCTGGATTTCGCTTGAGGATGGCGTTCGTTTCGTTATCCGCTGCATCGAGCAAATGCGCGGCGGGGAGGTATTCGTTCCGAAGATCCCGAGCATGGCGGTTAAGGATCTGGCGATGGCGATCTCGCCGGATGCTGAAATTGTCTACACGGGTATTCGCCCGGGCGAAAAGCTGCATGAAGTCCTGATTTCCGACGACGAAGCGCGGAATACGATCGAAATGGACGACATGTTCGTCGTTCAGCCTTCCGGCGTGACCTGGTTCGGGCGCGAATGGGAAAAAGTCGGGAAACCCTGTCCCGACGGGTACCGGTATTCAAGCGACAACAATCAAGCCTGGCTGGATATCCCCGGGATTCGTAAAATGGTCGCCCAGGTTGAGGCGGAGATATCAGGAGGCGGCGATTGAGCGGACCGAAGAAAAAAATATTGGTGACCGGCGCGTCCGGTCTCCTGGGATTGAATTTTGCGCTGCATAGCTGCGAAGCGTACGAAATTGTCGGGGTTGTTAACCGGAACTTGCTGCAGGAGCTGCCCTTTGCTATTGTTCAAAGGGATTTTTTTGTTCCGGGCACGGCGGCGGCGCTGGTAGACGAGATCCGACCCGACGCAATTCTGAATTGCGCGGCGATGGCAAATATTGATTCCTGTGAACAGAATCCTGAGGATGCGCGCTGGATAAATGGGATGGTTCCCGGATTTTTCGCGGAGGCGGCGGGAAAACGGTCGATCCCGATCGTACATATTTCGACCGACGCGGTTTTCGACGGTCAGGCTTCAGGCCCGAACGGGTATTCTGAAACGGATCCGGTCCGTCCGATCAATTCATACGCGGAAAGTAAAGCGCTCGGCGAACGGAACGTTCTCAGCGCGAATCCGGACGCGATCGTTGCGCGGGTTAACTTTTTCGGCTGGTCGATAAGCGGCCGTCGGAGCCTGAGCGAGTTTTTTTATACGAACCTGAAGGCCGGGCGCGTCGTTTCCGGTTTTACGGACGTCTTTTTCAGCCCGCTCTACGTTCGCGATTTGTCTCGGATTTTAGTTCGTCTCCTGGAATCGTCCGAGCGCGGCGTTTTTCATGTCTTCGGGGCGAAAACGCTGAGTAAATATGATTTCGGGGTCGAGATCGCGAAGGCCTTCGGCTTCAATCCGGAGAACGTCCGCCCGACGAGCTGGCGCGACAGCGGTCTGGCCGCGGTGCGGTCGCCGAACCTGGCGATGAATATCGATCGGCTGACGAAATTTTTAGATGGGAACGTTCCGGACCCGATCGCCGGCGTCGCCGGGTTCCGCGACGATTTTAAGGCTGGATTTCCGATGAAACTCTGGGAGTACCGATGGAATTGAAATTTGGAGAACGGACCGTTGGGGCGGCGAGTCCGGTTTATTTTATTGCCGATATCGCCGCGAATCATGACGGTGATTTAAATCGGGCGAAAGCCCTTGTCCGGCTGGCGAAGGAGGCAGGAGCGGACGCCGCCAAGTTCCAGAATTTTAAAGCCGAAAAGATCGTTTCAGACTATGGCTTCCGGAATATGGGCGGTCAGCAGTCGCACCAGGCAAGCTGGCGCAAGTCGGTTTTCGAAACGTATCGGGACGTTTCCGTCCCGGACGCCTGGTCGAGCGAGCTGCAGGAGGAATGTGACAAGGTTGGGATTCTGTACTGTTCGGCGGCGTACGATTTCGAGTCGATCGATTATCTCGACCGCTATATTCCGATTTATAAAATCGGCTCCGGCGATATCGACTGGCTCGAAGCGCTTGAACGGGTCGCGAAGAAGGGAAAGCCGGTCCTCCTCGCGACCGGCGCGTCAACGCTCGAAGACGTTACCCGCGCGGTTGAAACGATTACCGCGATTAATCCGCGGCTGGTTCTGATGCAGTGCAACACGAATTACACGGCGTCGCTCGAAAATTTTGATCATATTCATCTGAACGTGCTGAAGGATTATGCGCGGCGCTGGCCGGACCTGATCCTCGGGCTCTCGGATCATACGCCGGGACACGCGACCGTACTCGGCGCGGTCGCGCTCGGCGCGCGCGTAATTGAGAAGCATTTTACAGACGATAATACCCGCGAAGGCCCGGATCATAAGTTCGCGATGAACCCGCGGACGTGGGAGGAGATGGTCGTTAATACGCGGCGGCTGGAACGGGCGTTAGGTTCGGAAATCAAGCGGGTCAACCCGAACGAATCGGAAACGCGGGTGATCCAGCGCCGCTGCGTCCGCGCTGCGCGGGACCTGAGCGCGGGCGAGACGATTACGCGCGAGATGCTGGATGTGCTGCGCCCCGCGATTCCCGGCGCGGTTAAACCGAATGAAATCGAAGCGTTGATCGGGCTGAAGCTGAAAACGGATCTTCCGTTTGGGAAGGAAATCCGCTATTCGGATTTAACCGGCGGACCGTGTGCGGCGCCGACGGAACCGGGCGCATGAAGGTTTTATATTTTACCCGCGATTACACGCCGCACGACGTGCGTTTTCTTAGCGCGATCGCCGCGCTGGGGCACGAAGGTTATTTTTTACGGTTATGCGACGAGAAACGCGGACTGGACGGGCGCGGGCTTCCCGGCGGGATTCGCGCTGTGGACTGGCGCTGGGGGACGTCGATCGTATCACCCGCCGATTACCCGCGCGTCGCGGCAGACCTGAAAGCGGTTGCGGCGGAGCTTCGGCCTGACGTTCTGCATAGCGGTCCGCTTCCGGACGTTTCGTATATTGCGGCGCTGGCGGAACTGCGGCCGCATGTCGCGATGTCCTGGGGTTTTGACCTGAATCATGATATTTACGTCGACCCGAGGCAGCGCGAGCGCGCGGTTTTTGCGTTGGAAAACGCAGACTGGTTCTTGGGCGACTGCTATACGGAGTTGGAAAGCGCGGTGGCACTGGGCTATCCGGAGGATCGGGCGACGATCTTTCCCTGGGGAATCGATCCGAAACGGTTCTCGCCGGGACCGAGCGCGGTCCGCGGCGGGATCGCGCCGCCGGAGGATTTTCTGATGCTGAGCCTGCGATCGCTCGAACCGAATTATCGCGTCGATACGACGATCCGCGCGTTCCTGAAGGCAGGGGCGGAGGACGCGGCGATTCAGTTGATGGTTCTCGCGGACGGGTCGGAGCGCGCGGCGTTGAAAGCGTTGGCGGAGACCGCTCCGGCGGACGTCCGGCGCCGGATCCATTGGCTTGGACGGAAACCGTACGACGAACTCGTCGATTATTACCGCGCCGCCGATTTGTACCTGAGCTCGTCGATTACCGACGGATCGTCGGTTTCGCTGCTGGAGGCGATGGGCTGCGGGCTGCCGGTTCTGGTTTCGGATATACCGGGAAATCTGGAATGGGTCGACGATGGGAAAAGCGGTTTTCTTTTTCCGGTCGGCGACAGCGACGCGATGGCGGAGCGCATGCTCTTTTTGTCACGGCGGCGGACGACGCTGCGCCCGATCGGCGCTTCGGCGCGGCTGCGGATTGAGAGCGAGGCGGACTGGAGCCGGAATATTCGAAAGATTACCGAGGCGTATGCGAGCGCGATCCGTCATGCTGCGGGGCTGTCCGCTGGGAACGCCGGCTGAAACGGCGTCCGGGCGAAAACAGAAAAGGGTGAGGATAAGCGGATTTAAATGAAAACTACGCTGATTATTCAGGCGCGCATGGGGTCGAGCCGGCTTCCCGGGAAGGTCCTGGAAGAGATCGCGGGACGGCCGATGCTCGATTGGGCGGTTCAGCGCGGAAAACGGGCGCGGCTGATCGACGAGCTGATCGTCGCGACGACGACGGACGACGCGGACAAGCCGATTGTCGACTGGGCGCGCGCGAATCAGGTCAGGATTTACCGAGGTTCGGTTTACGACGTTTTGGATCGGTTTTATCATGCGGCGCTGGGATCCGGCGCGGATCGGGTTGTGCGCGTGACCGGCGATTGTCCGCTGATTGATCCGGAGCTGATCGACGCGCTGATCCGCTTTTACGAGGATGAGGGCGCGGATTTTGCCGCGAACCGCCTGCCCCCTCCCTGGCGGCGGACATATCCGATCGGGCTGGACGAGGAAATCGTTTCGATGGCGTGGCTGACGCGGGCGTTTCGGGAAGCGGAGGCGCTGTATGAACGGGAGCATGTGATGCCCTGGTTTTATAATACCGAGGGAAGATGCAGGGTGCGCATTATGGATCATGACCCCGACTATGGTCGTCATCGCTGGACGGTCGATACGCCGGAGGATCTGGCGATGATGCGGGCGCTGTTCCGCCTGATCCCCGATCCGTTGACGATCGGCTGGCTCGACGTTTTGAAGCTCGTCGAGGCGCATCCTGAAATTGAGAAGCTGAACCGCCTGACGAAGGCGAAGAACGTCGACGCGGTCGACGAGCGGGGCCGGGAAAACGTATGAGCGAGATGACGATTTTTATTTCTCCGAAGGGATTCGACCGGGCGCATATCGCGCTGATCCAGACGAACGCGATCCGTTCCTGGAAAGCGCTGGGCCGCGACGTCGATATCGTCCTGATCGGCGACGATCCGGGCGTCGGCGAGGCGGCGGACAGGCTGGGCGTCCGCTATGTTGGGGAGGTCAGGCGCAACGAATCGGGGACGCCGCTCCTGAGCGATATTTTCGATATCGCGCGGCGAACGTCGGACGCGCCGCTTCTGGCTTACGTGAACGCCGATATTATCCTTTTCCCTGAATTCGTCGACGTCGCGAAGCGGGTCGCCGAACGTGAGGAAAAATTCCTGCTTGTGGGTCAGCGATGGGACCTTGACCAGCGCGAGCCGATCGAGTTTTCCGAGGGATGGGAAGCGCGGCTGAAGGAAGAGATCCGGACGCGCGCCCGGCGTCATCCGATCGGTGGGAGCGATTATTTTATCTACCCGCGCGCCTGTTTCGAGCGCATTCCTGATTTTGCGATCGGGCGTTCCGGTTGGGATAACTGGATGTTTTACGAGGCGCGGCGGAGCGGTTGGAAATTGATTAACTGCTCCGAGACGATCGATATTATTCATCAGGACCACGACTATGGTCATCTTCCCAACGGCCAGTCGCATTACCGCCTTCCGGAATCGGAAAAAAACGTTGAGATTGGCGGCGGAAAACGCACGATTTTCTCGTTGAACGACTGCGATTATGTGCTGACGAACGGGTGTGTTCCTGTACCGTTTCCGTTCAGCTGGCAAAAGCTCTTTCGCGAGATCGAAATTTTTCCGTTGATTCGGTTGAATTCAAGAGCGCTCGGGAACGTTTTTTTCGCGGTTTTCCATCCGATCAAAGCGTATCGGGAGCTGCGGCTGAAAATCGGCCGCGCGCTTCGGTCTGGAAAGGAACGGAAATAAAGATGCGTCTCGGGCAGAATCCGGCGAAGTTCGTCAAAACCGTCGCGCATCCGGCGCGGGTCACGGTCGCGGTCCTGAACTATATCCCGTTCGTGAGCGGTTATTATGAGCAGCTGCCAAAGGTTCTGGACGTATGCCTGCGGTCGATTCGCGAGGGCGCGGCGGATGTTGACTATGACCTGATGGTCTTCGATAACGGGAGCTGTCCCGAGGTGGTTGCGTACCTGACGGAGGAGCGGAACGCAGGCAGAATTCAGTATTTGATCCTGTCGGAAAAGAATCTCGGGAAAGGCGGCGCCTGGAACGTTATTTTCAGCGCCGCGCCGGGGGAAATTATCGCGTACACGGATAACGACGCGCTGTTTTCGGCGGGATGGCTTCGGGAGTCGCTCCGGCTCTTAGAAGGGTTCCCGAACGTTGGAATGGTTACCGCACGGCCGTTCCGAACCAACCCGTCGTATTACGATCGGACGGAAGTCTGGGCGCGGGAGACGGAGGGCGCGGCGCTTGAATCGGGCGATTTTATCGCGTATTCGACGTTCCGCGAATTCGACCTGAGCCTGGGTCAGTCGGAGGACGAAATCCGGGCGCATTACGAGCGTTCGACCGACCAGAAGCTTACGTATAACGGACTGACCGCGCTCGCTGGCGCGTCGCACTGGCAATTCACAGCGTATAAATCGGTCCTGCGCGAGTTCCTGCCGTTCGAGATGTCGCGGCCGATGGGACAGGTTAAGCAGCTGGACCAGCGCATGAACGAGGCGGGATATTTACGCCTGATGCCGCTCGAACCGTATGCGATGAACCTGAGCAATACGCTGTCGGCGCGCGAGAAGTCTCCCGCGCCGGAGCGCAAAACGCCGTTCCGGTGGAAGGAATGGACGCCGGTCAGGAAATTGCTTCTGGCGGTCTACAACCGGATTTTCAAATTGTATTACGGGCAGGATTGAGTCCTGGCAGGGGAGGTTTTTTGACGAAATGACGACGATTAACACACCGCGATCAGGCCCGGGGACGTCCCGACCGCTGCAGCGGACGGTTTTTATTTGCGCCGATCATGGACTGGCGATCGTATACTTCCTGCAAACGGACGTCGTGCGGACGATTTCAGACAGAGGATTTCGCGTCGTTATTTTAACGGACGACGGCGTTGTGGACAAGATACGCGAAAAATTTGAAGACGAGAATTTGTTCTTCGAAGGCCTGCGGCTTGATCAGGCGAAAGCGTATAGCCATAACAAGGATCATCGAATTCAATACTGGAACCATTTTATCCGCTGGATGGGCGGGTCCGACCGGGTCAATACGAACGCGATCGACAGTCACATGCGCCAGATGGCGTTCGAGACGTCGCGCGGGGGGAAACTGATCCTGCCGTCGGTCCGTGCGAAAGTGGCGCTGATGCGGAAATGGGGCTGGCTGCGGAAGCGGCATGTCCGGCAGCAGATGAAATATACGTCGGCGATCTATGGCGATCTGTTCGACCGATACGAGCCGTCTCTGGTGATCGCGGGCACGGCTGGCTGGCGGCTGGATCGCTACCTGCTTCGGGAGGCGGCGGCGCGTGGAATTGAAACCGCGTATGCCGTGATCGGCTGGGATAACCCTTCTTCGTACCGGCTCCCCGGCGCTCCGGTTCAATGGGCCAACGCCTGGTCCGAGATTCAGAAGACCGAACTGACCGATGGGGCGGATTGGCTCCCGGAGCGGGTCAACGTCGGCGGGATCCCGACGTATGACGGTTATTTCCGGAAGGAATGGCTGATGAGTCGCGAGGAATATTTCGCGCTGCATGGGCTGGACTTGCGGCGGAAACTGATTTCGTTCGCCTGCTCGTTCGTGAGCTTTTCGCCGAATTATCAGGATATTGAAGCGCTGGTCCGGCTGGTCAGCGATGGATCGCTGAGCGAACCGACGCAGCTGCTGATCCGGCTGCATCCGAATCATTTTATTCCCGGATCGCTTTTCGAAAAAGAAGCGAACCGGATTCGCGCGCTGATCGCCGATAATCCGCTGGTTCATCTCGTTGAGCCGGTCGCGCTGGGCGGGGATTTGGGTTTCTATTCCGGCGAGGACATGCCGGAGAAGGCGTCGATGATGGCCTGGTCGGATGTCTTCTGTACGGTGTATTCGACGATGATCGTTGAAACCGCGATTCATCGCCGGCCGATCATCGCCGTCTGTATCGACGCGCCGAACGGCTGGGACACGCCGGGAAAGTTTGATTTGAAGCTGTCGGAAATTGGCGAATGGCCGACGCACGAACGATTCCGCGCCGCGAGAGCCGGCCGCGTCGCATCCAGCGAAGCGGAGCTGCGCGAGGCGCTGAATTTATATCTGTCGGATCCGGAGACCGACGCGGCGGAGCGGGACGCGTTCGTTAAAGCGGAATGCGCTTTTACGGACGGAACGTCGGGCTGGCGCGTGGGGTCGTATTTCGCGGATCGCGCTGAAGCGGCGACGACGCATTCCCGCCCGATTTATCAGTTCGACCCGATCGACGCGGACGCGTCGTAAAGTTTTTGAGCGGGCGCCGGAATGTGAAGCGATTTGTCGGAATCGCCGCGGCTGAAGGATTGGCGGCAGTTTTTGCGTTGTTCTGGCTCGGCGGCGGGCGCGTGACTGCGCTTCGGGTCCTGTTCGCGGCGCTTGTCGTCGGAGTCGGAGCGTCGGCGGTCCCTGCGGCCCTGCGCCTGCGGCGGGTTCCGGCGGACTGGCTCGTCCGCGCGCAGGGCGCGGCGCTGCTCCTGATCGGGGCGGCGGCCGCGTCGGCATTTTATTATGATCATCCCGGTTTGGATCGCGCGGCCGCTTACTTACGGGCGGCTTTTCCCGTTTTGCTTTTCATGGCGTTGATCCTGGTTCAGTCCGTGATCTGGGTCCTGCGTCGGGATGGTCGGACGCTCCGATCGATCTGGGCCGGGGGGCGGAACGTCTGGCTGCGCTGGATCGCGCTTTCCGCGCTGGCGATCGTGATCGCGGCGTACTTCCCGCTGCGGCGGAATTATTACCCGTCGCATGATTTTTCGATTTTCGCGTATATTGGCGAACGGATCCGATCGGGCGGCTTGCCCTATGTCGACGCATGGGACCATAAACCTCCGCTGATCTTTTATCTGAACGCGTTGGGGCTGACGTTCGCGGGCGGAAATCTGATGGGTATCTGGCTGTTGGAGGCGGTATTCCTGACGGGCGCGTTGCTGATGCTGTTTCGGTTGATCCGCGGGGCGTACGGCGACTGGATCGCCGTGGGGGCGATCTTCTTTGGCACGCTGCACCTGGCTCGTCTTCTTGATTTTGGAAATTATACGGAAGAATTTGCGCTGCTGTTCCAGTCTGCGGCGCTCGTGTTAGCGGTTGACCCCGGGCGACGCTCGAAAGCCGGACTTTGGTTTGCGTCCGGTTTGCTGATGGGGCTGGCGTTCTCTTTAAAGCAGTCGTTGATCGGTGCGTGGCTGGGGATCGGGCTGACCGTCGTTTTCGAAATAGGATTGGATGAGGATTCCTGCATCCCAGATCGGCTTAAACGGATCGCGAAGGGTGGATCATGTCTCCTGGCCGGATTTATCTGCATAAATCTGTTCTGGATCGTCTATTTCGCTACTCAGGGCGCGCTGCGCGATTATCTGTATGGCAGCTATACGTATAATTTTATTTACACCGCGCGCAGCGGCGCGCCGCGTTGGGCGACCGGATGGACGACGTTGACGTTTTTGCCGGCGTTGTCGCCGTTCTTTGGCTTCGGCCTGATCGGATGGTTCGCTGCGCTGGCGAAAATCGTTCGATCGATACGTCGTGGAGAGATCAATCGCTGTATCCGGGAAGAATGGCTGACCGTGTGGGCCGCCGCAGCGCTGCCGTTCGAGGTTGTTTCAGCCGGATTGTCGGGAATGAATTATCAGCATTATTTTATCCCGATGGTTCCCGCTTATCTTGTTCTGATCGCTGCGTTGATGACGGATATCTGGCGTTGGAGCTCCGGGCGTTTCCTCCTTTCAGCGCGCCGTCTGGCGATCGGAACCGGGTTCTTCCTTCTGCTGATGAGCCTGCCGGTTTTCTCGATTCTCGGCGAAAATTACGCGTCGCGGAACCCGTCGGCGATGACGAAAACGGGCGATTTCCTGCGAGAAAATACGGATGTTGAGGATAAGGTCCTGATTTGGGGCGGGAGCGCCGCTCCGTACCTGCTGAGCGGGCGAAGGGCGCCGTCGCGCTATTTTATCGTGAAATCGCTGTACGATTTTTCGGCGCGGATGGGAACGGGACGATGGGAGACGTTCCTGACAGAGGTGCGCGCCGATCCACCGAAGTGGATCGTTTTCATCCCGGACCAGCGAATGGCGCGGGTCCCGTTTAATGAAGAAGGGTTCTGCGCCGCGGATTTAGCGACGGTTCCGGGCGAAGCGCTCGCGTTTCCGTTCCTTTGCGAGCGGTACCGGTTCCGGGAAATCCTGAATCCGGGGATGAACGACGCGTACGGGGTTTTTGAGCGCGTGGATCAGGAATGAGTATATAGCTGAATGTCGCCTTCATGCGCGTCGGCCAAGGCGGTTAGCCGCTCGCGCGTCATCGTCGCCGTCAGGCAGCCGAGCGCGGTCACTGCGTTTCCCCCGAGGATATTCGCGTATGTAATCGCGCGATAAAGTGGAGCGTCGCTCAGGATTCCGTAAATCAGCCCGGCGAGGAAGGCGTCCCCGGCTCCGGTCGCGTCGACGCAGGGTCCCTGATCGATCGGCGGGGCAAGGAACGTTTTCCCATCCGCCCGGAAAAGGCACCCTTTCCGGCTCAGCGTCAGGATCGGATACGCGAACGTTTCTGAAAGGTACGCCAGCGCTTTTTTCGGATCGTCCGTTCCGGCGATCTGAGCGGCTTCTTTCTCGTTGGGCGTGAAGATATCGGCAAGCTTCAGATATTCGGCGTACTTTCGGAAGCCGGGATCCTCCTCCCATCCGATATCGAAGACGAATCGCGTTCCTTCCCGCCTGAGTTTTCGGTACAGCTCCAGGTAACCCGGCTGCATGGCGACAAGCTTCGCGCCCCTCAGGGCAGTATACGCCCGGTCCAGCTCGGCGTCGCTGGCTTCATGACGGTTCCCGCCGTCGAGACCGGTATAGGAAACGAAAGTTCGGTCGGTTGGCGTCAGGATTGCGGCGGAAATATTGACCGGGATCGCGCTGCCTTCGTATAGATTCGTAATGGATGCCGCGCCCATGCGTTCCAGCTCGCGCAGCGCGAACGCGGAAAAAGAATCGCCGCCGAAATAACTCGCGATACGGGTTGCGACGCCCAGGCGCTGCAGGTGAATCAGCGTGGCGATCGGGCCTCCTCCGAGCTCCATTGCGAATCCTTCAGCGTAGCGTTCTTCTCCTTCGTTCGGAAGCGAGGAAACCCGATCAAAAAGCAAATCGACATTGGTTCGCGCTACGGCGGCGACGAAATCTTCCATCATTTCTCACTTTCAAACCGGAGAGTCTCCGGCGTTCAGATTATCCTTCGAAAGAACGTTCGTATTTTTCCCAGAAGCGATCGACGAGCCGCGAGGCCAGGCTGTAGGACGCGATGAGCGGATGAAGCTGAAGGGCGTCGCGGGCGAGCGCGCGATCGCGGTTCAGGATCGCTGACGCGGCGCAGCGTTCATACAGCTTCATCCGGCGTATCAGCTCTTCCGCGACCGGATGGAGCGGTTCGATCAGGCGGTCGGGCCGAATCGAACCGTCCGGATCGATCGTGCAGCTCAATTCGGCGACGTCGTTCGCTTCGAGAAACGGGATCGCGCCGCGGTTTCGGATCGATAAGATCATTCGGCCCGGTTTTCCGGTCTGGCGAATTCGCAGGTACCGCAGCGCGACGCCCGCATATCCGCCGTCTTCAGCAGCGTTTAAGTCTAACCGGTATTCCTGATTTCGTTTCTTGCCTGTTTCCGCCGCCATGTATGCGTTTTCGCGCTGTCCGTAATACGTTTCAAAAATCGCGAGCCGCTCTTCGAGCGACTGCGCGGCGCTTTCCTGGAACGCGGCGGTCATTGCGCGGTTGATTTCCATGATCTGGCGTCCGCGCGTTGTTCCCGCCCGCCGGATATTCGCGACTGCCTGTTCCCGGTAGTAATAGTAGTAGAGGTACTCGTTGAACAGCGCCCCATACGGCTGGACCAGCGCGGGTTCGAAAAATTTCATGTCGGTTTCGCGGTACAATCGCGGGTCGTGAAGGAGCCGCTGCGTCCGATCTTCACCCTGGATCCTTACCGAACGGAACCAGGAAAGATGATTCAAGCCGAAGCATTCCGCGTCGACCGCAACGGACGGAACACTTTCCATTTTTGCGATCTGACCGAACAGCGACGTCGGCGCGTCGCAGATCCCGAGCGCGGATTCATAGCCGCGATCCTGGAGCGCCTGCGTGACCAGCCCGGCCGGATTGGTAAAGTTAAAAATCGGCGCGCCCTTTTTGGCCACCCGCCGCGTCAGCTCGCAGTAGCGGACCAGTGCCGGAATCGAACGCATCGCGAACGCAAACCCGCAGGCTCCGGTCGTTTCCTGCGGAAGGAGGTCGAGCTCTTCAACGATTTTCTCGTCTTCAACGCGCAGCTCGTCCCCGCCGGCGCGGATCGTCGTGATGACGGCGTCGGCGTCGGTAAGCGCCTCATTTGCGTCTTCCGTCAGCTCAACCCGCAGCGACGGTTCCAGAAAGTTCGCGGTATCCCGCGCCAGCCCTCCGTAGATTTTCAGCTTTGTCGGATCGGTATCCATCAGGACAAGCCGGTCGATTCCCAAAGCTTCGGCCTGACTCGCGACAGATTTCGCGAGAAAAAGACTGCGGACGCCTCCTCCGCCGATGATCGTCAGTTTCATCTTAAGCTTCTCTCCTTTCGGGTTCGCGGAGCGCGGCCAGCATTGCGCCGTATTCGTCCAGTTCGGCGCGGACCTCCGGACGGAGCCCGCCTTTCTTCAGCCGATTCATCTCTTCTGATAAGTCGTCGACGTTCATCTTTCGCGGCGGACCGGGAAGGAGGTCGCGGAAATTTCCGAGGTACAGCCTTCGCAGCGTTTCCTCGCTCAGGTTCAGCCCATGGCAGCTCTCTTCGAAAGAGACGAACCGGTCGCCGGTTTCAAGAACGCGGCGCAGGTTTTCAATCGTTACGCGCCAGTGGTCCGAGGTCGTATCGGTCCCGAAGAAAATACGCGATTTGTACTTGTCGAAAAAAGCGATCCAGTCGTCCCGGCGGCCGGCGAACCCCTCGAACATTTCCCATCCAGGCGTAATATCGTACCGGATATTCGGGTAGGTTTCGAATATCCGGACCGTTTTTTCAAGATCGTCGGCGGTGAAGAAAAAATGAGCGAAGATGAGCTTGAGCGCCGGATGTTTCTCTGCGATCCGGAGCGCTTCGCCTTCGATTTCCTCCTTCGTCGGATACAGCCCGTTTCCATAGAAGACCCGGTCGCCCATCGCTTTCGCCCATTCGGGCATTCGATCCCAATCCCAGAACTCCGTCGGATCGTTGACATGATACACGACCGGCAATCCGACGTCTTCAAGATAACTGAACATCGGGTCATAAGCGGGGTCGTCGAGCGGGGCGTTATTTTTCCGGCGGATTCCCGGCTTCCCATCCATCATTTTGATCCCGTCGAAGCCGAGCGCGTAGAATCGGCGCGCCTGGGCGAGGAAGTCGGCGGCGCTCGGGAGACCCGTTTCCGGATAATAAAAACCGGCGAAAGCGGTCCCGCGTCCGGCGGATTTCAGCTTGATCCAGGCCGACAGGAGATTATTCGCCGCGAAGCGCGCGCCGAGAGACGCTGCGCTCAGGATATTAAAAGCGGCGTAGGGCAATTCGTCCGCCATGTCCAGAACGTCCTGCGCCTGGGCTGGCGAAAATGCGTGAATATGTAAATCTGCGATCGGGTAACGGAAAAACATGATTTTTCATCCTTTCGATACGATACCGCCAATTAATATGTGAAAAGGTTTTCCTGTCAAGGGGAACCGCAGTTTTTTTCGAAAATCATGACGAAAACGGGATTAAAGTCATCGATTTTCGATTTGTCTGGAATCCGTCTTGACAGGAAAAGGTTTTCCTCTATAATTCACACCACAATATACGAAATGATCTGGTTCGGAAGTGAAAATGGCAGCGATTGATATTCGATTTATTGCATTAAAAGCAGGCGTTTCCCCGGCGACCGTGTCGCGCGTCATGAACGGAACAAAAAAGGTCAGTCCTGAGCTGGCGGCGCGCGTCCTCGAAACGGTCGATCGCTATCAGTATTCGCCGAACCTCAACGCGCGCAGTCTCGTTCATCATCGAACGAAGCTGATCGGTATCGTTACGCCGAACGTTTCCGGTTCGTTTCATGCGGCGCTGATTTCCGAGATTGAGAAGGCTTTGGAGTTGGCTGGATACGCCGTCATCGTTTCGAATTTTTCGGGCGACCCGGATCAGGAGTTCAGAACGTTCCGGATGATGCGCGAGCGGGTGACGGACGGCGTGATCCTGCTTCATGAAAATACTGAGGCGGAGTTCATGCCGATCCGGCAGTCCTTCCACGCGCCGATTGTCCTGGCGAGCGTTCAGACGGAGTCCGACGCGGATTATTCGGTTTCAATCGACGACGAGCGGGCGGCTTACGACGCGGCCCGTGTCATTATCGAGAACGGTCATCGTCGGATCGCGGGGGTTTTCAGCGCATCGTATTCGGCCGGAACGCTTCGAAAGCGCGGTTTTCGTCGGGCGCTATCCGAAGCGGGGCTCGGTCCTGTTCTTGAAATCACGGCGAGCTGCACGTTGGCGGGGGGGATTGAAGCGGCGGAGACGATCGGGCGAAGCGCTTCGGCGCCTACGGCGGTTTTCTTCATGTCTGACGAGGCAGCGATCGGAGCGATCCGAAAGTTTCGCGATCTCGGGATTCGGGTTCCTGATGATTTATCGATCGTGAGCTTTGACGATATTCCGTATTCCGATTTCGTAACGCCGCGCCTGACAACGGTCCGCCAACCCATTCAGCGGATCGGAAGCGCCGCCGCGGAGCTTCTCCTTCGGCGGATTCAGGGGGAAGAGGGAATGGAACGCAAGGTTTACCTGCCGCATTCGCTCACGATCCGAGAAAGCTGCGTCCGGGCGGCGTAAGCGGCGAGGCGCCGGGGATAGAAACGACGGCCGTCGCGGGAGCGGGCCGACGGAAAATAAAAAGGAGATAATAGAATATGAAAAATTGCATGAAAATGGTTTATGGGCTGGTCTTATTAGCGGCGATCGCTTCGCTGGCGTTTGGCGCGGGCGCGGTAAACGCGGCGGACCCGGTCAGGATTTCGTTTATGATCTGGGACGAGGTTCAGCGTCCTGTTTTTGACGAGATCGTCGCGGAATTCATGGAAGCCAATCCGGAGATCGATGTCGAAATTCAGCTGACCCCCTGGAGCCAATATTGGACGAAGCTGGACGCGGCGGCGGGCGCGGGAGAAGCGCCGGACGTTTTCTGGATGAATACGTTTATGACGAAGTACACGGACGCGGGCATCCTTGAGCCGTTGGATCCATATATCGACGCGGCGGGATTGAATCGCGCGGCCTGGCTGGATACGACGATGAACGCCTATGCCGACGAGGGCGTTCAGTACGCGATGCCGAAGGGAATGGATACGGTTGTCGTCGCTTTCAATCGGAATATTTTTGAAAAATATAGCGTCGACGTTCCCGCTGAGGGTTGGAGCTGGGCGGAATTCGTCGCGAAGGGAGCCGAGCTCCGCGACGCGATCGCCGCGAACGGCGGGGATGAGTACGCGTTGGTCATGGAGATCGATTCGGCGCAGCCGTCGTATATTCAGCTTCTTTCACAGGATGGCCTCAGGATTTTCGACGAGAGCGAAAAAGGAACCGATCTTGACGCGCCGGAAGCGGTCGCCGCGTTCGCGGATATCGTTTCGCTGATCGATGAGAAAATTATGCCTGATTTCAAGGTCCTTTCCGATACCAAAGCGACCGATCTCTTCCTTTCGGAAAAAGCCGGGATGGTTTACGTCGGTTCCTGGAAATCGTCGGTTTTGGACGAGGCTTCGTTCGCGAGCGAAATCGGGTTGATCAAGATGCCGCTGCGGACGATCGACACCTGCGCAATCGGCGGGCTGGGGTACTCGATGAGCGCGTTTTCCGAAAATAAGGACGCGGCATGGAAGCTGATCGAGTTCCTGAGCGGGGCGGAATCGAACCGGATTCAGGCGGAAGCCCGGATCGAAATTCCGGCGTATCTCGCGGCTCAGGAAGCGTACCTTCCCGCGTTCAAGCATATCGACGGCTCGGTCTTTATTGAGCAGGGCGTCTCCTCGGTCCGGTTCCCCAGCCATCGTCCGTTGGCGACGACGATTTCGATCATGGGCGATTACGCGGCGAAGATTTTCTCGAAGGAGATGACCCCCGGGGAAGGCGTCGCGGAGATGGCGGAAGCGATTATCGAGGCTGTCGCCGAATATCGCGCCGACATGTAACCGTTTGAGCGTGAAGGGGAAGGCGTTCGTCGGGCGTCTTCCCCTTGTCTTTTTCGCCGCTTTCCGTTTTCGGGCGGAAGAGGATAGGATCGGGAGAACCGAGCTTGAAAGGAGTCCTGAGATGTTTTTTATGCGGAAGCGATCCGAGATGAAGCGGAAGGAAATCCTGACGGGGTACCTGATGATCAGTCCGCTCCTGATCGGGCTGGGCGTATTTTTCGTGTATTCTTTTTTCGTTAATATCTATTATTCGATGACGAATAAGAAAACGTTCGGGGCGATTCGCTTTACCGGATTCCGGAATTTCGAAAAGCTATTCGGTTCGGAAAAATTCTGGAGCGCGCTTTCGAATACCTTTAAGTACGTCCTGATCTGCGTTCCGCTCGTGATTATTATTTCGCTGATTTTAGCGGTGCTGCTGAATCGGAACGTTCGCGGGACGGGCGTTTACCGGACTCTGATTTTTCTTCCCGCGGTGACGATGCCCGCCGCGATCGGGCTGATCTGGAAATGGATTTTCAATTATGAATTCGGGATCCTGAACGCCGGGATCGGGGCGTTCGGCGGCGAGCGGATCGCCTGGCTGTCGGATAAGAATTTCGTTCTTTGCGCGATTTCGGCGGTCCTGATCTGGGCGGACGTCAGTTTGCGCATGATCGTTTTCTTAGCAGGGCTTCAGGCGATTCCGAAATCGCTTTACGAGGCGGCGGAGATCGACGGCGCGGACGAAACGACGCGCTTTTTCCGGATCACGATTCCGCTTTTATCGCCGACGATTTTCTTTGCGGCTTTGATGGAGATGATCGGCGTGTTCCAGATTTTCGATTTTATCTATTTGATGATCTCTCCGAACAGTGCCGGTCTTTCGGCAGCGCGCTCGCTCGTATCATATTTTTACGACGAGGCGTTTATCCGTGGGAATCACGGCTACGGTTCGGCGATTACAGTCGTTCTTTTCCTGATTATCCTGATCGTTACCGGGCTGCAGCTGGCCTTGCAGAAAAAATGGGTTTATCAGGAAGTGTAGCGGGAGGAGGTCGCTGGCAATGAAAACGACGACGAATCCGGCTGTGGACCAGCCGGCGGGAACGGCAGGGAGGCGAAGGTCCGATATCGCGGTTCATGCGGTCTTATCGTTCGCCGTCCTGATTTCGGTTACGCCGTTTATCTGGATGATCCTGACGGCGTTTAAAAATTATGAGGAAAGTATTCGGATCCCGATTTCGTTCCTGCCGGCGCGATGGGATTTCGCTAATTTTCAGGTAATCCTGTCGAAGTTCCCGTTCGGCCGCTTTTACCTGAATACCTTTACAGTCATGATTTTTGTTATTCTTGGCGAGCTGGCGATTTCGTCGATGGCGGCGTACGCGTTCGCGCGCCTCGATTTTCCGTTCAAGAACGGGATTTTCGTGTTCTGTCTGAGCTTGATGATGGTCCCCGGGCAGATTTTTATCATTCCCCAGTATGACCTGATGGTTAAAGCGGGGCTGACGAACACGATCGCAGCGTTGATCCTTCCGCGAATCTTCAGCGTTTTTTCGACGTTCCTCCTGCGGCAGTTTTTCCTCGGACTTCCGCGCGATCTGGATGACGCGGCGAAAATCGACGGATGCAGCTTCTTCGGGATTTATTTCCGGATTCTATTGCCGCTGATCCGTCCGGCGCTGGTTTCGGTCGCGATCCTGTCGGGCCTGACCGTTTGGAAGGACTTGCTCTGGCCGCTGATCGTGAACAGCTCAATGGAAAAGTATACGCTGTCGGCGGGATTGGCGCTGCTCATCGGGGAGCATACGACCCACTTTCCGCAGGTCATGGCGGGAAGCCTGATGGCGGTGACGCCGATGATTGTCGCGTTCTTTATCCTTCAGCGACAGTTCGTCGAGGGGATCGCGAACTCAGGAATTAAGGGATAATAAGCGGAAGCGGGATGGGCTGATTCGATTTTTTTCATAATGGGTTTGGTTGAAGTATAGAACGAAACGATGAGGCTGTCTTTTTATGAACTGCCTTCCCAGAATTGATCCAAAATCTGATTTGAGGGGCAGCCTCGTCGGAATCCCTTTTTTATAACCAAAAAGTCGATTTTTGCTTATCAGACTGTATAATAAGCTATTATATTCCTATCAGGAAGGTATGCTGCGAATGTTTTCCAATCGTCGTGTAAAAATATTCTTCTATATATTGGTATCTTTAGTGTTTATTTACAGCATCAATGAAGATATTTTTTATTTCTACGACATTTATACATTTAACAGAGAATTTTCTCCTGCGGTAGACTCAAAAGGCGATTATATCCTGACGCCGCAGGTGATATTAAAGAAAGGGCTTTACACGTTTTACTTTGACGTCGTGACTGAATCGATTGGAAACGGTTATTTTGTGATTGACAGCAATGATGAAATTATTCTGATGGACGAGTTTCTTCCGAGGGTTAAGGAGGAAGTCGTTCAATTAGAAATCCTGGATACTTCAAAGCAGGTTCGAATCGGCGTTTCGTACGATCCCGCTGGCGGAACTTTTCTATTTAAAAAAGTATATATTGAGTCGGATTTTATCATTTCGCGCGATTCAATCCTGCGGCATTTTGTTGTATCTTTGTTCTTAGCGATTCTGTTTATGCTGCTGGGCTGGCGTATTTTCTATTCCGCCTCCTGGTTCGATCGATTCGGAAGGTTATCCTCTCCCGCGAACGAAAGAATATTGATCTTCCTTGTGGCGATATCCGTGATTACGACCTATCCATATTTTTACAATAAAATCTATTTGCGAACGGACGATTACATGTTTCACCTGCTGCGGGTCGAAGGGATCAAGGTTGGGCTGGAAAATGGCATGTTCCCTGTTCGGATGAATCCGTTTTTCTTAGAAGGCTACGGGTACGGCGACGGTTTGTTTTACCCGAACCTGACAATGTATTTCCCCGCCGTTTTGCGTCTCCTGGGCTTTTATCCCATTACGGCGTATAAGATTTTTGTCATCCTGCTGAATTTCCTTTCAATCGGCTGTTTTTATCTGGCGGTTTCCAGAATCTCGAAATCCAGGTACAGCGGCCTGATTGGCGCGGTCTTTTACGCGTTTGCATCGCATCGGCTGATCGAAATTCTTTATCGCTGCGGCATGGGCGAAGCGCAGTCCTTCCTGTTTACGCCGATCGTTATTCTGGGGTTGTACGAGATCTTCAATGACCATGAAGATAAATGGTATATTCTGGCGATTGGCGTGATCGGATTAGCCTGGTCCCACCTGTTGAGCCTTGTTCTCGCTTTTATCGCCGTTGCTATTTTCCTCCTGTTCCGGATTAAGGACATTCTTCAGAATAAAAAAATTCTGGCGGCGCTGATCAAAGCGGGACTGATCGTGATCGGATTCTGCGCGTCGTTTTATTTTGCGATGGCTGAGCAGCTGCTTACGACGAAAACAACTGCGAATATCTTAGTTTCGACGATATCGATTCGTGGGCGGGCTGGAATGTCGGTTATCCCCGGTTCGCATCCTTTTGCGGCGGCTCCTGACTGGCTTCGGTTTAATGATCCGAACATGGGCCTGCCGTTGCTGTTATTGCCGCTGGTATTTCTATCGCTGAAGAAAAACAGCAAAAATCGCAATCAGCAGCTCGCAATTTTTTTCCTGATCAGCGGTTTAGTCGCGGTATTCGTTTCGACAGAGTGGTTCCCGTGGTACCTGTTTTCATGGATCGCGAACCGGCTTCAATTTGCCTGGCGTGTTTTGATCATTGCCGTTCCCCTGTTGTCGCTTTCGGCAGGGCTGATCAGCGAAATTCTGATTCCGCAGAAGTTCAGGAAGCCGGCGCTTTATCTGCTGGTTGCGATCAGCGCGCTTTCGGTTGTTCCTCTTTACCATAGCGCGATACAGCTACGTTTGGTCATGGATAATCCGCTGCATCTGGAATCCTTACGCGTGAGCGGCGGCGAATACATGCCGGTTGGATCGGATTATAAATTCATTGATAAAAATAAGGACACGGTCCTGTCCAACGATCCGACGCTGCAGGTTCTGACTCACGATCGAAAGCCGCTCAGGTTCAGCTTTGAATTCAAAACTGAAACGCTGCCTCCGGACGGACTGCGATTTGAAATTCCGCTGTTGTATTACACGGGTTATGTTGTCGAGTATGAGGCTCCGGGGAAAGATCCGGTCGAGATCCGGCCCTATCTCGGCGACCATGGTTTTGTCGCGGTTGATCTCCAGAACGAAAAAGAAGGACGGATTACGGCGTTTTACCAAACGACGCTGGTACAGCGGCTGGGCGACTGGATTACGCTGCTGACCCTGATCGGGTGCGCGGCGTATGGGCTTCGGGCCGGCTGGAAAAAACGGGCGCTCAGGCGGGCCGTGATCAAGGCATAAACGTTTCGTCGGCGATATCTGATGATTCATGCGCATTGGCGCGTTTCATGATCCTCCCGCCAATGCGCATGAATTTATTTCTTCATCGCAGATTCATTCCGCCTTCTGTTGTCAATCTGTAATTCTTTTACCCCTTCAGCCCCCCGCGGGCGACGCCATTTACGATATTTTTCCGCGTCACGAGGAACAGCAGGATCATCGGCAGGACGACGATCGTCGAGGCCGCCATCATGATTTCGTTCCGCGCGCCGCCTTCGGTTACGAACGTGTATAACCCGAACGGGAGCGTCCGGACGTTTTTCGAATTCGTCGCCAGCATCGGCCACATGAACGAGTTCCAGCTGGCGATCGTATTCAGCAGGATAATCGTGAAGAGCGACGGGCGCGCGATCGGGACCATGACGCGCCAGAGGAACCGCCAGTTCGAGCAGCCGTCGACCCGGGCCGCCTGATACAGCGAATCGGGGATCGAGTCGAAAAAGTTCTTTAAGATATACGTGTAGAAAATACTCGACGTGAACGGGATTATCAGCGCGATTAACCGGTTATGCAAGCCCAGCTGCACAATCGTTCGGTAATTCGTAATCACGACCATTTCAAACGGGACCATCATCATCGCCAGCAGCCAGCCGAAAACGCGGACCCGGCCGACGAAGCGCAGCCTCGAAAAGGCGAATGCCGCCAGGATCGTCGTCATCGTGCAGAGGGTTACGCTCGATACGGCGGCGAGGACCGAGTTCAGGAAGTAGCGGCCGAACGGCGCGGTTTCGAGCGCGAAGCGATAATTCCTGAGCGTGATTTCGGTTGGGATGAGCTGCGGCGGGAAGGTATTGATGCCTTCGGAGGTCTTGAGCGATCCGCTGATCATCCAGTAAAACGGGAAAACCATCAGCATTGCGCCGAGGATCAGGAAGAGATAAAGGAGAACCGTCGACAGTTTCAATTTTTTCATGGTTATTCTTTTCCCTGGATGCGGCTGTTCCATTTTCGGATCAGGAACTGGATCCGGGTAAAAATCAGGATCAGCAGGAATAAAACGACGGCCGCGGCCGCGGCGCGCCCGTATTTCGGCGGCGTCAGTCCGCGGAACTGATAATAAATATAATAAACGAGCGTGTACAGGTTATGGCCGATTCCCGGTCCGGAGAAGAGCGGGAAAAGTTCGTTGAAGACTTTGAACGCGCTGATCGTGTTGATAATGATGACGAGCCAGATCGTCGGCGACAGGAGCGGGACGGTAATCCGGAAGAAAATCCGGATCGGGGACGCGCCGTCGACCTTCGCCGCCGTATAATAGCGCGGATCGATATTCTGCAGCCCTGACAGGAGCAGGATAATCGTAAATGGGAGCATGCTCCAGACTCCGTAAATACAGAGCGCCCAGAAATTCGCTTTCGGATTCTGGAGCCAGTTGACGCCCGGAATTCCCGCCAGCCCGAGGAAAAAGTTGATAATCCCGCTGCGATAGTTGAACATGTATTTCCAGGTCAGCCCGACCGCCGTCACCGAGGTAATCATCGGCAGGAAATACAGCGTCTGAAACGTTCCGTTGAAATGGATATTCTGGTTCAGCAGCGACGCGAAGATAATCGAAAGCGAAACGGCGATCGGGATGACGACGAGGACGTACTGAAACGTGATCCGGATCGCCTGAAGAAAGTAGGGGTCGCTGAGGATAAACGCGAAGTTGGCGAAGCCGAAGCCGGAATACGCGCCAGTCAGATGCTTATAGTTTTCCTTGATCGAGAGGAGGAAAACGTTGACGATCGGGTACAGCGTAAAAATACAGACGCCGACTGCGAACGGGAGGAGATAGAGGAACGGCTCGATTTTCTTTTTCCAGGAACCGTTCTTTACGGGAGTTTCGCCGGAGCTCATCGTTATACCAGCCTGTCGCCGCTTTGGGCGTCGAAAACGAAGACGCCGCGCGGTTTCAGCGTCAGCCGGATCGTTTCGCCGGCTCGGATCGTTTCGTCGCTGTCGATAAAGACGCGGGCGTCGAAATCGCCGACGCGAACGTTCGCGAGCGTATCTTTCCCGGTCACGGAAAGCGCGACGACGCTGCCTTCAATGAAATTAGCGGGATCGTCCGCCCCAGCGTCCACGGCCGGCGCCGGATCGAAGCTCTCCGCGCGAATGGACAGGTGAACCTCCCGGCCGTCGGCGATTTTTTCCGCGCCGGGAACGGAGATCGGCCGGTCGGCCCCGCGAACCGCGATTTTTCCGCCGCGGACGACGCCGGCAAGTTTGTTGATGACCGGGTTGCCGAGGAAGTCGGCGGTGAATTCGTTCGCCGGGTTTCGATAAATTTCGAGCGGCCCGGCGATCTGCTGTAAATATCCGTCTTTCATCAGGATAATCTGGTCCGAAATGCTCATTGCCTCCTCCTGATCATGGGTCACGAAGATGGTCGTGACGCGGGTCTCCTGCTGAATTCGGCGAATCTCCTCGCGCATCTCGATCCTCAGCCGCGCGTCCAGGTTGCTCAGCGGTTCGTCAAGAAGAAGGAGCTGCGGATTTTTGACGAGCGCGCGGGCGATCGCGACGCGCTGCTGCTGGCCGCCGGAAAGCTGAGCCGGGCGGCGTTTCAGCAGGTTGTCCACGTAAACCATTTCAGCTAATTCGGTCGCCCGGCGAATTCGTTCGGATTTCCTGACGCCCTGAATTTCGAGCGGAAAGCAGATATTTTCCAGAACGCTCATATGCGGATAGAGGGAATAGTTTTGGAAAACGAGGCCGATCCCGCGTTTTTCCGGTTCTGATTCGGTCACGTCGCGGTCGTCGAAAAAGATTCTTCCGGACGTGACCGGGATGATCCCGGAGAGCATGTTCAGGATTGTCGACTTTCCGCAGCCGGACGGCCCGAGCAGGCAAAGCAGCTGTCCGGAAGGGAGCTGCGCTGTGAAGTCGTTTACGGCGATCGTTTCGTCGAATTTTTTTGTGATATGATCGAGGGTAATCTTCATTTTGCCGAGGTTCGTCCCTTTCTACGATTCGGATAAAAGCTCTTTTAGCGCGCTTCCTTCGGCGTCGCGGAGTTCGATTCCGGTCAGCGCGGCGAGCGTCGGCCCGACGTTAATAATCGAAGTCCGTTCGATCGTTACGCCGGGCCTGATTCCGGCTCCGGCGGCGAAAAGCGTCGTCGTTTCGTCCCGTTCGGGAAGGTAGCCATGGCTGGCGACGGAGTAATAGCGTCCGGGCTTCAGGTAGGGCGTAAACAGGTCGGCGCCGGCGAGCGTCGCGTCAAACGCGGTCGGTTCCTCGCCTTCAACGACGAAGTCGAGCGGCCCGGTCAGTCCGTAGTTCTTTTCCGCTTCCTCCTTCGTCAGGACGACGCCGATCGGGTTTTCCGGGTCGTCCTTCAGCGTCAGAAGGAACCGGTATACCTTTTCCCGGAGCGCTGCGTCGCCCGGATCTTTCAGCTGGATCCATCCGGACATCGAGGCGGAATGGCAATAGGCCTGATAATCGATCAGGCGGTTCCCGGCGTCGGTCCGCAGGAAGCCATGATCGCGGAGGAGCAGGTTCATGTTGACCGTGCGGCGGATATCGGCCTGTCCATGGTCGCCGAGGATCACGAACGCCGTCTGATCGAATTCGCCGTGACGGCGAACCGCTTCGACGATCACGGCGAATTCCTCGTCGTGTTTTTTCAGCTGCGCTTTAACGAAATCGTTATCGATTCCGTTCTGGTGCCGAACCGTGTCCAGATCGCACATTTTAATGAACATCAGGTCCGGCTGGCCGAAGTCGCGAAGGATATCCGGCGCCAGCGCCATGGTAAACAGGTCGAGGCTTCGGTCCCTTCCTTTTAAATAGCGGCTGTATTTCCAGTAATACGCGTCCAGGAGGCACTGCGACGCGTTCCCGGCGAGGAACTGGTACGGGTCGTCGCCCTGGTAGGAAATCGGCACGATCATCGGCATATTGAAATCGATATCCGCCTTTCCGGTTACGGGCCAGCTCAGCGCGCAGCTCGTTTTTCCGGCGCGGCGGGCGGCGTCGAAAACTGTATCGCCCTGGATATCCGAGCGCTGGTTGTACCAGGGGGCGCGCGGATTTTCGACGGCGACTTTCTCGTTGTGCGGGATGCCGTGGCCTTTGGCGGTGTTGCCGGTGATCACGGCGACATGGCAGGGGTACGTCAGGCTCGGATAGATGGGCTCGAGATGCCGGACGCACGAACCGCGGTTCAGGATCGCGCCCATGTTCGGGAGCGTCCGGATCTGATCGAGGTCCAGCGTGCAAAGCGCGTCGAGCATGAAGACGACAAGTTTAATCGGTTTCATCATCTGGGGGCCTGAGCGTTTTACAGGAAGGGGGCTGGAAAGCCCTCTTCCTGTGAAGAACAGCGTGAATTATTCCTGCATCGCGGCGTTCGAGGTCGCTTCGGCGGCGGAAACCGCGTCCGCGGCGCTCATCTGGTCGGTTGCGACTTTCTCGATCAGCGCTTTCAGCTCGTCCCGGACCGTGTTCGCGCCGGTGAAGCTCGGGAGGGCGTAGGCGTACGGCGCCTGCTCGCTGAGCGCGGTCAGCGCGATATTCCCGGAGACGAACGCCTTAAAGGAATCGAGCTCCGCGGTATCGTTATACGGCGTAAACGCGACGACGGCTTCCGCCCAGCGTCCCGCGTTTTCGGGATTCGTAAAGTACTCGACGAATTTCACCGCGGCTCTTTCGGTCTCTTCGTCGCTGGCGAAAACGAGCGCGGAGCGGGTCCAGGCCGGAGCCCAGTTCGTCCCCCCGGCGGTCTGCGGGAGCGGCGCGGCGGCGAGCTCGTCGTCGCCGAGGTCGAGGTACGGAAGTCCGGCGGAGGAACCGGCGTAGGCGGCGAGTTGTCGGGCGCTCATGTCGTTCGAGAAGTAGTTCCCCGTCGTCGGCGCTAATCCGAAGTAGCCTTCCCTGACGCCCTTCGCGTACCAGTCGACGCTGGCGACGAATTCAGGCGTATTGAACAGGACGGTCTTCTTTTCGAGATCGACGTATTTGCCGCCGCCCTGGAGAAGGAACGCCTGCATTCCGTCGGTCAGCGAGTCGAACGCGAACCCGGGAATTTTATATTCGGCGTAGATCGCCTTCGCGGCTTCCTCGATCTCGTCCCAGGTTTTCGGAGCGGAAAACCCGACCTTATCGAACATCGTCTTATTATAGAAGAGGATCGGACCGGTCGACTGGACCGCGACGGCGTAGAGACCGCCGTCCTCAAAGCCGGTCGATTCGGCGTAAATCCCTTCGGAAACGCGGGCTTTATAATCGGATTCCATGTATTTCGACTGGTCAACGATCAGCCCGTCCGGGATATAGTCGGCGGCGGTTGAGGCGTAGTTGAAGATTATATCCGGTCCGGTCCCGGTTGAAACGGCTTCGTAAACCTTCGCAAGGAACCCGTCGTACGGCTGCGATTCGGCGACGACCTTGATCCCCGGGTTGGCCTCGTTGAATTCGGCGATGATTTCCTGAAGGATAGCCTCCTGCCCTTCGGTGAACCTGTGCCACCAGGTGACTTCGACGTCGGCGGCGAGAACTGCGCTGATACTCAGGAGCGCAACGGCAATAACGATGAATACTGCGATACTCTTCTTCATGTTTTTCTCCTTGGTCAATTTATGCGAGGGGTTCCCCGCGTTCCCACGATTTAAAAAATATTCAGGCTGTCAATCGCGCGAAGGCTTTCCGGTAAGTCTGGCTCGTAAATAATTTTATCACTGATAAAGTTCAAGAATGCAAGCTCGAAAGATTCTCTTTCGGAATTCGTTTCCCGGTCAACGTTGAAACGTCGTCTTCTCAATCATTCAATCGTATTCATCTTGACGACGCTTTCCAACTGAATTACACTGTTATCAGCCAACGGCGCCGCACATCCGCCGTTGCCCTGGGGAGAATCGGGCGAGCGCAAGGTATAAGGTATTGCATATTAAAAAGGAGAAAATTATGAGGAAACGGCTGATAAATTTTGTGGTTTTGTTTGTCGTTCTGTGCTGTATTGCGTTGCCAATCGGCGTCGTAAACGTGCATGCGGGGAGTTGTCAGGGAATGGGGTGTCATGGTTTAAACCCTCACTCAACTGGGTGCGATTATGCGGCGACTTATTATTTACGTAAGTCTGTTACTGAGGTAGAGGTGTCAACAAGGAAATCGTTGTTCTGTAATGCAAAATGGACAACAGTCGTGAATCAAAAAGTTACTCCCCAGTATATTGGTGGATCCGTTTACTTTTTAATGAATGGCTATCAACCTCACTTTAGTGAACGATCGGCGGGTCCGGTTGACAAAGATTACCGTATTTATACAAATATGGTTGGCGATGCATCCAGAGATGTGAAATCTTGTGGAAGGGGAGACCCGTATTCATTAGTAAGTCTTCCGGTTTCTGGCGATAATTATTGCGTTGGGACAGTTAAATAATTTTAAAAGTAGGTTAAAAAAAATGAAAAAGACAAAATTAATAATATGTTTATATTTATTGATTTGCTGTGGTAGCATATTAGCTTCAGACTTAGTTTTTGCTGATTCACTTGATCTTCAGTATGATCCGACCGAGGGTGAAGTGATGCGCGAATGGCTATTAGCAACGTCCAGCGAATCTGATCTTGATTTGACGCTGGCGAATCCTGGCGATAAAGCCTTGGTTGAGCAGACGGTTAATGGGTACACCGTTCGAATTATTAACCTGAAACGGTCGATTGAAAGAAAGTTCGGGTATTCCGAGAACGGGGCAACAGACGTTCAGGTTATATCGGTAGATGTCTGCTATACGACGCCGGATTCAATTGAATGGCTTCTTGACGGTCCGCCGGATATGTTGAGAACGGATTCTATTGCATCACAGGGCTGGGAAGAAAAATTTAATTATTGGGATGAAAAAAAAGCGGATGGAAAAGAAATCGGTGAGAAATGTGTGAGATATATGTTTAATTTCGATTTGGAAACAAAGATCGATCCTCCGATTACGATTGAGTTCAGTGAATTAAAGGTTAGTACAAGTGGGGGATATTATCCCTGTCGGGAGATGAAGGAGCGGTTTGAAACGAATCCGCGTGCCCGCGAAGCCGGGATAACGATTCACTGTACGGATATTCCGACGGGGGTTCCGGATGGTATGGAGCCTCTTGCGATTGCGTCCGTTCACTTGGACGGTTATGACGAATCCAGGCTGACGAAGCAGGAAGCGCACGCGCTGATGCTGGAGATTGAATCGGGCGTGATATACGGTCCATGGATATTCAAGATCACGCCGACGAATTAAGCGGCGAATCAGGAATGGCCCGGAGACGGCGGATCAGGCTGAATCCGGACCATGCGGAAAGACGGGCGGAAAGGCGGGAGAATGAGGAGACGAAAATTTTACGGGATGTTGCTGTTCATTGCCGGCGTCCTGTTTGCGTTCTCGGCGGCCGTGACGGCGCAAAGCGGCGATGATCTGGATCCAACGACCGATTCGCCGGATGCCGCGGTTAGCCGGGAATGGCTATTAGGAACGTCCAGCGAATCTGATCTTGATTTGACGCTGGCGAATCCTGGCGATAAAGCCTTGGTTGAGCAGACGGTTAATGGGTACACCGTTCGAATTATTAACGTCAAACGGTCGATTGAAAGAAAGTTCGGGTATTCCGAGAACGGAGCGACAGACGTTCAGGCTATATCGGTGGATGTCTGCTATTCGATGCCGGATATAGGCGAATGGCATCTTGAAAT
The DNA here is from genome assembly GCA_001717545.1 of Anaerolineaceae bacterium oral taxon 439. Taxonomy (NCBI): domain Bacteria; kingdom Bacillati; phylum Chloroflexota; class Anaerolineae; order Anaerolineales; family Anaerolineaceae; species Anaerolineaceae bacterium oral taxon 439. The sequence continues at coordinate 2,479,415 of CP017039.1, read as the reverse complement.
TTTGCCACTTATGCCGACAAGCGATTTCGATGTGCCGCGCGGCTGGGAGGGGAGATACAACTATTGGAATGAAAAAAAAGCGGATGGAAAGGAAACCGGCGAAAAATGCGCCCGCTACACATATGCTTTTGCTTTGGAAACGAAGATCGGACTCCCGATTACGATTGAAATTAGCAAGTTATGGATGATCCCTTACGGTGGATATGATGCATGCTGGGAGATGAAGGAGCGGTTTGAAACGAATCCGCGTGCCCGCGAAGCCGGGATAACGATTCACTGTACGGATATTCCGACGGGGGTTCCGGATGGCATGGAGCCTCTTGCGATTGCGTCCGTTCACTTGGACGGTTATGACGAATCCAGGCTGACGAAGCAGGAAGCGCACAGATTAATGCTGGAGATTGAATCGGGCGTGATATACGGTCCATGGGTCTTTACGATCGATTCGCTGAATACGGACGAATTTCAACCATGAAAGGAACGAAGATGAAAAATAAATCGATATGGGCGTTTATCCTGCTTTCTGCCTGTCTTTCGTTTGCACTGCCGTCGGTCGGGTTTGCGCAGGATGAAGATCCGTTGAAGTATATCGAGCCGACAGTACCCCCGGATTTTCCGAAGCCGGGCGATTCGGCGATTGCGGAAGAAACGGTGAACGGAATAACGGTGAAGATTATGGACGTCAAACTGTCGATTGAATCGCGGGAATTATGGTCTGATACAGAAAAGGAAATCAAATCCGCGGATAAAAAGGTGTTGACTTTTGACGTCTGCTTTTCGACCCCGGATTCCGGCGAATGGTCGCTTTGGGGTACGAAAGATATGCTGCTTTTCGATCAGTATTGTTCCTGGGTATGGGACCGGATGCCGAGTTTACGCGATGAAAAACCTGCCGACGGGAAAACGATGGGTGAGAAATGCGAGCGGTATACGTTTGATTTCGAGTTGGATATTGAGGTTGAACCGCCGTTTACGCTGCGGTTTGATCAGTTGTTCACGTCTCCGCATAAAGCGGCGCATCCTTGCGAGTATATCTTAAACCGTTTCGCGACGAATCCCCGCGCATTGGCGGCGGATTTAGATGTGAACTGCTTCGAAATGCCGAACGGAAATCCGCCCGGCGTTGATTCCAAATATGACGCGTCCGTTTATCTGAACGGTTACGACGAATCCATTCTGACGAAGCAGGAAGCGCATGTTCTGACGCTGGAGATTGAATCGGGCGTGATATACGGTCCATGGGTCTTTACGATCGATTCGCTGAATACGGACGAATCACAGCCATGAAAGGAGCGATGATGAAAAAAAATAAATCGATATGGGCGTTTATCCTGCTTTCTGTCTGTCTTTCGTTTGTACTGCCGTCGGTCGGGTTTGCGCAGGATGAAGATTCGTTGACGTATATCGAGCCGACAGTACCCCCGGATTTTCCGAAGCCGGGCGATCCGGCGATTGCGGAAGAAACGGTGAACGGAATAACGGTGAAGATTATCGATGTCAAACTGTCGATTGAATCGCGGGAATTATGGTCTGATACAGAAAAGGAAATCGAATCCGCGGATAAAAAGGTGTTGGCTTTTGACGTCTGCTTTTCGACCCCGGATTCCGGCGAATGGTCGCTTTTCGGCGGACAGGAAATGGTAAAGTTCGGTTCTGTCGCAGCGAGGCAGAATCAGGGAATGCCGAACTGGTGGGATGAGAAGCTTGCTGACGGAAAAACGATGGGTGAGAAATGCGAGCGGTTTATATTTGATTTTGATACGGATGTTGAGATTGAACCGCCGCTGACGCTTACGTTTGAGGAGGCGTTTGCGATCCCGCGCGAAAGGTTTCATCCCTGCGAAGAAATTCTGGAGCGTTTCGCGTCAAATCAACGAGCTGTCGCAGCCGGTTTAAACGTGGGCTGCAACGAAACACCGAACGGAAATCCGCCCGGTATCGACTTTTCGTTCGAATCATCCGTCCGGTTGGATTTGTTCGACGAGACAGTCCTGACGAAGCAGGAAGCGCACAGATTAATGCTGGAGATTGAATCAGGCGTAATATACGGTCCATGGATTTTTGAGCTGGACCCGGAGTGGGAATAGCGGCCGCCCGCGTCAATCCTTAAAAATCCGATCGTAGACGACAGGCGCGTAGGTTTTTAGATCCTCCGCTTCGAGCGCGTTCTTTCGGCAGATCGCCGCGTAGAAATCGGCCGAGGGGCGTTTTTCGCGTTTCCCGGTCGCGAGGTCGAGCCGCCAGAGGCCGAACCGCTGCGTCCAGCCGCGTTCCCATTCGAAATTATCGACGAGCGACCAATGATAATAGCCGGTAACCGGAATTCCGGCGGAAATCGCGCGCCAGAGCTGGTAAATCTGGTCCCCGATATATTCGCGGCGGAACGAATCCTCGTCGTTCTCGACGCCGTTTTCCGTGACGACGACGGGCTTTCCGTACGACCCGGCCCAGCGGAGCGCGTTCGCGAAAGAGTCCGGCTCGTTCGCGAGGAATCCGGTGTCGCTGAGCGAGGCTCCCGGCGGGAAGCTCATCGCCAGATTCAGGTCCGTCGAGAACCGGACCTGCTTGCCCGTGTAATAATTGAGCCCGAGAAAATCGAAGGCGTTCCGGGCGGCGGCGGATCGAATCCGGAGCGGCCCATAAGAGAAGCTTCCTTTTGCGAGAACGTCGATAAACGAACGGTTGAAAACGCGGTCGAAAAAAGCCGTCGTCCAGCGGTCCGGAAGCGCGGGCGTTTTGCTCATGAAATCCATATGATTGATCGCGATCGAAACAGCGGCTTCCGGCTGGCGCTCGTGGATCGCCCGGTAGGCGGCCGCGTGCGCCTCGATCATGATTCTCAGGACGGCCGCCGCTTCTTTCAGCGCAAACGCTTTTCCCGGCGGGAACGCGCCGGTGAGATAGCCGTTGTAGATATAGACGTTCGGTTCGTTGATCGTGATCCATTCGTTCGTTAATTCTTTCAGCGCCGGGACGATTTTTTCGACGTAGCCGCGGAAGAGCGCCGGCGCCGCCGGGTTGAGCCAGCCGCCCTGTTCGGTAAACCAGAGCGGATCGGTGAAATGATGCAGCGTGACCATGGGGCGCAGTCCCCGCTCGATCATCGCGCGCATGATTTCGCGGTAGAAATCGATCGCGCTTTCGTCCCAGCTGTCGGGGGTTGGCTGGACCCGGGCCCATTCGATCGAAAATCGATGCGCGTTCTGGCCGCTTTCGGCCGCTCGGGTCAGGTCCTCGCGCCAGCGTCCGCCGCCCCACCAGTCGCAGCCGGGGTCGCTCAGCCCGTTTTCGAGAATCCGCCCGGGCTGCTTTTCCCAGGCGGTCCAGTTGTTATCCGGATGACCGCCCTCGACCTGATGCGACGAGGTGGCCGTTCCCCAGGTAAATTTCTGCGGGAAGAGGAATTTTGCGCTGATCATGATCCAATCTCCTTTTCAGACTTCATTTCTGATTCATTTCGAATCAGTATTCCGTGATATACCGGTCGAGGACGCTCCGGAGTTCGGCGGGCGTCTCCGCCGTCCATTCGACGCTCTCCGCCGTCGTCAGGATGCAGCGTGAATGCGCTGTATCCGTTTCGCTCAGAAGGCATTCCGTTTCCGCCTCGGTCCATTCGCCGGACGCGAGATCGATCGCGATCCGGAACCGGAGCGTTGCGTCAAGACGATTTTCGGCGGCTTCCGGGAGGAGCGACTGCGAAAACGTGAAACAGGTTAAATCCTGATTCGCGTCGTTTTCACAGGCTTCAGCTTTTTCGAATTTTGCCGGTGGCCCGATCAGCGACAGGAATTCCTTCCCATAGACGTACGGGGCCGCGTAGCCGGAGCCGATCCCGTTCGACGTCTCGATCCGGTAACCGTTCGGAAGCGAAATTCGAAAATTGGCGTTTGTCCAGGTCCCGTTCACCAGTTTCCCCTTGAAATCCTTTTGCAGCGAGACGGTTTCGACGACGTTTCCCGCCTCGTCGATCCGTTCGTAGGTTTCGGTCCGGTAAGCGAACGGATTCCGCCCGTAAAGCGCGCGGTTGATTAAGGCGGGACGCTCTGGGTTGGGAATAGCGTTGACGGTTGTCGATTTCTGAACGATCCAACCCGGTTTCCCGCGCAGCGTGAACCCGCGGTTCAGGAGCGCATGAACTGCGTCGGTCAGCCGCGGATCGGCGGCGGCTTCGTCGTTCAGTCCGCTGAGGTCATAGCTGAGCGGCGTCAGCGGGGCGGGCTCGCGATCAGCTTTCGCGTAGCGGCGCGGCGTCCAGCTGATCTGCATCGGCTGATTCACGCTGTATTCGAATGAGCGGACGTAGAGGATCATGTCGCCGACGAGCGACGACGCGATCGGAACGTCGCAGGCGAATTTTTCGGTCGTCGGTTCCACGCCGCAGTCTCCCGCCAGCGTCGATCCGTCCGGATCGGCGCTGAAGAAAATCTGGCTGACGGCTTCGGGCGTGTCGATCCAGAGTCGGACGTACGCGTGACGATGATCCGCGTCGGTCGGGCGCGAGGCGAAGACCTTGTAAGCGGTGATTTTCGCTTTAAATTCGTCGAGCGGAAGCGTGAGATCGAGCGAAGCCCATTCGCCGATTTCCGGCGCCGTGGCCCAGACGACCGGTTCCGGATCGTCGATAACGCGGGTCAGGTAAAAGGTATCCAGCCCGATCGTCAGCGGCCCTTCGACGCCGTTGGCGTTGAAATAATAGCTGTTGCGGAGGTAGGTCCGGTTGTCGTCGGATAGATTAAAGCCGTAGCTGGCGTCGCGCCTGAGAATAACGCTGCGTCCATCGGCCGCGGTCATCGTTACCCAGCCGATCCCTGAAAGCGATTCGCCGGGACGGTCGACGGCGATCCCCGGCTGGAACATGGAGGTCGCCGGAGCCTCGGCGGTATTCATCAGGCTGAACGTAATCCCGTTTTCGCTGACGCGGAGCGGGTTTTCGATCGCGGTCCGCCGCTTATGATCCCCCGGAAGGAGAAGGAGCGGGAATGACGCACCTTCGGCTAACGGCTCGGTATCGAAAGGCAGCTGATTGAAATTCAGGATCAGAAAATCAGCTTTTTCATCGGTCAGGAATTCGGACAGCCCGCCGAGGATCAGGTCGTCGTCGGTAACCGTCAGCGAGTAACGCGACGCCGACGATGGGGTCAGCCATTCTCCCGACGGCAGCCCCAATTCCATGACCGGCAGGTAGCTTCCAGTCATCCGTCGCGGATCGGTAATCTTGACCGCCCATGCCGGCGAAATCCCATGCGCGAAGAAGCGGACGCGAACGCGATCGGCTTCGACGATCACGTCGGCGATTTCGAGGGTCGCGGTTACGTTTTCGCTGGTTCGGAGCTCCGCGGAAAGCGGATCGCCCAGCGAATAGAGCGCCTCGTTCGGCCCGATCAGCGTTACGTCTTCGGCGGAAGCCGGACGGAGAATCAGGAAAAAAACAGCGGCGAAGATGAAGATGGCTGCGAAGGCGCGCGGCCGGTTTCGCGAAGCGGCCAGCGGCGGGCGTCGGCGACGGTTCATGCGCCGGCTCCTTTTTTCGGCATCAGCCGAATCGAGCCGTCGCGAAGACGGACCGCGGACAGGGCAAAATCAAAGCGGTCGAGCTCTGAAGCGATATCAAGGTCGCCTGCCGGCAGGTCGCGGGAGGCCGGGTCGCTGAAACGCAGACCGTTCTTCGAGGCGCGAATGCGCTCGGCGAGTGCCTCCGGATCGGGGAGCGGGAGGCCGAGGATAAGGTCGCGGATGACCTCGGCGCAGGCGACGTCTTCGTCTCCGCGCCCGTCTGCCGTGATTCCGGTTGCGATAAAATGAACCTCGCGCGGATCGAGCGCGCGGACGCGTTCGGCGGTCGCTGACGCAGTGACGAGCGCCGCGGCGAACAGGATCTCAGCGTTCTCAGCGCGGATCAGTCCCTGCGTTCCAGCGGTCGTTCGCTGGACCAGCGTTTTTCCGCGAATGTCGCTGTCGCGCAGCCGCAGCGGCGAATTATTCAGGTCGAATTCAGGAATCGCGTAGCCGTCGACTTCGCCCATGACGAGAGCGTTCCCGAGCTCCCGTTTCAGCGCCAGCGCGGTTTCGATCGTCCCGACGCAGCGGATCTCTTTTGCGCCGAGGGCGGTTGCGACTGCGGCCGTTGTAAAGGCTCGGAGCACGTCGATGACGACGGCGACGCCCCGCGCTTCGCCCGCGGTTTCGAGACTGTGAATTTTGAATTGAATTGGAGCCATTCGGATTCTTGCCGTACCTTTCCGCCGGCGAAGCTGAAGTCCGGCGTTATCGAAATTATAATAAGAAAAATCAGGCGCGCGCCGGATCAGGCCCGGTTCGGATTAAGCTGAAATTTTTATGGAACGCTTCTTCTGTAAAATAGATTGAGGAAATGACTTTGGACGGTTCCTTGTGGGATAACGATTTTCGAAGAAGATGGGAACGCGTTGTCGAAGACGAGCTCCGGATCCCGGAGGATCGTCGGCTCCGGCTCGTCGCGCTGGGCGATACGCATCTCAATTGCGGAGAACGCCTTCCGGCGGAGGCGACCGCGGCGATTGCGGCGGCTGAGCCGGACGCGCTGCTGCATACCGGCGATATTGCCTGGCTCCCGGGACTCGCGCCGCTGGCGGAAATCGCGCCGATATACCCCGTGCGCGGGAACCGCGATATCCTGGATTGGCGAAAGCTGCCGGCGATGCGCCGGTTCCGGATTGGCCGGCGGTCACTCCTGCTGTTCCATGGGTACGGGTCGTCGCTTGCGGATTATCTCAGGATGCGGCGCATGGCGGCGCGGCGGAGCCTTGCGCTCCGGACGATGAATCTCGGTTTTCCGTCCGAAGCGGCGTCCGACGACTTCCTGGTCTACGGCCATACCCATCTGGCGCGGGTGGAGGCGGTCGCTGGCCGCGTTATCGTGAATCCGGGCGCGTTGACGGAAAAGGCGAACGTTTACGGGCGTGGCGATCCGAAATTCGCCGTGATCGAGCTTGGCGCGGACGGCGCCGGGACGGTCGAAATCCGCGCCAGATCCGCTGATTGGCATGTTACTTGCATCTTACCTTTTACTGACTGAGACTGATTTGGAGGGTGGGACGCATGAACGGCGGTTGGATATTCGGTTTTTTTATCGGGGTGTTGGGTATCATCGCGCATTTCACCTATATTCCGATGGCGTCGGAGTATAACTATTGGCTTTTGCTGATCGGGTTTTTCCTGGTTTGTTTGAATTCGAGATTTTACCGGTATTGACGATTTCTTCACCGGCGTCTTCCTCCTTAGGCTCCGGGCTTGAAAACGCGCGCTGTTCTTTAAGAACGACGCGCGTTTTTATTTGGGCGGAGCGCCGCGCTCGGCGATTTTCGCGAAGCTGATACTGACGAAGAAGAGAACGACGAGCGGCGCCATCAGCAGCAGCATATTCACCGGATCGACGGTCGGCGTGATCAGCATGGCTAAGACGGCGATGACGACGATCGCGATCCGCCAGTTCCTGAGTAGGAGCGCGGAGGACAGGACGCGCGCTTTTGCCAGGAGAAAGACGGCGACGGGAAGCTCGAATACAATCCCAATCCAGAACAGCAGCGCCGTTGTAAACGAAAAGTACGGGCCGGTTTGAAGCCGCGTCTCAATCCCCATGAAGCCGGTCAGGAACGGGATCGCGGTCGGCAGCAGCGCGAAAAACGCGAACAGGACGCCCCCGACGAAAAACAGCGCTGAGGAAGGAAGGAGGAAGCGCAGGAAGCGCCGTTCGTTTTCTTTCAGTCCGGGAAGGATAAACGCGACGATCTCGTACAATATCACCGGGCTCGCAAGGATTGCGCCGCCGAGAAGCGCAACGTTAAAGGACGCCGTGAAGTTTTCGGTGACTTCAAGCGATTGGAGCGATCCGAGGCCGCCGACCGGGCGGGCCAGCAACTCCATCAACGGTCCGGCGAAAATAAAGCTGACGGTCGAAGCGGCGAAAAACGCCAGCGCGCTGAGGATAATGCGCCGGCGAAGCTCGCGCAGGTGCGGCCTGAACGCGGCGAAAAGCGAATCGTCCGATTCCAAAGGCCGCTTCAAAGCTCCGGCTCCTGTTTCTCAGAATGAGTCGCCGGGGCGGCCGTTCCGGCCGAAGCCGAAGCGCAGTCCTCAAACGAGGCGATTTCTTTCTCGATTTCTTCGAGCTGGACCTCGCGCATGACACGCTGCGGCGCGGCGCGGAAAGCCTGAACGAGAGCGGCGATTTCGCGATACGTTTCCGAACGGGTAACGGCGCGGACGATTCGCGCGGCTTTCTTCGCCTCGTCCTGAAGACGGTCCGGGCCGAAAATTACGAGGAGAATAACCCCGAGGAGGAGGAGCTCCGGGATTCCGACGTTCAGGATATTCATTCGTGAAGGATGTCCTTGCCCTGGAGGTTATTCTTTGGGCTCGTCCGGATCGGGCCCGCCGGCGGGCGTGTCGTTCGGTTTTTCGTTGAGCCCTTCCCGGAAAGCTGCGATGCTGCGTCCCAGTTCGCGGGTTACTTTCGCGATCCGCGACGGACCGAAAAGGATCAGGATGATGATTAAAATGAGGAGGATTTCGAGAATTCCTCCGGTTCTTCCGAAAACCATGAAGCGTCTCCTGTTTGTTCGAAAGGAACCAACGGCGAACCTTATTACTCGTCCGAATCGGCGCGCCGCGCGGCTAAATAGACCCGCTGTCAGGCTTCCCCGCGGATTCCTCTGCGTATGGTTAAAATTATACCGTCGTTCGGCGTCCGCCCGTGCGGATTGGGGATGAGTGGGCTGGCGTTTCTCGATCTTGTCACGTTTTTACCGGCGCCGCCGTCGTTTTGACCCGAATTCGACTAAACTATTTTTCATGAAAACGATTGAACGAAATGGAGAAGGAATGTTGATGCGCTTCCGCCTGATTGGGCGGTTCCGCTTCATGTTCTAATCTGTCGTTCTGCTTCGAATCATGAGAAGATTTGCATGAGGCTCTTGGAAAATAGGAAAGGGCCTCTTTTTTATGGGTCGATATTCTCGGCGCCGTGATCGTAAAGAATCGTTTACCGGTTTTGCGGCTGGTAAATGAATAAGGAAGACGATGATTCAAATTCGGCAGCTCAGTAAAATTTTCAAAAATGGAGGCGAAGATCTTGTCGTTTTAGATCATGTGGATCTCGTGATCGAGCGGCGGGATATTTTCGGGATTATCGGAATGAGCGGGGCGGGAAAGTCAACGCTGATCCGTTGCATCAACCTGTTGGAGGAGCCGACGAGCGGCGAGATTATCGTCGATGGCCGCTGCGTCTTTCGCGAGATTGAGGGCGAAAAGCCGGTTCGGCTGACGGGAAAAGCGCTGCTTGAGTTCCGGCGGCGGATCGGGATGATCTTCCAGAGCCCGAACTTGCTGATGCAGCGCAGCGTCGAGCGGAACATCGCGTTTCCGCTGGAGATCGCCGGCGTTGAGCGGGTCAAGATTCAATCGCGTGTGGAAGAGCTGATGAGTCTGGTTGGCCTGAGCGAAAAGGCGCGGAATTTCCCCTCCCAGCTTTCCGGCGGCCAGCGGCAGCGGGTTTCGATCGCGCGCGCGATGGCGACGATGCCGGATGTGCTGCTCTGCGACGAGGCGACGTCCGCCCTCGATACGCTGATTACCAATCAGATTTTAGATTTGCTCTGGGATATTAATCAGGAGTTCCACACGACGATTGTCATGATTACGCATGAGATGGAGATCGTCAAACGGATTTGCAACAAAGTCGCTGTGATCGACCAGTCGCGGATCGTGGATAAGGGCGAAATTGGGCAGGTGCTGCTGAATTCGAGCGTTGAAATTACGCGCCGCCTTCTGGACGGAAATCGCAGCGCGCGGGGGAACTATGGAATTTTTTAGTTGGTTCGGTTCGTCGGCCGCGTCGGTCTGGACGTGGATCTTGGGGACGGCGATTGGCCTGGGAACAGCGGTTGTCGAATTTCGCGGAGAACTCCTCCTGGCGACGTGGCAGACGCTGTACGTGACGCTGGCGACGGCGCTGGTATCCTACCTGATTGGGATCCCCCTTGGGATTTTCGTTGTCGTGACCGCGCCGCGTTCGATTCGCCCGAATCCGCCGGTTTATCAGTTTCTCAGTTCCGTGATCAATATCGGGCGTTCGGTTCCGTTTATTATCCTTCTGGTCGCGATTTTACCGCTGACGCGTCTGATTGTCGGGACGTCGATTGGTCCGAACGCGATGATCGTGCCGTTGAGCGTATCGGCGATCCCGTTCGTCGCGCGCATGATCGAGCAGTCGATCGTTGAGGTCGAAGGCGGCTTAATCGAAATGGGTCAGGCGATGGGGGCGACCTCCGCCCAGATTATTTTCAAGATCCTCCTTCCGGAAAGTCTCCCGTCGATCGTTCGCGGCGTCTCAATAACGATTATCAGCCTGATCAATTATTATGCGATGGCCGGCGCGGTTGGCGGCGGCGGGCTGGGCGATCTGGCGATTCGGTACGGTTATTACCGACGTCAGCCGGATATCATGTGGGTGACGATTATCCTGCTGGTCCTGATTGTTGAGATTTTCCAGCGGTTCGGCGGCGCGGTCGCGGCGAAGATCGACCGGCGCATGGCGCAGTAGGCTTTTGTCCGTCGTCTGAGGTTGTGCTGACTTTTGAACGATTTCACAGGTAAATCCCGGGCGGACGCCCGGTTTACAAAACCAAAATTTTGTGATGAGGTGAAAGAAATGAAGAAAATGTTATTTGTACTCGTCGCGCTGTTTGCGCTGGCAATCGCCGGATGCAGCGCTGACCCGACCGCGACTCCGATGGTTGAGGTTGATCAAGTCGCAGAGGCGGTTGCCGGAGCGATGGTTTCCGTTTCGGACGACGCGACCGCCGCGCTCGCCGAGGCCGCCGGGATTTCCGTTGAAGAAGCGCAGGCGACGGTCGCCGCCGCTTCGGAAGCCGTGATGGCCGCCGCCCAGGCCAGCTCGGAGGATGTGATTGCGACGGTTGCCGCGGCTTCGGGAATTTCCGCGAAAGACGCGGAAGCGACGGTTATCGCCGCTTCGGAAGCGATGATGGCCGCGGTCGGCATGACCGCAGGCGAAGCCCAGTTCTCGAAGGAAAACCCGGTTACGATTAAAGTTGGCGCGTCGCCGGTTCCACATGCCGTCATGCTCGAAGCGGTTAAGGACGGTCTGGCTGAAATGGGGATTGTTGTCGAGATTGTCGAGTTTACCGACTACGTTCTCCCGAACATGTCGCTCGAAGACGGTTCGATCGACGCGAACTTCTTCCAGCATCAGCCTTACCTGGACGATTTTAACGCGTCGGAAAGCAAAAAGGATTCGAGCTGGACGACGCTCGTTCCGCTCGTCGCGGTGCATTTCGAGCCGATGGGCCTGTATAAAGGAAAGACGGCGTCGATCGACGATTTAGCCGAAGGCGCGACGATCGCGGTCCCGAACGATCCGACGAACGAAGCGCGCGCGCTGCTGTTGCTTGAGGCGAACGGGCTGATCAAGATTGCCGAGGGGAAGGGGCTGGAAGCGACCGCGAAGGATATCGTTGACAACCCGAAGAAAATCAAAATCCAGGAAATTGAAGCGGCCCAGGTTGCGTTATCGCTTCAGGACGTCGATCTCGCGGTGATCAACGGCAACTATGCGCTTGAAGCCGGACTGACGACCGCCGACGCGATCGCGCAGGAGGCGAAGGATTCGGAAGCCGCCGTGAAATACGCGAACGTCGTCGCCGTCCGTGACGGCGAGCAGGCGCTTCCGCAGTTTATCGCGCTCGCTCAGGCGCTGACCTCCGACGCGATGAAGACGTTCCTTGAGGAAACGTATAAGGGCTCGGTCGCTCCGGCGTTCTAAGCTAAGACGACACGATTAAACGAAGAACTCTCTCGAAAATCAGAGAGAGTTCTTCATTTTCTAAGCCGGGTAAAACGCAGTGTAAATCGCGCGGATCGCGGTTTCGAAATCAGCTTCCTCGATTCCGATGATAATATTCAATTCGCTGGACCCCTGATTGAGCATGCGGATATTGACTTTAGCGTTGGCGAGGGCGGTAAAAATCCTGGCGGAAATCCCCTTTTTACGCATCATGCCGTGACCGACGACGGCGATCAGCGCCAGGTCGTTTTCATAAGAGATCGAGTCTGGATGAACCGCGGATTCGATTCCGTTCAGGACTTCGTCGCGATGCGCGTTGAATTCGGCGGCGTTGATGATAATCGAAAGCGTGTCGATTCCGGAAGGCATATGCTCAAACGAAACGTTCGCGTCTTCCAAAACGCTCAGACACTTGCGCCCGAAACCAATCTCCTGATTCATCATGTTCTTTTCAATATAAATCGTCGCGAAGCCTTTCCGGCCCGCGATCCCAGTAATCGGAGCGTCGGCCGTGTCGGCGGGGCTTTCGGCGACGATTATCGTCCCGGGTTCGTCCGGCGCGTTGGTGTTGCGGACGTTGATCGGGATCCCGGCTTCGCGGACCGGGAAAACCGCGTCCTCATGCAGCACGGTAGCGCCCATGTACGATAACTCGCGCAGCTCCTTGAACGAGATGACGCGGATCGTCCGTGGGTTCGGGACGATTCTCGGGTCGGCGGATTTCATCCCGGATACGTCGGTCCAGTTTTCGTAAACTTTCGCGCGGACGGCCTTCGCGACGAGCGATCCGGTTACGTCCGATCCGCCGCGGGAAAAGGTCTGAACGGTTCCGTCCGGGCGCGCGCCGTAGAAACCGGGGATGACGGCGAAGGTCAGCCCCGCGAGCGCATCCCGCAGCTGGACGTCAGTTTTTTCGGCGTCCAAACGGCCGTTTTCGCGAAAGACGACGGCGCGCGCGGGATCGACGAACGGATAACCGAGGTACGCGGCGAGAATCTTTGAATTGAGATATTCGCCGCGGCTGGCCATGAAGTCGCGTTCCCGCGCGGTCCGGAGCCGGTTTTCGATCTCGGCGTAATCCGCGCTGAGCGACAGCTCAAGCCGAAGCTCACGCACGATATCGTCGAATCGGGTCCTGATCTTCGCGAGCGTTGTTGAGAAATCTTTTCCGTCAGCCGCCTCGTCGTAAGCCTGATAGAGCAGGTCGGTGACTTTACTATCTTTGGGGAACCGCTTCCCGGGCGCGGAAGCGACAACATAACAGCTTTCCGTATGACGGCGGATAATCGCCGCCGCTTTTTGAATCTGTTCGGCGGAAGCCAGCGAACTCCCGCCGAACTTTATCACAATCTTTTCCATAAACAGATCCTTCGGCGTCATTAAAATGCAACGGGAATTATAGTATGAACGTCGCTCTGTTTTTGGTTCTGATCGCTTTTTTCGTGCTATTGGGTGACGAAGCGGTTTCTTTGTGTAACCGTTCCCGGCAGATGCGCTTAGAGGAGCGTTTCCCTGAGCTCCTCGTCGGATATCGCGGACAGCTCGCGCGGGGCGACGTCGAACACCGTTCGGCAGCCCCGTTCGCCGCGCTCGCGCATGCGCACGGCGGCTCGGGCGTAGGCGGTCAGGATCGCGCCGGTAAATTCAGGGTTCGACGCCATATCGACATGATATTCGATCAGGTACGGATGGTCCCGGTTGGGACCGGTTCGACCGGTCCGGATCACGGAACCGCCATGCGGCATGCCGCGATGGTCCCGGTCGAGCTCCTCCTGCGTCACGAAGGTGACGGTCGTATCGTAGCCGGCGAAATACCCGGGCATCGACTTCACAGTCCGTTCGATTTCGTTTCGGTCCGCTCCGTCTTCCGCGACAATGAAGCAGGCTCGGACGTGCTTTTCGCGGGTCGAAAGAACCGGATTTTCGAAGCTGCGGACGCGGGCGAGCGCGCTTTCACGTGGGATCGTATATTGACGGGCGTCGCGGACTCCGGGGACGCGGCGGAGCGCGTCGCTATGTCCCTGGCTGACGCCTTTTCCCCAGAACGTATAATCGCTTCCGTTGGGGAAAACGGCGCTCGCGAAGAGGCGATTCAGCGAAAATATTCCCGGATCCCAGCCGACAGCGATCAGCGCTAACGTACCGCCCCGACGCGCGGCGGCGTCGACTTTTGCGAAATGATCCGGAATGAGCGCGTGATGATCGTAGCTGTCGACGACGGTAAAGTCGGCGGCGAGCGCCGGCGTCATCTCAGGCAAATCGGTCGCGCTCCCGGCGCAGACGATCATGACGTCGATCGAAGTTTTCATCGGCTTCGCCTGATCCAGGCTCAGGACCGGGACGTTCGGCGTCCGGGCTGCGACTTCGGCGGGACTGCGGCGCGTGAAGATGGCGGCGAGCGTCATGTCCGGCGCGGCAGATACCGCGGCTTCAACGCCTTTCCCAAGATTTCCATACCCAGCGATGGCGACCTGGATTCGCCTTGTCATCCTTCCCGTCCTTTCGGTTCATCAAAAATATCCTGCATTGTGAGATATCCGGGCCCCCGGCGCGCGAGGATTTCGGCGGCGGCGATCGCGCCTTCGGCGAAGAGCGCGCGGTCGTGCGCTTCATGTTTCAGCGTGATCGTCTGCGTATCGGTCGAGATCAGGACCTCATGCGTTCCGACGATATTTCCGCGGCGGACGGCGGAAATCGTTACGTCTTCCGGCTTTCGTTTTGACGCTCCGCTTCGTCCGGTCAGGATTTTCGCAGCGGGACGAACCGCCTGGACGGCGCGAGCGAGCGTTAAAGCCGTTCCGCTGGGCGCGTCGGCTTTGCGGTTATGATGCGTTTCGACGATTTCGACGTCCGCTTCCGGGAAAAGGGCGACGGTCCGTTGGATCAGCTCCGTAAGGAGGACGATCGCGATCGACGTGTTGGCGCTATGGAGGACGGGAATCCGCGTACTGGCGTCGCGGATCTGGGCTGCCTGGTCCGCGCTATGGCCCGTCGTCGCGATCAGGAGCGGCAGTTTCCGTTCCGTCGCGAACGCGAGGAGATCCGGGAGCGCGTCGGGCGTGGAAAAATCGATGATTACGTCCGCTTCGCCGTGGAAATCGGATAATTTCGCGTAGACGTTTTGAGCGGCCGCATTCCGGTCGACGGCAGCGGCGAGCTCCGCGCCATGATACCCCGATTCGATCAGGCGGAGAATTTCCCGGCCCATCCGCCCGCAGGCGCCGTTGAGAACGATTTTCATACGGCTAATCCTTCCGCGCGCATCAGCGCGATCAATTTTTCATAATTCGCCGGTTCCATTGGTGTCAGCGGGGGGCGGACCATATTGTCACAGAGCCCCATCGCGGCGACGGCCGCTTTTACCGGAATCGGGTTCACTTCGCAGAACAGCGCGTTAATCAGCGGGATCAGGTCTCCCTGAAGCTCGGCGGCGGCGCGGAAATCGCCGTTCCAGAACAGCGTACAGATATCGCGCGTCCGTTTCGGGAGGACGTTTGATAAGACGGAGATGCACCCCCGCCCGCCCATCGAGAGGATTGGGACTACCTGATCGTCGTTTCCGGAATAGATATCCATCTTCCCGCGGACGAGGCGCGAGGTCTCCACGATTTTGGCGATATTGGAATTGGCTTCTTTAATCGCGCGGAGGTTCGGATGGTCCGCCATTGCGGCGTACGTCGAGGGTTCGATATTGACGCCGGTCCGCGACGGGACGTTGTAAACGATAATCGGCTTGCTGCTGGCGTCGGCGACGTCGGTATAATATTTGACGAGCCCTTTTTGCGTCGCCTTGTTGTAGTAGGGAGTGACGACGAGGCAGGCGTCGGCGCCGGCTTCGCAGGCGAAGCGGGTCAGATCGACGGCGTAATCAGTATGATTTGAACCGGTTCCGGCGATAATCGGGACGCGGCGGTTCGCGCGCTTGACGGCGAATTCGATCGCGGCGCGATGTTCCTCGTCCGTGAGCGTCGAGCTTTCGCCCGTCGTTCCGCAGATGACGAGCGCGTCGATCCCAGCGTCGATCTGCCAATCGATCAGCGTGCCGAATTGTTCAAAATTGATCCCCGCGTCCGTAAGCGGAGTGACCAGAGCGGTCGCGATACCTTCAAAAATCGGTTGGTTCATGAGTTAGCCTCCAAAGCATGATGATCAGCGTTCGGTGGGCTTCGTTAGCGATCGGGTTAAACAAAAGCAGTTGACCTTTGCTGCGGATCAACTGTGTATCGTTTTATCGGTGATCGGTAAATCAGGATATTCCGGAACCCGGTTAACGATAGCGCTCCGCATTGCTGCGACAGTCGGACGTCTCTTATTCCGTCCGCCCAGAAAACGCGATCCCGCGTAAAAAACGCGTTTCCTTCGGCGCCGATTCCTTTCTCCGAATCCTGATTCGCGGATCGTAGCGAATCCGGGTACTCATCCTGCGGCGCGCCTCTACCTTTTTCTATCTTACCATGTTTTTTCGGATCTGCGGCGATGAAATCCGGAAATTCGAGTGGCGGGACGTGGTATTGAAAGCCGGGGCGTTTTCGAGTGGAAGCGGTTATTTCAGTGTAAAATTCGGAATTGAAATAAAAAAGAAGGAGTTATCATGGCTGAATTTGATATTCGGAACGAATCGCTTGCCGAGGGCGGGCGTCGTCGGATCGAATGGGCTGAACGCGAAATGCCCGTTTTACGACTGATTAAAGAAAGGTTTGCGAAGGAGAAGCCGCTGAAGGGGTACCGGATGTCGGCCTGCCTGCACGTGACCGCGGAGACGGCGAATTTAATGAAAACGCTTCAGGCGGGCGGAGCGGACGTCGTTTTAGTCGCGTCAAATCCGCTTTCGACGCAGGACGACGTCGCGGCGTCGCTCGTTATTAACGAAGAGATTCCGGTATTCGCGATCAAGGGCGAGGATAACGCGACGTATTATCAGCATCTCGAAGCCGCGCTGGCGCACAAGCCGCAGATTACGATGGACGATGGGGCGGATCTCGTTTCCACGCTGCATAAAGCGCATCGCGAGCTGCTTCCGAATATTTTAGGCGGGACGGAGGAGACGACGACGGGCGTGATCCGGCTGCGCGCGATGGCCGCTGACAAGATGCTCGAGTTTCCCGTGATCGCCGTGAATGATGCGATGACGAAGCATTTCTTCGATAATCGTTATGGGACCGGTCAGTCGACGCTCGACGGAATTATCCGGGCGACGAATATCCTGCTGGCCGGGAAGACGTTTGTCTGCGCCGGGTATGGCTGGTGCGGCCGCGGTCTGGCGCAAAAGGCGCGCGGTTTAGGCGCGAACGTGATCGTGACGGAAGTGGACACGCTGAAAGCGCTGGAAGCGGTTATGGATGGGTTCCGGGTCATGCCGATGGCTGAGGCGGCGAAGGTCGGGGATATTTTCTGCACGGTGACCGGAGATATTAACGTGATTGACCGGCACCATTTTGAAGTCATGAAGGATGGGGCGATCGTCGCGAACTCAGGTCATTTCAATTGCGAATTGAATATTCCGGCGCTGGAGAAGATGGCGTCCGGGAAACGGCTCGTCCGACCGTTCGTTGAGGAATATACGCTGTCCGATGGACGGAAGATTCATGTTCTTGGGGAAGGGCGCCTGATTAATCTGGCGTCGGCCGAAGGGCACCCGGCTTCTGTAATGGACATGTCGTTCGCGAATCAGGCGCTGGCGGCTGAGTACATGATTCAGCATCATGCGGATCTGGCGAAAAAGGTGTATTCCGTTCCGGAGGATATCGACCGGGAGATTGCGGCGCTGAAGCTGAAGGCGATGGGAATCGATTGCGACGTGCTGACCGAGGAACAGGTGCATTACCTGAATTCGTGGGAAGAGGGAACGTAAGATCGAATGCGCCTGAGGAAGGGCTGTCCTGATGATTCGGGACGGCCCTTTTTAGAATAATAGATAAAATGGGATTAATGTGATATCCCGAATGGGTTATTTTTTAAGAATAACAGACATGAATTGAACCAATCGTTCGTCTGATGGATTATTGAAGAAATCCTGGGTTCCGGAATTCACCTGTATTCTTGCTTTTTCCATGAATAGCATTCGGGTTGAAATTTCTTTTAAAAATGACATTTCATGAGAGACGATCAACATCGTCATTCCGGAATCGGATAATTTTCGAATAGAATCTAAAACCTCCTTAATCATTTCCGGATCTAAAGCTGACGTTGGCTCGTCGAATAGCATAATCTCAGGCTTCATCAATAATGCGCGGACGATCGCAACGCGTTGTTGCTGTCCGCCGGAGAGTTGGTGAGGATATGCGTTGAGTTTATCTCCGATTCCAAGCGTCTCCAGATATCTTTTTGCTTGTAGAAGGCAGTCTTCCCGACGCAGCCTGAGAACCTTTGTGGGCGCGATCAGGAGATTATCGATGACGGTAAGATTACTGAATAAGTTGAAACTTTGAAATACCATTCCAATCGATTTCCGAAACAGTTTGACGTTCTGTTTGGTTAGCTGTTCGTTGTTATAGAAGATTTTTCCGGAATCGACTTTCTCGAGTCCATTGATCACACGTAAAAACGTGCTTTTCCCTCCCCCGCTCGGACCGCATATTCCTATAATATCATGTTTGTAGACATCAAGATTTACTTCATCGAGTACGGTGTTTTTGCCAAAACGTTTCGTTACATTCTGAATGGATAATATTTTTTCTTGATCAGACTGAACATTCATTCTCACTCCCCATAATGAGCTTGGTTACTTTCTTTTCGAAGATTTCCCCAAGCATCGTTAGAATATGACAAATGGCAAAGAAGATTATCAAAACCATCCCATAGATTGCCAGTGGGAATGGGTATCTTGGGAGGATGAGCTGCGCTCTCCTTGTGAGCTCGAGACATCCAATGGTTGACGCAACCGACGTGCTTTTAACCAGTAATACAAATTGACCGACGAGAGCGGGTAATGCGATTAACAGTATTTGCGGTATGATAATATTAAATAAAGTTGTAAAAGTATTCAATGACAACGATCGTGCTGCTTCCCATTGTCCTGCGTTAACTGAGAGTAAGCTTCCCTTGATAATTTCCATAATATAGGCGCCTTGAACGAGGGAGATAGCCGTTACTGAGATTGAAAAAACGCTGCCTTTAGTTAGATACGCATATAGAAAAAGAAGGATCAGCATTTCCGGCACGGCTCGTGCGATCTGCGCATATATTCCCAGGATCATGTCGATTCCTGGTATTCGGAAGCTTCGAACTACTCCTAAGGTAAAACCAATGATGATTGAATACAGAAGCGACGCAAAGGTTAACTGTAAAGTTAGAGGCAGCGCTTGCTTGATCAAAACGTCAACGAAAATAATCTTCAGGTCATTGACATTCATATATGTTTGGTCAGGCCCTTTCTGTAGATTTTATTGATGATTTGAACGAATGAAAAAAGAGCGAAGTATATAATGGCCCCGGTTACAAAGGCTGTAACGGGCTCGAATTTCTTTATGTTTACTTGCTGCGTTTGATGCGTCAGTTCTAAGATCGTGATCCACATGAGTAATGAGGTGTCTTTTATGATAACCGCTACAATATTCATTATAGAATCATGCGTCTTCTGAACGGCCTGGGGGATAAGGAAATAAATTAAAGTCTGAAAGTTTGAAAAACCCAATGCATAGGACGCTTCAGTTTGTCTTTTATCAATGCTTTGCAGGCCGCCTCGAATAATCTCGGCTATAAAAGCGCCGTCATTCAGGACCAGACCTATAACTCCGCAAATGCCAGCCGGTATTGGGAAGAAACGCGATAAACCATAAAATAAAAAGTAAAGCTGAACTAATAATGGCGTTTCCCGAAAAAATATTACATATGATTTTGTAATAAGACCAATTCCTCGATTTTTGGAGAAATTAATGCTTCCGATTATGATCCCCCAGACGATAGCTAAAAGTATTGCGAGAATGGAATACTTTATGGTTACAAGCGTTCCGCTAATAAAAAGTGGGTATGTTTCGAGTAGAATCCGGTATTTAAATACCATTTTGGAATCCTCTTTCGTATTTCGTTGTCCGCAGGCAAGAAATGGATGATCAATATTCTTGCCTGCGGATAAGATCTCGAGCTTAGAAACTGACTCCGCTTGGATCAGGTTTCCATGGATAGCCCATCCATTTTTCATATAAATCGGCATATTGCCCTAACGCTTTAATTTTCATAAGATAAAGGTTAAAGACATCGCGCGTTTTATAGTCTTTGTTCGGAAAGGCGAATCCATTTAAATACGAGATCCCGTTCTCTTCTAAAACGCGAATTGTATGATTGGTTGATAATGGTCCAGCGAAGACGATCCCGTCGTCATACGCAACATCGATGACGCCTGTTTGAAGGGCGTCTTGCCATGTTCCCAGTGGCAGGACGACAGATTTGCTTTTGGGAAACAGTTTAGGGATTATTTCTTCGTAAACTGATCCAGAAGAGATTCCGAATTTTGTTCCATCTTTATTAAGGTCTGAAAATGTTTGGTATTCTGAGTCGATTGCGACGCAAGCTTTTGCATGGTCAATGAGCCAGGGAGCGGAGAATTCGATTTGGCTTGCTCTTTCTATTGTCATATTCATATTTGCAGCGATCATATCGACTTTCCCTGAATTTACGGCCGTGAGCATGGCCGACCATTCGAGGATTTCCCACCGAACCTCCACTCCGATTTCAGCCGCGAAGCCATTTACAATATCTGGAATGAATCCGGTTACCTCGCTCGTCACCTCGTCCATAAAGATGATATTCGGAATTGTCGGATCGCATCCGACGACCAAAGTCCCTTTTGTCTTGATTTCTTCAAGCTTGTCGGTTTTGGATGAACCCTGATTTTCGGCTGTGTTTTGATAGCCTCCTTTACATCCGGTGATTAAAAGTGCAATGGTTGCTAACGCAAGCAATAAAGCAGTGGCTTTTTTACACATAGGACCTCTGTAAAAATAATAGTTTGTTATTGGATTGTTGATATGAACCTGGCAATGCGATCTATCCCTTCATGAATTTTTTCTTCGGATATCGCGTACGACATCCTCACAAAACCTTCACCACCGCTTCCAAAGCCGATCCCTGGAACCAAAGCGACCTGTTGATCTTTCAGCAACATCGTACAAAAATCTTTTGACTTTAATCCCGTTTCACGGATGTTAATAAAAGCATAGAACGCGCCTTTTGGCTTTAAGCAGCTTAGCCCGTCAATCTTATTAATTTTCTCGTAAACGATATCCCTCCTTTTTTGAAACAACTGAACCATTTGAGTGACACAATCTTGTGTTGCGGTTAGCGCTGTTACACCGGCATATTGAACAAAAGTATTCACGCTGGCAATTGAATTTTCATTGATCATTTCTATTCCATGGATAATGTCTTCCGGGCCGACAATATATCCCAGCCTCCAACCTGTCATCGCATACGTTTTGGAAAAGGAATTACAGATGATCACCTGATCCTGCATCCCATCGATCATCGCAGGGCTATAAAAAGACAAATCGTCAAAAATAATTTTTTCGTAAACTTCGTCCGAGATAATTAGAAGATTGTTTTCTTTCGCAAAATTACACAGCTCTTTAAGCTGTTTCAGGGATATAACTCCGCCTGTCGGATTTGAAGGGGAGTTTAGAAGAATGGCTTTCGTTCTGCCTGATATTTTTTTCCTCAGCTCATGAATATCGTACATGAATCCATCTTTTTCAAAAACAGGCACTTCAATCGCTTTTCCTGAGGCCATGAATGGGTGGTTCGGATGATTGCTCCATGTCGGATTGGGCACGATCATTTCGTCATCAGGATCTAAGATAGCCAACGAAGCCATTCTGAGATTGTCCATTCCACACGATGTGATGACGACCTGTGTTTTCCAGTTATAAAGCAGGTTGTGCGAGGCTAAGTATTTTTGAGAAATCGCTTTCTTCAATTCGTCAATTCCTGCGTTTGGGGCATATTTTGTCTTTCCGGATCTTAACGCTTCAATCGCCGATTCTACGATATGTGGCGGCGTATTGAAATCAGGCTCTCCTTGTGCGAAGGAGAGGACGTTAGGGAATTCTTTACTGAATTCATTCATCTCACGAATCGCAGTTCGCTTTAGCCCTAAGCTCACTTTTGATAGTCTTGCCATTTGTTCTCCTGAAATGTTAAGAGTTCCTTTTGTCATGTTTTGTCGGTTTTTTGGTTTTGTGTTTCATATTATGAAATAGAATTCGCCAATATGAAATTAACGTAATTCTAAGGCGCTTTTGCTTAGCTTGTAAAGTAATTTATGACTTAATTCTTTGGACAAATGTCATCAATGGCCTTTCGGCTTAGAAAGGAAAAATCTAAAGGTAATAAATATGATCAAATCAGTAAAAAAAGCAATAGATATACTTGAATTATTTTCGCGCGTTGAACCGAGGCTGTCTCTTTCGTCGATCAGTGAAAAGTTGGGCTTTCCGAAGGCGACTACATATCATTTGTTAACTACTTTGGTCTCATGCGGCTATATCGAAAAAGATGAACAGGATTTATATTTTCTGGGAACTCGTGTGATTGAAATTTCACAAAATGCAAAAGTAAACGTTGAGTTAAGGGACCAGGCGGCTCCTTTTATTCGCGAGCTTGGAGATTTTTGCAATGAATCGATTTACTTAGCTACGAGGTATGGAAATGCGATTTTCTATATTTACGCGATAGAGACTTCGAGACGATTATTGTCTCGATCTGTTGTAGGTATGCAGGCAATGATGCATTGTACCGGAATAGGGAAGGCATTTTTAGCATTCCTCTCGGAAGAAGAAATCGATAGGATTATATCGAAAGCAGGTCTTCCTGGATTCACAGAGAGCACAATTACGGAAAGGGCGAAATTAATAGATGAGCTTCGGGAAATCCGAGTAAATGGTTATGCTATTGACAATGAGGAACATGAGGAAAATACATTTTGTATTGGAGCTCCAATATTTAATAATGCCGGTAAGGTTATTGCAAGCTGCTCCGTTTCCGGTACGGATAAGGAAATAATCAACTCCAGAAAAAAGATAATTCTTCCGCAGCTGATAACAACTGCAATGCGAATTTCACGATGTATGGGCTACGTTCCTGCCCGATCGCAAATAATATCCTTGACCTCTGATTAGAGAGAAATTCCTTTTATTCTACGGCGCACCGGTTCTTTTCAGCACTGCCCCAATCAGCGAGCCGTCGACGCGGATTTCGTACCATGGCTCAAAGCCGGGAAAGTCAGTCGGATCGAGCGTCTTCTCATCCCGGCTGAACAGGATATAGTCGGTATCATCGTTGATTTCGTAGGACAGGTCCATTCGGGCGCGGTCCGCGTCGGCGAGATTCCCACGGTTGATCGAGCCGGTTTGCGTGTAGAGATGGTTGACCTGAATCCAGGGAGACAGGTCGTTTTCAGCGATCGCTTCCAGGAGCTGGCGCGTTGCGATTCCCCAGTAGTCCCCGGAAAACGCTTCCGCGTTCGGACGCGCGGGTGGGGCGAAATAGGCGAACTGATAGGGGTGGTTTCGCGCGATCCAGACGCCGCTCTCGCCAATCATCGCGATCAGGCACGCCGCAGCGAGACCCGCCATTCCGGCGCGGACGTTCGGACTCGGAACCGCGCGCAGCTTGCTGATAGAGCGGTTGACGGCGAAGGCGGCGAAATATACGATTGTAGGATATACGAAATAACAGTGCCGCCAGGTATTATAAATCGTGACATGGCGCAGCACGATATATAAAAGCGGGACGGCGCCGATCGTCAGTGCGAGCAGGTCGCTTCGCTGCGACGGGCGCGGTTCGGACGTCTTCCGCCGGCGGAACGTTTCGAAAAAAAAGAGGATCAGCCCCGCAGCGGATAAAATCAGGTACCCTGTCGGCGTCGTCAGCGCGATCCATACGGCGACGTACCTTCGGGACAGCGACGCGTCGATCAGCTTTCCGAAAAAAAGGTTCCCCTGCGCGCTGTGGTTCGGGTGGGCGGCGCTGAAACGAAACGTCTCGATCAGCGTTGGCAGCGGCGATTCCCAGAGGTTCGGCGTAATCGCGATCAGGAAGATTAAAAAAAGGAATCCGATCAGGAGAAGCTGCGTCAGCGCGACCCGTGGCTTTTCTTTCGTCCGGAGCGCGCTGATAAAATAAATCGCAATCGCGATGGGCAGGTAGGCCAGACCGTTCAGGCGCGTATTGACGGTCAGCGCCAGGACGGCGGCGGTCAGCAACGCGGAACGAACCGTTTTCCGCTGGATCCAGCGATCGACCGTGCAGAGCGAAAAAATTGTCCAGGCGGTAAACAGGATATCCTTATTATTATAGAACGCTTCGGCGAAGAAGCGCGGCGTCAGGACAAGGATCAGCCAACCGATCAGCGCGGTCAGCGGGTCGCCAAAGCGTCTTCGGATCAGCGCGTAAAAGAAGATCGTCGCCGCGTACCAGTTCAAAAACGTATAAAAATGACGCATGCGATAGAAGTTGCGGGCGGGCATCGTAAAATTTCCCATCGCCTCGATCAGGACGAGCGGCTGATGCAGCGCGGTTCCGTAATATCGGTCCCGGTATTCTTTCAGGTCAGGCAGGTACGCGAGGAACGTCGTCCAGCGATCCGGAACTGGCAGCCGCAGCCGCTCGATCGTGTATCGGAAATTGACGAGCGACGTCTGCCGTTCGATTCCCTCGTCCGGACCGCAGCCGTAATCGTCGAAAATCCCGCAGCCAAGAACGAAATAGACGGCCATGAGCGCGATCGTCAGGGCGTACAGCGGCTTTTCGCGGCGGCTTATTTTCATGTCAAAAATTATACAGGAAATTCTGCCGATGAAATTTCGGCGCGCCGCGCGGCGTTCCTCATGGTATGATTCCTGTATCCTGACGCATAGGAGGCGTCGAGTATGGAAAAGATCGAACAAAAAAAGATTATCCTGCCGTTTATCATCGGTTCCCTTTTTTTGATCTCTGCCGCGTGGGCGTTCCTGGTCTGGGAGGACACGCGTATTCCATCTTTCGACGTCTCTTCCGTTCCGTTAGCGTCCCCGGCGGAGAAGTATGAATTCGCGCTGGAGACGGTCGAATCGGGGGCCATGATCCGGATTAAAGGCTGGATCATTGAACGTCATCAGGAAACGCTGCCGGTCGAGATCGACGTCGTCCTGAGAGAGGAGGGGACCGGAAAAGGGTTCCTCCTTCCGACGGTGGTAACGTTCCGCGATGACGTGACGGCGGAGATGGACGACGGAACGAACTATGACTGGGCCGGGTTCGAGGTTCTGATTCCGACTCGCGCTCCGATCGACCTGACGAAGCGCTCGTATACGATCCTGATCCGCGTAAAGATTCAAGGGAAGGAACGGCTGATCGATACGGGCGCAGCGCTGAAAGGCGGGCGTCAATGAAAACACGGATTCAGCGTTGGCTTGGGGACGATCGGCTGATTTTTATCGTCGTCAGCCTGGTTTTTGCGGTTATCCTGTATTTCGCGCGGCTGGGTGGCGACGATCTCGTCAATATCCGCCTGACGAGAGACGTACCGGCCGCCGAAATCTGGAGCAGGGCTTGGGAAATGTACTTTACCTGGGCGTCGCGTGTCCTGATCAATTTTGTGATGTACTACCTGACCGGGCGGAATCAGGTTTTCTTCGCCCTTTTCATGGGCCTTTCGATGTATGTCCTGTTGTCCGCGTTGTCGCGGCTTTTCGTCGAGGGGGACCGCAGGTCGGGAAATCTTATCGTTGCCGGGGTGGCCCTGCTGTATCCGCTGACCGAGCTTGGCTCGGCCGGCTGGATCGCGACGATGACGACGTACCTGAGCCCGATCGCGTTTGGCATGATGTCGCTCGTTCCGATCCGGCGCTGGCTGGATGGCGAGTCGATCTGTTGGTACGAGCTGATCGCGTATGGCGCATGCCTGATTTATGGCGCGAACAATGAGCAGATGATGGTCGTGATCCTGTTCGCTTATACGGGCTTCCTGGTCTATACGGCCGCGAGGAAACGGAGCTGCGCCGCGAACGTCGTTTTCTGGCTGTTGAGCGTGGCCTGCTGCGTTTTTATTTTCGCGTCGCCGGGAAATCGGAACCGGACGTATTTAGAAACGCGGTGGCTGCCGTTCTTCGGAAAACTGAGCGTTTTTGATAAAGTCGAGATCGGGCTTTCGATGACGTTGCAGTGGCTGATCGTCGAGAATCATCTCCTGGTTGTCTTTCTCTGCGCAGGGATGACTTACCTGATCTGGAAAAAGTTCCGAAGTCTGGCTTATTCGCTGATTCCGTTCGTGCCTTTCGCGATCGTCAGCGCGTTCCACCGGCAGTTTTCTAACCTGACGGAACGCCTGGTCCCGTTCGGGAACGTGATTGCCGCGCCGATCAGCCGATATGGACTGATATCGGAGACGACGCGGTACTCGATGAATGCTTTTGTCAAGTTTTTTGTTTTTGGATTGTTCCTGGCGCTGTTCATTCTGTCATATTATTTGGTCATGAACCGACGGCGGGATCTGGCTGTGATGGGCGTGCTCCTGGTGGCGGGGTTTTCGACGCGCCTCGTTATTGGCTTTTCGCCGTCTGTATTCCAGTCGGGATATCGCGCCTGCTCGGTCCTGGCGTTCTGCCTGATCTCTGCGGCGTTGGCCGGGATCTTCTCGGCGTTTCGGGAAGGATTGATCGGCGAGAAGGAACGGCGGGTCCTGAACAGGGCGATGCCGGTCTTCGCTTTTTTGTCGATGGCGAAGTTCGCGTATGATGTCGCCAGGATTTTTAAATAACGATAGTTGAGGAGAATTGATGAAACGGATTGCAATCATAATCATGCTTGGCTTACTGTTGACGGCCGTTGTTATTCTGCTGCCTGCCTGTAACGTTCCGGACCACGCGGGCGAAGAACCGGAAGCCACCGAAACGCCGCTGCCGGCTCCAGCCGCGGAGGTTATCCGGGCTGACGACGAGGGGCCTCAGGACGCAGCGACTCAGACTCCGGAGACTGGCGCTGCCGCGGACGTTCCTGAGACGCCGGACTCTGGCCCGGCGGGCGGAGACGGCGTTGCGGATAGCGGCGATCCTGAATCCGTATTCCCGCGCGAAATGGCGCTGCGGGCGGCGGTCGTTGCGATGACGAACGGCGTGGCGACCGACGTTTTCAAGGATGACGGATCGACGTTTAATCTATCGAATTTTCATTCATACAGCGACCTGTCGGGTTTTCACCTGTTGGTCGTCGACGAGGGGAGCTGGTCGGCGAAGGACGAGCGGACCTGGCGGGTAGAGGGTCTGAAATGCTCGATGTCCGAGGGGGACAAGTTCTTAAAAGCGTCGATGGACGTTACGTTTGACGGAGCAAATTACGTCGTTCTGAACGTTGAGCGGACGATCGCGAAGGAAGCGGATCTGGATTCGGGCGATCCGGCGAAGGTGCCGGTCGAGACGCTGCGATTTTCCAGTGAGAATCCGTTCCTGATGGTGACGCCGCGGCTGATTGAAATGGGGCGTTAACCGGACGAGCCGGGCGTAGAAAGAAAGCGGCGGGGGAAAAAGTAAAACTTCCCCCGCCTCGTTGGTTCCGTGAAAACGGGTTCTATTTTTCTAGATAGAACCCGTTCGCGGAGAAGTATCGAACCTCTCCGTTTTCGTCGATTTCAAACGACAGCGATTCCAGCCAGAGGACGTCCCCGTTCGGGAGCGGGACCTGATTCGTTTCCAGCTGTCTGGATTCCGCGCTGCGAACGGTCGCGTATGTCGCGTAGATTTCGCTGAAATCGATCGTCAGGAACGGCGTCGGCCGGCGCTCCGGATCCTTCGCTGCGCTGTCCGGCAGGTAGCAGGCGATCGCGCTCAGGTCGACCGTTTCATTATACTCTGAGTTACAGTAGATATTGGGCCGGATCGCGGAGAAACCGATCACGTCGATTTTTTCGTTATTTTCGCCCCAAAAATTGTAATAGCTCCTGTCTTCGGACCTCGCGAGCGGGAGCGATTCGATTTTATCGAGGATCTTCGCGTCAATCGTTTCCATGGCCTCCATGCCGCCGGGTACGGATTTCAGGTAGTTGTAAGCGCCGGCGACGCGATACAAATCGCTTTCGTCGAACGTGTCCGGGTTGGTGGCGTAAGCGTTCAGCGCAGCCAACTGTCGATTGAACGGCAGGTCGCGGGAGTTAATCCCGGGAACAACGTAGGCGAGCGCAGCGAGGACGACGGCGGCGGTCAGGACGCCTTCCGTCTTCCGTCCATGAAAAAAGTACAGCGTGAAATAGACGATCTCCAGCGCGATCAGCGCGCAGCCGAGATAACGCGTCGTTGTCAGCCCGAATTCGGAAATACGCAGCCAGATCGAATACCCCTGAAGCGCGATAAACGGTATAAACAGCAGCGGCAGCAGGTCGACCAGCTTACCCGTGCGGTCGTCATGATCCATCGCGCGGTTCATCGTCCAGATCGGAGCGCCAATACAGAACAGGCTGCTCAGGATGGGGAAGATTTCGTTGGACGGGATGATCTGCGTGATCAGGATTTTGGCGATATATCCGTAGATAATCATGAAAGCGAGCGCCAGGACCGGGAGCAGGACATATTTCCCGATCGTGATAAAGAATTTTCCCGGTGCCTGATCCAGGTTTTCGATCGCGTAGAAAACGCCGATCGAGAACGACGACAGGGCGCAGAAAATCCAGACGCGCGGGATCAGTTCATAGCTCCCCGAAAGAAAAAGTGTCTCGAAAATTCCGGTCACGAGCAGGACGCCAAGCGAAAAACAGCCGAGGACGATCGCGGCGGCGAAGCCATGGCCGTAGATTTTTTTGGCGAATTCGTCGATCGAAATATGTGCCTGGCTCAGGATCGCCCGAACCGCGAGGCAGAGGCAAAGAACGACGTAAAACGTCCGGATGCGTTCGACGGTTTCGCGGGCGGCCTCGTCAAGCTTCATCGGATTGATTTCGGGATGCGTCAGGGCGAAAAAGGCGGCGATCGCTGCCGCGAGCGCGATCATCCCGATTTTTATGCCATTCTTTCGGATCGCCGACGCCTCAATCAGGAATAAACCAAACGTCAGCATCATCAGGAACGGCGTTATGACGTGATCGATCGGCTTGAATCCGTTCGCGCGCCCGAAAAAGTCCGTCGCGAATGCGGTCAGGATAATGAATAAAGCTAACGCGGCCTGCGTCATCGGGAAACGGCGGAAGGATTTTCGGATCGACGCTCCGCTTGCGCTGAGGATGGAACTGATGGAATTCATGCGTATTGCCTCCTGTTCTTATTACGAAAGACGTTTTTCGTTTTCGCAAGGTTTCAATTATTGTACGGCAAATAGGCCCTGCCGTTCGGCGAAGCCCGCGATCTGGGAGTTATTGAGAGCTTTCGACGGATTTTGATGGAGGCTGAACTATAATTAATCTATAATCGAGGCCGGACGGTTCCGGCGCAATTCGCAGGATTTATCGGAGGTGGACAAATGATGGAAACGACGGATTCATCCTTGAAAAACGTAATCCGCGCGTACGAGACGTACGACGAGGATAAGCGTTTGGAAGCGGATAACGTGCGCCGGTTGGAGTTTATGACGACGCTGGTCTACATGAATAAATACCTGAAAGAGGGCGATAAGGTCCTGGACGTTGCGGCGGGCGGCGGCGCATACGCGCTGTATTACGCGGCGCGCGGGCTGGACGTTACCGCGCTCGATATTACGCCGTCCTACGTCGAAATTATCCGGCGGAAAGCCAGAGAACAGAATCTCTCGATCGAGTCGTTTCAGAACGACGCCCGCGATTTAAGCATGTTCCCGGACGAGACGTTCGACACAGTATTCTGCATGGGGCCAATTTATCATTTAGTCGAAGCTGCTGACCGGCGCAGGGCGCTGGCGGAATCGCTGCGCGTATTGAAGCGCGGCGGGATGCTTTATGTTGCGTATATTAATAAATTTTTTACCTTCGCGCATCTGGCGACGCAGAATAAGCAATTTCTACAGGAAAAGTGGTACCAGACGATTATCGAGCAGGGGGCGATGAAGTCCGACGATCCGGATTGTTTCTGGACGGACGCCTGGTTCTCGAAGCCGAGCGAAATGGAAGCGATGCTTTCGGAGTTTCCGGTGCGCGTCTGTCATCATCTCGCTCAGGACGGGACGGCGCGCATGCTGGCCGAACGGATCAACGACCTGAAACCGGCGTATTTTAACCGCTGGGCCGATTATCATATCCGAACCTGCGAAGAACCGTCGATTTTAGGCAGCTCCAATCATGGGTTGATCATCGCAAGAAAGCATGATTGGTAGGCGGCGGGCCGTACCAGCGAAATCGCGGCGAACGCAGCGGCGGGCATATTTGGAAGACGTATCGGGAAGAAGGGACGCGTTCCCTTCTTCCTTATTTCCCTCAGGCTCAGGGCGTTTTCTTTTATGAATTCCGATCCATCAGGCGCATGAACGCAGGAATATCGTCGGAGCCTTCACGGCGGCGGAATTCGGCCGGTTCTTTTTCCTTTTTCGGCGCGCTCCCGTTTTTCGAGGCGGTCGGCTGGCGATCCGGTACCGACGCCGGTTTTACTCTGGCGAAGGGCGGAAACTGCGGCGTTTCATCGCTCCCTTCCAGCTCGTCGGGGAACCCGGTCGCGACGACGGTAATCCGGACTTCGTCTTTCAGGCCCGGATCGAGGACAGCGCCCATGATAAAGTTCGCGTTCGGGTCGGCGGTCGCGCGGACGATTGACGCCGCTTCTTCGAGTTCGTACGGCGTAAAATCTTCGCCGACGGTAATATTGAACAGGATCCGCGTCGCTCCGTCGATATTTTTATCGATCAGGCGGTTCGTAATCGCCGCTTCCGCCGCCTTCGCCGCGCGGTTCTCGCCGATCCCGACCCCAATCGCCATCAGCGCCGAGCCGCCGTTCGACATAATTGTCTTCACGTCGGCGAAGTCGAGGTTGATAATCCCCTGGAGCGTAATCAGTTCGGAAATTCCCTGAACCCCCTGGCGCAGGATATCGTCGATCATGCGGAACGCCTTGATCATCGGCGTATTCTTGTCGACGACTTCGTAAAGGCGCTGGTTCGGGACGACGATCAGCGTATCGACCTCTTTTTTCAGCGTCCGGATCCCGGTCAGCGCTGCGTTCGCCCGCGGAAGTCCCTCGTAGTCGAACGGACGCGTCACGACGCCGATCGTCAACGCTTCGATTTCACGGCAGATCGAGGCGATGACGGGCGCGGCGCCGGTTCCGGTTCCGCCGCCCATTCCGGCCGTGATAAAGACCATATCGGCCTCTTTCAGCGCCGTTCGCAGCTCCTCGCGCGATTCTTCCGCGGCGAGACGTCCGACTTCCGGATTCGCCCCCGCGCCGAGACCGCGCGTGGCTTTTTCGCCGATCCGGACGCGCTGATCCGCTTTGGATGCGATGAGCGCCTGCGCGTCTGTATTGACCGCGATAAATTCAACCCCCTGCATGCCGCTCTCAATCATGCGATTGATCGCGTTGCAGCCCGCGCCGCCAACGCCGACGACTTTGATATTAGCGGAGCTTTCGCCTAAGTTCTGATACGTGTTTTCCATTTTTCACCATTCCCTTACTTGTCATCCATACCATTGCAGTAGTATTTCTATTGACCAAGGCGTTCAAAGTGATACGCCAAATTGTACATGATTTACAGATTTTTCAGTCCTGTCTCGGAGCTGGATCAGGGTATTAATTTATTGATTCTGTTCATTATCAGCTCCTATGGGAATAACATCCGAATAAATCGCCTGACCTTGGACAAGGCTTCGCCGGGATCCGCTTTCCTGGATTGCGGATCTTCTATGACTTCGGTTTTCATCCGCCAATACAGCAGGCCCACAGACGCTGAAAAGGCGGGGCTATCTAATTGATCGATCATGCCGGTCAGGTTTTCCGGTTTCGCGACGCGGACGGGGAGTCCGAGAACGTTCGAGGCGACGCGCTCGATCCCGGGAAGCAGCGCACAGCCGCCCGTCAGGACCATTCCGGCGGGGAGGATATGATCGATGCCGGAGCGTTTGATATCCTGACGGATAAGCTGGAAGATTTCTTCGACGCGGACGGAGATAACCGAGGCCAGCTCTTTTCGGGAATATTTCGCCGATTCCTCCTGCCCGAAGGAGCGGGCGTAGAAAAATTCCTCGTCGTCGATAAGCTCCGGAAGCGCGGACCCATGAATTTTTTTGACTTCTTCCGCCTGATTGTATGAAAGATGGAAGATCTGGGCGATATCGTTGGTGATATGCGCGCCGCCGATCGGGAGCGAATTGGTATGCCAGACGTCGTTATTGAAATAAATCGCGAGATCGGCGGTTCCCGCGCCCAGGTCGCAGACGAAAACGCCGCTCTGCTTTTCGATATCGCTCAGGACGACCTCTCCGGCGGCTAACGAATTCAGCACGAAGGAGTTGACCTCGATCTCGTTGGCGAGGATGCATTGCTTCAGGTTCTCGACGGTCGCGGTCGCGCCGGTGATAATATGCGCTTCGACGTCGAGCCGCCGTCCGTACATGCCGAGCGGGCTGCGGATGCCTTCGATACCGTCGACGCTGTACGTCCGTTGCATCGTATGCAGAATCGTGCGGTTATTGGGGATCGGAACCGCTTTGACCGAGTCGATAACGCGGCGAATCTCGTATTCATCGATACAGCCGCCGACGATCGAGACGGTCGCTTTATTGTTAATTGCGTTGATATGCGACCCTGCGATCGAAATAATCGCGTCGGAAATCTGGAACCCGGAAGTGCGTTCGGCTTTTCGGATCGATTTGGAGATCGCGGCGGTCGCCTGCTGAATATCGTAAACCATGCCCTTGCGGACGCCCTGCGAGGGTTCGATCCCGACGCCCAGGATTTTGACCGCGTTTTCGCTCTCGACCTGAGCGATCAGCGTGCAGATTTTCGAGGTGCCGATGTCAATTGTTGCTAAATGTAATTTTTCCATCTTTCTAATCCGCGAATCGATAATAAGGTGCGTTGATAAACTCAAGACTGAGCATTTCCGGTTCGATTTCGTTCGCTTTGAAATACCGGTCCAATCCGTTCGCCATCGCCATTTTCTCGTTCAGGCCCGAATCGTTGACGCCGATCCAGAGCATGTAGCCTTTGCCGCTGTCCCAGCCATAGCCGTTATCATACGTGAAATTCAGCCGTGATTCGGCGGGCTTGACGGCGAAGATTCGTCGGGCCGAATCGACGATCTCCTTCCGGAATTTTTTCGGGACCGTACGGTCGTTCCGATTCATCGCGCCGGGGAAGCTATTGGCGTAGACGATAATTTCCGGGCTGGCGGAAAGGTTCTCGTTAAAGACGAACCCTTCTTCGTCGATCCAGAAGCGGCTTCCCCCGAAGTTCCATTCGACTGCGGCGACCCGCTGCTCAAAGTAGACGTCAAGACGGTTCGGAAGCGCGGCATGCACGCTGATCGCGCGGTTTTCCGGGTAGCGGCGGAAGATATTCCGTTCGATAACCTCAGGATCAACCGTCCCGATCGCCTGGTTTTTCATGCCGGTGTAGTAGATCAGTTCTTCCGGATTGACGTTCTCGTGCCCGTAAATTTGAACGGAGGCGACGCGGAAATCGGGAAGACGCAGGTACAGTCCAAGCGCGAGCGCGAAGAGAGCGGCGCTGATCAGCGACAGGATCCGCGCGGACGTCCGTCCGGATTTGGTTTTCCTCGACGGGATCCGTTCCGAATTCGTTTTCAGCCGTTCACTTTCGATTCGATTATTTCCGGGCGCGGCGCCGATCCGATCCAGGCGGTCCCGATTGTTGGAACCGAATCCGAAGTTCATGCGTCCTCCTTTCCTTCGTAAATCTCGATCTCGGTTTGCAGCGTGATCCCGAAGCTCGCCTGAACCGCCGTGCGGACGCGCTCAACGAGACGGCGGAAATCGGCGGCGGTCGCGCCCGGGTTCGTAACGAAGATATTACCGTGGAAGTCGCTGACGGCCGCTCCTCCTTCCGCCGCGTTCCTCAGTCCGCATTCCGTAATCAGCCGTCCGGCGTAATCCCCGTTCGGGTTCCGGAAGACCGAGCCGAGCGATCCCTGGTTCCTGAAGTTGAATTTTTCACGCTTTCCCCAGACTTCAGCGGCGCGCGCTTCGATTGCGTCCGGGTCCCCGGACGCGAGCTCGAATTCGGCCGCGAGGATCGTCCCGCGCAGCTCGCCGGACTTGAAGCCGCTCGCCCGATAAACGAACGGGATCTCGTCCCTTCGGAGGTTGATAACGCGTCCGTCCTCGCTCAGGACGGTTACCGTTCGCAGCGTTTCATTGATCTCGCTCCCGTACGCGCCGGCGTTTCCGTAGACCGCGCCGCCGACCGAGCCGGGAATCCGCGTCGCCCATTCCAATCCTGTCAGGCCGAAATCGATCGCCGCGCGAACGAGCGAATTCAGCGGAACGCCGGAGGCGGCGCGGATCCGGGCACGGCCGTTCCCGATTTCGATAAGCCGGATTGCGGAAGAACGATTAACGATGATTCGTCCGGCGAAACCGTCGTCGCTGAAAAGGATATTCGATAAGCCGCCGACGACCTTGAATGTCAGCGCAGCTTGCCGTGCCGCGCGGACGGCGGCGATCAGTTCGGCTTCGCTTTCCACGATCAGCGTTTCTTTCGCCGGTCCGCCGACGCGCAGGTTCGAGATGATCGCGATCGGCGCGTTCTTTTCGATCCGTGCGTCGAGCTCGGCTGGATTGGCCGGCCGGGCCTCGCGGGCGATCGCGTCTAAGGCGGCTGGCCCGATCCGGTTCGCGTCCCCGGCGGAGAGCGTCAGGACGACGTCGCCGGGCCTCAGCCCCATCGTCAGCAGCTCGGCGGCGCGTTCGTTCGTCTCCGCGAAGATCGCGTCCGGACGTACGGCGCGGATCGCTTTTTTCAGCGCCGCGTTCGAGAACCCGTTTTCGTTTTCCCGGGCGGCGTAAATCGGCGTTATGAGGAGCTTATCGGCGTCTCCGAACGCTCGGCGGAAGGCGTCGAGGAGCTGCCGCGTTCGCGAGAAGGTGTGCGGCTGCCAGAGCGCCCAGATTCGCCGCTTCGGCCAGGCGTTTTTCGCCGCGGACAGCGCGGCGCGAATCTCGGTTGGATGATGCGCATAGTCGTCGATGACCAGGACCCCGTCCTGATCGGCGATTGTTTCGAAACGGCGCGCGCTTCCGGCGAATTCGGAAAGCGCTTCGGCGGCCGTGTTCAACGCTTCGGCTTCGTTCGGCAGCGCAGCGGATTCCAGGACGGCGGCGAGCGCGGCGGCGGCGTTTGCGACGTTATGCAGCCCCGGGACGGCGAGCTGGATCGAGACTCCGCGTCCGGAAGCGCGCGCGGTCAGCGTAAAACGATAAGCGCCGTTTTCGGCGACTTCGGCGTTTTCGATCCGATAATCGTCGTCAGCGCCGAAACCGTAGCTTCGGACGGAAACGTTCGCGCCGGAGTCCTCGACGAGCTGGCGCTGGATCGGATCGCCGCTGAAAATCAGGACGCGCGCGCCGGCTTTGCAGCAGGCGATGAAGTCGCGGAACGCCTGATAATAGGCGTCGTCGGTCGGGAAGCAGTCCGGATGATCCGGTTCGATCAGCGTTAATACGGCCGTCGACGGACGCAGCCCAAGGAACATCCGGTCATATTCGTCGGCTTCAATAACGAACGTTTCCGACGCTCCAGCGGCGGCGTTCGTTCCAGAATTTTTCGGCGTTGAACCGATAATGAAGCCGGGACGGACGTTCGCGCGCGTCAGGATCCAGGCGATCATCGAGGTCGTCGTCGTTTTCCCGTGCGTCCCGGCGACGGCGACGAGGTTCCGCCCGTCTAAGAGCCGGGTCAGGAATTCGGACCGTTTCAGCGTCGGGATTCCCGCCGTGCGCGCGGCGATCAGTTCAGGATTTTCCGGATGGACGGCGGAGGAGTAAAGAACGAGACCGGCGCCTGCGACGTTTTCGGCCGAATGCCCGATTTGAACCGGAATCCCCAGCGAACGGAGCCGCTCGGTCATCGCGGATTCAGCCTGATCCGAACCGCGGACGTTCGCGCCACTCTCGCGCAGAACGACAGCGATCGCGGACATGCCGGTTCCGCCGATGCCGATGATATGAATGGGTACGTTTAATCCGTTTCGCATTTTCCGTTTCCGTCTCCGTTATTTTTTTCTTTTTTTATTCGTTTTGCCGCCGGCTTCGAGGAGGACCGCGGCGATCGCGTCCGCGGCGTCCGGTTTCGCGAGCGAGCGCATCGCGGCGCTCATGCGTTCGCGTTTTTCGGCGTCGGTTAAGACGTCAAGTACGCTCGGAAGCAATCCGTCCGTCAGCTCTTCGTCGCGAAGGAGCAGGGCCGCGCCTTTGTTGACGAGGTACTCCGCGTTGACCCGCTGATAGCGCCAGGCATGCGGGTATGGGACGAGGATCGCCGGGACGGCGAAAAGCGGGAATTCCCCGATCGTCGACGCGCCGGCCCGTGAGACGATCAGGTCGGCGGCTCTGAACGCCGCGCCGATCGTTTCGTGCAGGTATGGGTAAGCGTGATAGCGGCCGCGGATCGTTTCCGGGAGCGCTTCAAGCTTCGTTCGCGCGTCGCCCCAGTTCGCCTCTCCGGTCGCGTGCAGGACCTGCGCATGTTCGCAGAGCCGCGGCAGGATTTTCCAGAGAGCGCTGTTAATGGAGGCCGCGCCTTTCGAGCCGCCGAAGAAGAAGACCGTCGGAAGCTCGGGATCCAGCCCAAACCCGGCGAGCGCATCTTCGCGGCGGACGGCGGTCAGCGCCGGTCTCGTCGGGTAACCCGTGACGGCGACGTTCGCGCGTTTCGGAAGATAGCGGCGACTTTCTTCGGCGACGACGGTTATCCGGTCGGCGACTTTACTCAGCGCGCTCAGCGCGACGGCCGGCTCGATATCAGGAATGAAGATGACCTTTCTCCGGAAAAGTCCGGCCAGCGCGACCGGAAAGCCGACGTACCCGCCGGTGAAAAACAGGACGTCCGGATCAAAGTCACGGATAATCGCCAGCGATTCGAAGAACCCGCGGATCAGGCGCAGCAGGTTCCCCGGGAGTCTCTTCAGTCCGACGCCATGCAGCCCGGCGGCGGCGATCCCCTTGAAAGGGATTCCTTCCCGTTCGACGAGCCGTTTTTCGATACCATCGGCGCCGCCGACCCAGAGGATCTCGTCGACGTTCTCTTTACTTTTTTGTTCTTGGAGAACGGCCAAGGCTGGATACACGCCACCCCCGGTCCCCCCGCGCAGATTAACCATCGCATCGGGTACGGTCTTTCCTTTCTCAAGATTGTAGATCGCGGTCTGGCGCGAGATATTCAGCAGGATTCCGATACTCCCGAGCGTTACGACCATATTCGTTCCGCCGTAGCTGATTAACGGGAGCGCGTTTCCGGCGAACGGGAAAATATTCAGCAGGACGCCGATATTCAGGAGCGCTTCAAACGTGATCCAAAGCGTTATTCCGGCGGCGAGAAGCTTTCCGAAAGCGTCCGGGGCGCCGATCGAGATTCGGAACCCGCGCCAGAGGATCATCAGGTACAGTCCTAAGACGAAGATTCCGCCGGCAACGCCGGTTTCCTCGATAATCACGACGTAGATACTATCGGTCCAGGGAACGGGCAGCCCCGTCATTTTCCCGATTCCTTTTCCGACGCCGGTCCCGAACCAGCCGCCGTTGATAATCGATTTCAGGACGCGCTGAATATGATACGAGGCTTCTTCGGGGTTCAGGAAGCCGGATATATATTCATCGGTTCGGACGCGGACTTTATCGAAGAAAAAGTACGCGATTATCGTCAGGAAGAGCGCGACGAAAAGAATCGTAATCACCCAGTTGATCTGCCCGCCGGCGAGCATGTAGATCATCGCGGAAAGCGCGAGGATCGTAATCGCGGCGCTGAAGTCCGGCTGGACCATGACGAGAACGGCGCAGATTGTCGGGATAATAAACGGTTCGAGCGAGCGGAGCCCGCCGGATTCGACGAGCTCGGCGCGTTTCGTATACAGCGCGGCCAGGTAGATAATAATCGCGATTTTAGCGATTTCGGACGGTTGAACCGAGCCGCCGAAAAAGGTTCGCGTAACGCCGGCCGCAGCGGGGATCAGCAGCAGGATCAACAGCGAAATCATCGTCCCGATCAGGAGATACGGCGAGAGCGGCTGGAGCCAGCGGTAGGGAATCAGGAAGCCCATGATCAGCGCGGCGGCGACGCCCAGAAAGAGCCAGAGGGCCTGCTTGCTGACCATGTAAGCGGCGTTGTCGAACGCCTGAATCGAGAATGACCAGCTCGCGGAGTAAACGAAGACCAGCCCGATCATGACCAGCATAAAAACGACGATGATCAACGGGACGTCGATCAGGAGCCGCGTCGAAACGCGGATTTTCTTCTGGTTCAGGAATTGGAGATTTGCGATCTGACCCATGAGCGGAATTCGTTCCCCCTTTCTTCAAAGTCTTTATACGCGTCGTAGCTCGTTCCTCCGGGCGAGAGAAGGACAAGATCGCCGGCTTCGCCCAGTTCCCTCGCGATTTCGAGCGCATCGAGCATTGTAGCGGCCCGACGGACGACGAAGCGCGGGTTCCGGACCGGGCTGGATTCGAGCGCCTGCGCGATCATCGGGCCGGCCTCCCCGAAGCAGACGGCGGCTTTGGCCTTGCGGTTGAGCTCGTCGGCGAGCTTCCCCCAGGGAAGCTTTTTATCGCGCCCGCCGAGCAGGAGGATCATCGGATCGCTGAACGCGTTCAAAGCGGCGAGCGTCCGTTCCGGCGCGGTCGCGATCGAGTCGTTAATATAACGGACGCCATGGAGCTTGCCGACCGTTTCGAGCCGGTGCGGGACGCCGCTGAAACCGCGGATCCCGCCTTGGATCGACAGCGGGTCAAAGCCGGCGCTGAGCGCGATCGCGGCGGCGGCCATGACGTTGGAGAGGTTATGCCGCCCGGGAAGGCTGATTTCAATTCTTTTCAGGAGGTTTTTCCGCTTCCCGTTGATCGTCGCGAAGACGAAGCCTTCGTCGATCCCTACCGCAATCGCCTCGTCTCCGAACGGCGGTTCGAATCCGAACGTCGCTGATTTTCCCCGGACCGCGGTTCGGAGCGCGGCGCTGTTCCCGTCGTCGCGGCTCAGGACCGCCCAGTCGGATTCGGACTGGAAATTCAGGATATTCCGTTTCGCGCGGATATATTCTTCCATTGTGCCATGGCGGTCGAGATGGTTCGGGGTGATATTCAGTACGGCGGCGATATGCGGACTGATCGTCACGAGCTCAAGCTGGAACGACGATAATTCGAGAATGACGCAGTCGTTCGCCCCGATTTCGTCGATTCTCGCGATCAGCGGCGTTCCGATATTCCCCCCGACGAAAACGGAGGTCCGCGAATGACGCCGCTGCCGGTCGGATTCGGCGATTCGTCCGACGAGCGTTGTCGTCGTCGTTTTTCCGGCCGAGCCGGTCAGCCCGATAATCGGGGCCGGAGACTCCTGAAAAAAGATTTCGGTATCGTTGAGAAGCGGGATCCCACGGTTAACCGCTTCGGCGAGGAAAGGCTGCCGCAGGTCGGCGCCGCCGCTGACGCAGACGAAATCCGCCTCGTCCAGGAGCGAGAGCGGGTGGCCTCCCGTGACCCAGCGGATCGGCAGTCCGCTCAGCGCTTCGATCGCCGCGGCGCATTTCTCTCCGGGCGCGCGATCGGTTACCGTAACGTTCACATGGCGGGAAATCAGGAAGCGCGCGGCGGCCTGGCCCTGGCGGCCTGCCCCGACGATCACGACATTTTTCTCGTCCCAATGCGTTGATTTGATTTCCACTGTGTTTTCCATACGGTTTCCCTGTAAATCGTTTTTATTTTTCGATCGTTAGACCATTGAAATCGCGACCCCGAACAGGACGGCGAGAATACTGATCAGCCAGAAACGCTGGACGATTTGAACCTCGGACCAGCCCAGTTTGTTGAAATGATGATGCAGCGGGGCCATCAGGAAGAAACGGTTCCCACCGGAAAACCTGAAATAAACGATTTGGATAATATCCGAAAGCGTCTCCGCCATCGGGATAATCGTAATCAGCGGCAGCACGAGCAGGTGGCCCGTGATCAGCGCGATTACGGCGAGCGTTGCGCCGAGCGAAAGCGAACCGCAGTCGCCCATGAACAGCTGCGCCGGATGAACGTTGTACCAGAGGAACGCAAGGATCGCTCCGACAATAATGAAGCAGAACCCGCCGATATGCGGCTGTCCGACCATCAGGGCGATAATCCCGTAGCCGGCGAACGCGGTCGCGGAGATCATTCCGGCCAGCCCGTCCATTCCATCGGTCAGGTTGATCGCGTTGGATTCGCCGACGATAATAAACGCGGCGAGCGGGATAAAGAAATACCCGAGCTCGATCGGTTCCGGGTTCCCGGGCCAATAAAAGCAGGATATCCCCAATCCGTATTTAATTGCCCAGGCGATCGCGAGCGCGAAGACGACTTGAAGGATAAATTTATCGCGCGCGCGGAACCCCTTTCCTTCGCGCCGCTTATCCATTCCGATCCAGTCGTCGATTCCTCCGAGGATGCCGAAGATCACGAGCGCGACCATCGGGGTAACGAACGTCTGACCGATAATATCGACGCCGAAGAGGGACGCGGCGTTCAGCATGATCGTGACGAGGAGCGTCGGAACGATGAACATGACGCCGCCCATCGTCGGCGTTCCGCCCTTATCGAATTGCTCCTGCGGCCCTTCGGCGCGGACGACTTTCCCGAGGCGGAACCGTTTCAGGAAAAGGATAAACGGTTCTCCCCAGATAACCGTCATCAGGAAACCGAGGATAGATAGCGTAATGGTTGACGATGCGTTGTTCATTGTTGCTCAGCTCTCCATGATAGCGATAATCTGTTCCATTTGCAGGGAGCGCGATCCCTTGACGAGAACGGTT
The DNA here is from genome assembly GCA_001717545.1 of Anaerolineaceae bacterium oral taxon 439. Taxonomy (NCBI): domain Bacteria; kingdom Bacillati; phylum Chloroflexota; class Anaerolineae; order Anaerolineales; family Anaerolineaceae; species Anaerolineaceae bacterium oral taxon 439. Next base: position 2,438,713 of record CP017039.1, on the reverse strand, counting down.
TCGCCTTCCGCAAACTTACGCAGTTCGACGTATTCGATCGTCTCGGCGACGGTCGCGAACCATTTTATTTTCTCCGGTTTCATCCCGGCGTTGACGGCGGCGAAGACGATTTCCCGGGCCGATCTGCCGACGGCGATGAGCTCGTCGCAGCTTTGCGCGGCCCGTTGGCCGACGGCCCGGTGGCCCTGGATTTCGTACTGTCCCAGCTCGCGCATGTCGCCGAGGATCGCGATTTTCTTCGCGTTCGTCGCCTTCTCGTTATGGATCTCGTCGAGCAGGTCAAGCGCGGCGATCACAGAATCGGGCGACGCGTTGTAGGTATCGTCGATGATCATTGCGCCCTCGCGGCTCATCATGACCGACATTCGCAGCTGCGACTGGCCGTTATCGAGGCCGCGGAAAATCTCCTCCCAGCGCATTTTCAACGCGCGTCCGACAGCGATCGCCCGGAGCGCGGTGTGGACTGAGTGCCTTCCGATCAGCGGGACGCGGATCTGGAACGTTTCCGAGCCCGAATGAAGCCGGAAACGGATCCCATCCAGCCCGAAGCTTTCGATTTCGTCCGCCCAGAGATCGGCGCGGTTATCGAGTCCGTAGGTGAGAACCGCCGCTTTCGTCACGCCGCGCATCGGCAGGACATACGGATCGTCATAGTTGAGGATCGCGACGCCGTCCGCCGGAAGTTCGGCGACGAGTTCGCTTTTGCCCCTGGCGATATTTTCGATCGAGCCGGCCCGTTCGGCGTGAACCGTTCCAACGTTGGTCAGCACGCCGATCTGCGGCCTGGCAATATCGCAGAGGAGTTTAATTTCGCCGGGAACGTAGAAGCCCATTTCCAGAACGGCGGCCTCGTGGCCTTTCCCGGCGCGGAGGAGCGTCAGCGGCAGTCCGATTTCGTTGTTGAGGTTGCCGCTGTTTTTCAGCGTCATGAACGAGCGGGACGCAACTTCCCAGATCAGCTCTTTCGTCGTCGATTTTCCGACGGTTCCGGTGATCCCGATGACGGTCAGCTTGAGCTGACTGCGGTGCCAGGCGGCGATTTTCTGGAGCGCGAGGAGCGGATCCTCAACGAGGATGCAGAATGGCGCTTCCGGAACCTGATCTTCCGGGACAGCGGAGCCGCTCCGCAGGTCGAGCGCGCGCGTTCCGTCGATCGGGCGGCTGACGAGCGCGGCGAGCGCGCCTTTGCGGAAAGCTTCCGTGACGTACGAATGCCCGTCGGTTTTTTCGCCGGTCAGCGCGACGAAAAGCGTCCCGTTGATCAGCTGGCGGCTGTCGATAACGGCTTCGCTGAAAAGAAGACTTCTCCCCGATCGAACGGGGCCGCCGAGGGCGGCGATTATTTCGTTAAGCGAAAACATTTTTACTCCTCCTTTCCTTAGAATTATATTTAATTTACGGAGCCGGTTCCCCGCTCCAGGCTAAGAGCGCGAAGTCGTTCGCGTACTGGCGGTCATACGGGATCCGCAGGTACGGCAGGACTTCGTTCATCAGGTCGGCGAATAACGGCGCGGCGACTTCCGACCCCCAGATATTCCCCGCCGGCTCCTGAAGCCAGGCATAAGCGACGAACTGCGGATTTTCCGACGGCCCCCAGCCGACGAACGAGGCGTTGGTCAAGCTGCTGACGTAGCCCTGCCCTTCGATCGCGATCTCGCCGGTTCCGGTCTTCCCTGCAATATGCATTCCGGGGATCATCGCGGTTTCGGCTTCGCCTTCGAGCGAATTCGTCAGAATTTCCGTGACTTTTCGCGCGGTCGCGGCGCTGATCGGGTTCCCGACGATTTCCGGTTCGACGATTTCGGTATGGTCTTCGTATTCGATCGCTTTGACGATATGCGGCTGCATCATGATCCCATCGTTGGCGATAGCGCTGATCGCTTTGACCATCTGGATCGGCGTCGTCATTAACCCCTGCCCGAACGAATGATTCGGGAGGGACAGGTTCGTCCAGCCGGTGTCGCCGGGCTCGACGTACGGATAGTATTCCTCGTCCGCCAGCTCGATTCCGGTCGGGCGGTCGAGATGAAAGGCGCGAAGATATTCGTAGAATTTATCTTTCCCGACTTCGGTCGCGATCCAGGACATGCAGGTATTGAGCGAATGCGCCATGCAGTCGGTGATCGACTGCGGCCCGGAGGCGATCCGGTTCCAGTTATAAATTGTCTGGCCGTCGACGACGAACGTGCCGACGTCGTTGTAAACGTCGGTCGGCTGGATCGTCCCGGAATCCAGCCCGATCGCCAGGGTGAATACCTTGAAAACTGACCCGACCTCGTACGGCTGCATGACGGCGGGGTTGAAGCGGTTTTCCCGGGTGAAGACGTTCGCGGTTTCCGAATAATTGTTCAGGTTGATCCGCGGCCAGGTCGCCATTGCCTGGACCTCGCCGGTTTTTGGATCGATAATGACGATCGTTCCGGACTTGGCTTTTTGATGTGTAACGGTGGCTTCGATCTGCGACTCTGCGATCGATTGGATCTTGCGGTCGATTGTCAGGTGAATCGCGGCGTTTGACGGCAGGTACGGCAGGACTTCCGGAATATTCGGGTCGAGCGCGAATTTTTTATGGATCGTCTCGGACGAGAGGATTTCGTCGTAATAGCTCTCAATTCCGTACGCGGCGCCGGCCGACGGGTTCAGGAACGGGAAGAAACCGATAATATTCGAAGCGAGAGAACCGTTCGGATAGTAACGGTATACGTTCGGAAGATAGCTGACCGCGTCGAGATTCTCCTGGAATCCGGATTTGGACTTGAGGGAGGTCGTTTTCTTCTCGGCTAAAAACGCTTTGCGCTGGTCGATCTGGTCGATTTGCTGCCGTGAGGCGAAATTTTTAATCGGAACCGAAACCGCGCGTTTTTCGACGTAAGGAATTTCGGCGTATTTGCGGATTGTCTGCTCGTCCATGTCAAGAATCGGAGCGAGGTATTCGGCAATAAAATCGCCATGCCCGTTCGATAAGTTCAGGTCGAGGAGGATTGTATATGCGACAGTGTTGCCCGCGAGGAGGTAGCCGGAGCGGTCGTAGATATTGCCGCGTTCCGTGTTGACCGAGAGCGTCGTATACTCGGTTTCTTCGCGGATCTTTTCGGTCAGCGTCAGCACGTTCGCGTTCGTCTGAATCGTCAGCAGGTGGAAAATCATGAAGACAACCAACCCGGCGACGGCAATATTAAAGAAACGGAAGCGCTTTTCGAAATCCTTCATGGCAGCCCCCAGGCGTTATTCGGCGATTCGAGGAGCCGCTCTCGAAGATAGGTTTGCAGGCTGATCGTGTATTCCGGACGCAGGAGCGAAACGGGCGGCGCGGACGGCGCAAACCGATCCGCGCGGATCAGCTCCACGTTCGGGTCGTATCCGTCGAGCGGGAGATAGACGAACTGTGAATCGTCGTAAAAATCGATATCGGCGTAGCCGGATTGCTCCGCGCGCCGGCGCATGGATTCGAACGAGGTCAGCGCGCCCCTTCTCGTCTGATATTCCGCGATCTGGCGCATCAGCGTATTCCGGTCGGCGTGGGCCTGTTGGATCTTGAGCCGGACTTCGGAGAGTCGCGCCGAATAATTCAGGTAAACCAGCGCGATCACGAAGAGAATAATTAATCCCGCCCCGACGCGGATCAGCGTTTGCATCTGCTTCTTCCAGGGGGGCGTTCGGTAGGCCTGCTGCCGGTTCATGCGTCCTCCCTCGGGAGCTTCTCGGCGACGCGGAGCTTCGCGCTCCGGCTCCGGACGTTTTCGGAAAGTTCGCTTTTCCCGGGCTGGAACGTTCCGATACGGACGCGTTTCAGCGACGCGCGGTGACCGCAGCTGCAAACCAGCTGTTCCGGAGGACAGAGGCAGTCCGCGCTTTCGCGGCGGAAATAGTTTTTTACGATCCGGTCTTCGAGGGAATGAAACGTCAGTACGACGAATCGTCCGCCGGGTTTCAGGAGGCCGGCGATCCGCGGAAGCGCGCTCTCGACGGTATCGAGTTCGCCGTTGACCGCGATCCGGAGCGCCTGAAAGACGGTCGTCGCCGGATGACGCCCGCTTTTGGGATTGCGGGGTAAAACGCGCGCGACGCACTCTGCTAACTGCGTCGTCGTGACGAATGCGGACGTTTTCCGTTCGCGGACGATCTCGGCGGCGATTCGGCGCGAGGCTCGTTCCTCGCCATATTTCCAGATGATATCGCTGAGCTCTTCCTCGCTGGCGGACGCGATCAACTCGGCGGCGCTGATTCTTCCGCCGTCGGGATCGAAACGCATGTCGAGCGGCCCGTCTTTCAGGAAGGAGAACCCGCGCTCCGCGTTGTCGAGCTGCATCGAAGAAACGCCTAAATCGAGGAGCGCGCCGTCGAGGCTTTCCGGTTCGAGGTAATCCACCGCGTCGGCGTAGGACGCGTGATAGATTGTCAGCCGTCCGGCGAACGGGGCGAGGCGTTCCCTGGCGATCGCGATCGCGTTCGGGTCGAGCTCGAAAGCGGCGACGGTTCCGTTCGGAGCGGTCTGCTGAAGGATCGCTTCGGTATGCCCGCCGGCGCCGAGCGTTCCGTCCAGGCAGCGCGAAGCTCCGCTCAGCGATAGCGCGCTGAGGACTTCGGGGAGCATGACGGAATAGTGCGGCGTGAGGGTTATCATGGCGATCCTTTCTTTAAAGATAATTTTTCGTTACGCTGAACGACGATCGAAAAGCTGCGCGAATTGCGCGGTCGTTTCTTCGTCGTCGAAGGTTTCGGTTTCCGCTTTTTCCCAGGCTTCCGTCGTCCAGAGTTCAATATACTCGTCTGACCCGGCGAAAACGATTTTGTCGCCGTCTCCGAATTGGAATTCGTCGCGCAGGAAATTGGGGATCAGGAAGCGGCCGTTGGCGTCGAATTCGATGAGCTCCGCTTTGTTGAAGATTCGCCGGCGATATTTCCGCGCGATTGGATCGGCGAGCGGGAACTTACTGAGTTCGTTCGCGATTCGCTCAAAGTATTCGATTGGATAGATGACGAGGTTCTTATCGATTCCAACGGTAATATAAGCCCCGCGCGCTAATTCCGCCCGGTAGCGAGCGGGAAGCGACGTGCGCCCTTTTTTATCGATGGTATGTTCGTAAAACCCAGTGAACATTTGTTCGGCAACCTCGTTTTAAACAGATCAAGCCGGACTCCGGCTTCCTCGATTGCGGCGGAAGGTGGGATTTCCGGGAAATCGCCGCCCTCTTTGGCACATCATGGGAATTTATCCCACTTTCCCCATATTATACAGTTTTGGCAGGGTAATTGCAAATAGAAAATTGGAATTCAGGGAGTCCCGTGCGCCCCGTTCGGCTTGCGCGGTGGGTAGTATTTTCTTACAGACGGCGGATTATGTCTTATTCTTAAAATTTCGCCGTCCGTTTTTGCTTTGGCGCCGCGATTCAGTCCAGCGCAGGAGAAGAACCGGAGCCCGGGTTTCGCTCTGCCGTTTGGGAATTGAGCGGCTCCGGAGATTTTCACGCAAAAAGGCGTCATGTTTTTTGCGTTGTCGCGAGGAATATGTTAAAATTGTGGTTGTTGAAGATTGGATTTTAACCCAAGATTTGGCATTTGTGGAAGTGGGGGCGGCCCCGCTTCTGTTTTTATTCGTCGTCAGGTTTATTTGGGAGATTTTGTTGGAATGAAGACTGATTTTTTTCTGGCGTTCAACGAGATGGTTGAAGAAAAACAGCTTTCGCGTGAAGTTGTCACCAAAGCGTTGGAATCGGCGATGGTATCGGCGTATCGGAAAGCGGTTACCGCTTCCGCGGCGCAGCACGTCGAGGCGGTCTTGAATCTCGAAGAGGGTAAGTTTCAGATCTACGCTGAAAAAGAAGTCGTAGATTCCGTCGTCGACGATCGGACCGAAGTTTCGCTGGAGACGGCGCGTCAATTTAATCCGGCCGCTGAATACGGGGATCTCGTGATCGTCGAAAGCACGCCGGAGGATTTCGGGCGCATCGCGGCGCAGACCGCGCGCCAGGTCATCCAGCAGCGGCTCCGCGACGCGGAGCGCGCCGAGCAGATCGGCTACTATGAAAAGAAGGTCGGCGAGATCGTTTCCGGCGTCGTTCAGTCGATCAATCGGGACGGATACACGATTGGTCTGGATAAAAAAGCCGAAGGGACGCTGCTGAAAAAGGACGTTATCCGCGACGAAGAACGGTCGATTCAGCTTCATAAGCATATCCGCGCGATCATTACCGAAGTCAAGGATTCTCCGCGCGGTCCGCTGATTCTCCTGTCGCGCGTCGATCGGAAATTCCTTTACCGGCTCCTCGAGATCGACGTTCCGGAAATTTTTCATGGCATCGTCGAAGTTCGTTCGATCGCGCGCGAACCGGGGGCCCGCGCTAAAATCGCGGTTTCTGCGACGCAGGCCGGGATCGACCCGGTCGGCGCCTGCGTCGGAATGCAGGGGAAGCGGATTCAGCCGATCGTTAAGGAGCTCTGTGGTGAGAAAATTGACGTGATCGAATGGAACCCCGATCCGGCGCTGTTTATCGCGAAGGCGATTTCTCCGGCGAAGGTGATCGGGGTCTACCTGAGCGGCGGACGGAACACGACTGTCGTCGTTCCGGATGACCAGCTGTCGCTGGCGATCGGGAAAGACGGCCAGAACGCCCGTCTGGCGGCGAAATTGACAAATTGGCGGATCGATATCAAGAGCGTCAGCGAGGCTGCGGCCGATATCTTAGCGGCTTACGACGCGCAGGAGGATTATACGATTCCCGATCCGGAACAGGATAAGCGCGTCGTCATGCTTGCCTGGGATTCATATTTCGTCGAGGGAAAAGAGACGCCGGACGAAATCCGCGCAATACTCCAGAAGAAATCCGACGGGCATCCGCTGAACTTTGAAGAGGATGAGAAGCTGAACCGCTTTGTCGATCGCGTTGAAAAGGCGAAAACGGCGGGCTTTAACGAAAGTACGGTCCGCGAGACGGTGCGGAAGCTGTACCAGTCCGGGAAGCCGTCCGACGAGCTGATGGCGCTGCCGGTCAGCGAGGTCGGGCTGCCGAACTTTGTCGTTTCGGTTCTACGGTACAATGGGTTTAAGACGGTCGAGGATTTATATAAGAGCGTCAAGGCCGACCCGGAAGAGATTTTCAAGCTTCAGGGTACGACGCCGAGCGTTATGGACGATATCGCGTCGCTGGTCCGGCTGGTTGAGGATCGGCGAAACGCGGAGGCCAACCCGGCCCCGGTGCAGGAAGAAGCGGCCGAGCCGGAGGCTCCGGCGGCGGATTCGGAACGCGAGGCCGACGAGCCGGCCCCGGCCGCGGAAAGCGGCGAGGCGGCTGAGGATTTGGCCGCGGAAACGACGGTTACGGCTCCTGCGTCCGAAAGCGCGGCGGAGAGCGAACCGGAAGAAGACGTTTCGTTCGACGACTTGTTCAAGCTGATCCCGGTTGCGTCCGAGATCGATTATTCGGAAGACTTCGGCGAGGTGTCCGGCGATTCGGACCGTAAAAAGAAGAAGAAGGGCCGGAGGAAGAATACCGAGATCGAGTATGACCCCGACAGCGATTCAACCGTCGTCCGCAAGAAACACCGCCGCGGGGACGAGGACTGGGGCTGGTAGACGATGGGCGCGAAAAAGGGTCCACGTCCGAAACATGTCCCGCAGCGAACCTGTGTCGGATGCCGCGAGGTGCTGGCGAAACGGGGGCTGATCCGGATCGTCCGAACTGACGGCGGCGTTCAGCTGGATAAGACCGGTAAGTTAGCGGGACGCGGCGCGTATCTGCATGATAAACGGAGTTGTTGGGAAAAGGCGATTCAGCGCGGTTCGTTAGCGCGGAACCTGAAGATCGAGCTGACCGAAACGGATCAGGCTAATTTGATAAAATGGATGGACGAGCTTCCGGCGGAAGACGGCTCGACCGGAGCTTAAAGAATCGCCTAATCATTAGGGAAAAGACACGGAAAGAGAGAGAGAACCTATGACAAAAGAATTGAAGAAAATTAAGATCCCTTACAGTATCTCGGTTCGTGATTTGGCTTCCTTGCTTCAGGCGAACAGTATTCAGGTGATGAAGATCCTGATGATGAACGGCGTGATGGCGAATATCAATCAGACGATTGATTTCGATACGGCGGCGATTGTTGCTAACGATTTGGGCTTTGAGGCGGTTCCGCCGACGGTCGAAGCGGAAACGAGAGAAGAAAACGTCGGAGATATTCCGCTCTGGCGGCAGTTGATCAACCGGGAGGATCCAAAATCATTGATCCAACGTCCGCCGGTCGTGACGATCCTGGGACATGTCGACCATGGCAAGACGTCGCTCCTGGACGCAATTCGCCATACCGACGTCGCGGTCGGCGAAGCGGGCGGAATTACGCAGCATATCGGCGCGTATCAGATCGAAACGAAGAAAAAGCTGATCACGTTCCTGGATACCCCGGGCCACGCCGCGTTCAGCGCGATGCGCGCGCGCGGAGCGCAGGGAGCGGATATTGTCATTCTGGTGGTTGCGGCGAACGACGGCGTCATGCCGCAGACAAAGGAAGCGATTGCGCATGCGAAAGCGGCGCAGGTCCCGATCATCGTCGCGCTGAATAAGATCGACCGTTCGGACGCGAACCCGGATCTGGTCAGGAAACAGCTTTCCGAGCAGGGGTTGGTTCCTGACGAATGGGACGGGGATACGCTCGTCGTTCCGGTTTCCGCGAAACAGAAGCAGGGGATCGACGATCTTTTGGAAGCGATTCTGGTGACGGCGGAAGACATGAATATTTTCGCCAACCCGAAAGGAAAGGTTTTCGGGACGGTTATCGAAGCGTCCGTCGATCCGAAGAAGGGCGTCATGGCGACGCTCCTGGTTCAGAACGGGACGTTAAAAATGGGCGATGTCGTTCTCGCGGGGCGATCGATGGGCCGGATCAAGGCCATGTTCGATTATCGCGGGAAAAAGCTTCAGAAAGCCGGTCCGTCGACCCCGGTTCAGGTCATGGGCCTGACGGAAGTTCCGGCCGCCGGCGACGTTTTCCAGACGTACGCGTCGGAGAAGGAAGCCCGCGCCGTGATCGCGCAGGCGAAAGCCGACGCCGCGTTGGCGCCGAATCAGCCGAAAGCGACGCTTGAAGAGCTGTTTGCCCGTTTCCGGGCGGGCGAGGCGAAGGAGCTCTGTCTCGTGATCAAGACGGACGTCCATGGTTCGCTGGAGCCGATTGTCAGTTCTCTTGAAGAGCTGAATAAAGAAGGCGAGATTAAGATCAATATTCTGCATTCCGAAGCCGGAAATATCAGCGAGAACGATATCATGCTGGCCGCCGCGTCGCATGGGATCGTTCTGGGTTTCAACGTTCAGGCAGACCCGGCGACCCGGAAGCGCGCCGAAACCGAAGGTGTTTCGGTCCGAATTTACAACGTTATTTACCGCCTGATGGAAGATGTCGAAAAGGCGGTTAAAGGAATGCTTGAGCCGGAATTTGTCGAGACGATGGTCGGTCGGGCGGAGGTCCTGATGACGTTCAATATTTCGAAGGTCGGGACGATCGCTGGTTCACGGGTCAGGGAAGGCGAGATGCGCCGCGGAGCGAAGGCGCATGTTATCCGCGAAGGCGAGAAGGTTTTTACCGGCGAAATTACGTCGCTGCGGCATGAGAAGGACGACGTTAAAGAAGTGAAGAGCGGGTTAGACTGCGGGATTGGGATAAAAGGCTTTGAGGATTTCAAGCCGGGCGACCTGATCGAGGCGTTTACGCTGAACCGGTTCGGTTCCTGATCGCGCCCGCTGGTTGAAAGGAGGGCTGGATGCCTTCAGCTATCAGAATACGAAAGATCGAGGATCGGATCCGCGACGAGCTGGCGGAGATGTTCCTGTACGAAATTGAAGATCCGCGCCTGTCCGGCGTGATGGTGACCGGCGTTAAGGTGGACCGCGAGTTGGAATATGCGTCGATTTACGTTTCGGCGGTTGAGGGGATGGAGCGGAGCGTCGAGGTTCTCGCCGCGCTGACGTCCGCGGCGGGGTATATTCGGCGCGGGCTGGCGCAGTCGGTCGATCTGCGCCAGTTTCCGAGGCTGCGCTTCTATTGGGACCCGACGCCCGAAAACGCAGCGCGGATGGAAGAATTGTTCCATGCGCTCGAACGGGAGCGGATCGAAAAGGGTCTCGATGGTGGAACTGACGCGGGCTCGCCGGACGAAGGAACCGCCGGCGGAAACGGTTAGCGTCTGTTTCCTGAATTGGAAGAATGGTTCCGAATGAAGCGAACGGATACCAGATCGCCCGGAGAGAAGTCAGCGCCGGGCGATCTGTCTGTTAATCGTGCCGCGTTTATCCGCGGCGTCAGGGTTTATGGACATATCGATATATCTTATATAGAGGAGAGTCGACGAAAATGTACGATCAGAGAATTCTGGAACAGATTCGTGAAAAAATCGAAAACGCGGCGCGGGTCGCGATCTTTTCGCATATACGTCCCGACGGCGATACGTTGGGATCGCTTTTTGGATTAGGACGCGCGCTCTTAAACGCCGGAAAATCGGTTCAGTTGATCTCCAGCGATCCGCTCCCGAAGGAGGGCTGGTTGACGAATTCGGGCTGCGATCTGCCGGAGCGTGTCCGGAGCGCGCCCGAAGAGGCGTTTGATTTGTCGATCTGCGTGGATATCAGTTCGCGCGACCGCTGCGGCGCGTTTTTTGACGAACGTCCGGAGCTGACGCCCGATATCGTTATCGATCATCATTATTCGAATCCGGGTTTTGGCGCGCTGAACTATGTTGACGCGGAAGCGGCGTCGAATTGCGAGATTCTGGCGGAAATCATGCCGGTTCTGGGGCTGGAGATTGACGAAATCAGCGCGAATTTCCTCCTTTCCGGCGTGTTGACCGATACGCAGGGTTTCAGCACGTCGAACGTTTCGGCGAAGACGCTCCGGCTGGCGTCGGAGCTCGTCGATCAGGGCGGAAAGCTTTATGAGATATTCGCTGACGTCATCAAGGCTCATTCGCTCGAAGCGAACGCGCTTTGGGAAGCTGCGCTGCGGAATACGGTCGTCGAGCTGCCGCTGATCTGGAGTACAATCCGGCATTCGGAACGCGTCGCGGCGAAATATCCGGATGGGGACGACGCGAACGTCGTGAACCGGCTGTTGTCCTCGAACGGGGTGAAGGTTGCGATCGTTTTCATGGAATCCGAGGACGGCGAGCGGACGAAGGTTTCCTGGCGGGCGAAACCCGGGTATAACGTAGCCAGCGTCGCGAGTTCGTTCGGCGGCGGCGGGCATATCGCCGCGGCCGGGGCGGATATTGCCGGACGGTTGGCGGACGTGCGCGACGCGGTTGTCGCGGCGACGAAGCTGATGATCTCTTGCGCAGCTCGTTCGGCGTGATCCGCGGTTTCTCAGCGTAATGCATGGTAAACTATGCTCTGAAGTTGAGGCGGTTATATTCTGACGATCCGGCGCCGGTTAAAACGGCGCGAGATAGGACGTAAAATTGAACGAAGAGAGTAAGAAATATAAAAATACGATTTCCGGCGTTCTGGTCGTCGATAAGCCGCCGGGAATGACTTCGCATGACGTCGTACAGATCGTTCGGCGCGGAACGGGAATCCGTCGGATTGGTCATATTGGAACGTTGGATCCACGCGCGTCCGGCGTTCTGGTCCTGTTGGTCGGGCCGGCGGTCCGGCTCAGCGAATACCTGATTACCGATCGAAAACGCTACGAGGCGCAGTTTACTTTCGGCGCGGTCTCGAATACGTATGACGCGGACGGCGAGGTTGTCAAGACTGGTGGCGCGCCGGAGCTGGACGAGGAAAGCGTTTCAGCGGCGATGAAGCAATTTACCGGCGAAATTGTCCAGCGCCCGCCGAATTATTCTGCGTTGAAAATCGGCGGGAAAAAGGCGTACGAGCGTGCGCGCGCCGGCGAAGTTTTCGAGATTCCGGAGCGGCGCGTTACGATTTACGCTTTCGACCTGGTTGAGTTTAATCCGCCGGATATTTCCGTCGAGGTCGACTGTTCATCGGGGACGTATATCCGATCGTTAGCGCATGAGCTCGGGGCGGCGTTGGGCTGCGGCGCGTATTTGAGCGAGCTTCGGCGTACGAAAAGCGGTCATTTTTCGCTTCGCCAGGCTGCGACGTTGGAGGAGCTGAAGGCCGCGTTCGAGAATGGGGACTGGTACCAGTACCTGATCCCGGCGATCGACTCGTTGGCGGATTTTACGGAGATCCAGCTTGATCTTGAGTTGGAACGCGATATCCGCTGCGGGAGGGCGATTCAGGCGGAAGCCGCGATCAACATGGATTCGGCGTTCGCGAAAGCGGTCTCGCTTCAGGGCGAGCTGGTCGCCGTTCTTCAGTATGACGCTGAGGCGGCGCTCTGGAAGCCGAAAAAGGTGCTTATTTCGTAAGGGGCGCGACCGCAGGGCCGTGAGAAGCTGAACGTATGCTGCTGGCTTCCGATTTTGATTCGATTCGGTTTGACGCTTCGGTCGCGGCGATCGGCGCTTACGACGGTTTTCATATCGGGCACCGTTCGATTCTGGTCCCGATGATCGCGGGCGCGCGAAGGCGGAAGCTCCCGACCGTCCTCGTGACGTTTTCGCCGCTTCCGGCGGTTTTTTTTGGCCGTCTCCCGGTCAATAGTCGTCTCCTGCTTCCGGAAGAGGGGGCTGAATTCGCGGCCGCGTTGGGGCTGGACGCGATGATCTCCGTCCCGTTCGACCGTTCGCTCGCGGACCAATCCGCGGATGCGTTCCTGCGCCGGTTGGCGGGCGCGATTGGGATGAAGGAGCTTCGCGTCGGAGAAGGTTTTTCGCTGGGAAAAAATCGCGAGGGCAGGGAGCGGGTTTTAGCCGGCGTCGCCGGGCGGTATGGGTTCGATTTAATCGTGCATCCGCGTCTCCGGCTTCCTGACGGGGAAATTTCGTCTACGCGGATTCGCGCTTTTCTTCGAGATGGAGACGTTTCGAACGCGAAGCGGCTTCTCGGCTATCCTTTTTTTATCCGGAATACGATCCTGCATGGCGTAAGGCTTGGAACGAAGATCGGTATTCCGACGCTGAACCTGCGCTTTCCGGATGAGAAAATCGTTTTAGCGAATGGGGTCTACGTTACGCGGACCGAGCTGGATGGCGTACGGTATGATTCGGTGACGGCGATCGGCGTGCGTCCGACGTTTTATGATAAGAGCGATCTGACGATCGAGTCGTATTTGCTGGATGCGTCGGTCGACGGGTACGGGAAAGCGGCGCGGATCGATTTCCATGCGTTTATTCGTCCGGAGATGAAGTTTTCGAATAGCAGTGCGCTGGTTCGGCAGGTGGGGTCGGATATTGATTTCGCGCGGGGCTATTTGGCGACGCTGCCGCTGGACGCGGATTTCTCGTCGACGGCGAACGATTTCCCGTACCAGGTCAGATAATCGGCCAGATACGTTTCCCAGTAAGACAGCGAGTGGTCCCCCGGCTGAACGAGCGATCGGTAGGGGATTTTTTCGTTTTCGAGCTGTTTTTCGAAGACCTGGCTTCCAGGGCCGTAGGGGTCTTTTTCGCCGATGTCGAGGGAAACGTTAAAGGTATCGCCGTTTTCGCTGGCTTCTTCGGCGAGGTAATGAAACTCGAGGTCGTAGAAGGGGGAGCCGGGAAGTGAATGCAGCCCGACGGTCTCGAATATATCCGGGTGACGGAAGACGATATCGGCGGCCCAGTAAGCTCCGCGGGAGATGCCGCCGAGCGCGCGGAGCTTTCGACTTCCGCCGGTGTTGAAGTTGCTTTCAACCCATGGGAGAATATCGTTCAGGATAAAGAGATCGAATTCGGACGCGTTAAGGGATATAAGGTTGTTCGATTCGAGAATCGTCAGGATAATATATGGCTTGTGGTTAACGGACTTCGCGTAGCTGCTGTAGGCGGCGTTGAGTCCGAGCTGGTCCCAGGTTTGCAGCGACATGTCATGTCCATGCAGCAGGATCAGGAGCGGATATGGGTCCTTACGGTCGGGATCGTAGCAGGGCGGAACGTAGACGGCGAACGCGCCGCGTCGGGACGCGCCGGGCGCTTCTATATGAAATTCGATCCGCTGTCCGGGAGTTCCAGCTGGACAGCCGTTCACGACGTACGGGCGGAGGATGCAGGCCATCAGGACGAGAAGTGCGGATCGGAAAAAGGTCTTGCGCATGTCTGAAAATTATACCCGATCCCTGGAACGGCGAAGCTACGCGATAAACCTGATGCATACTGGCGAGCCGGTTTCGATTCGGTTTTGAAGGCTGAGCGCTCCATTGGGGCTGATTCGAAAGACGGCCCCGGTATGACGGGCGAATCGGCAAAAAAAAGAGGCTCAAGCCTCTTTTTTATATGCAGAATTGGAAGGTTTACTTTTCGATTTTCGACATGGTGCGGATGCACTTCGTGCATAACGTCTTCCGGACTTTCACGCCATCGACGAATAAGGTCACTCGCTGCAAATTGGGATAAAACGGACGGTTGGTCGCTCGCTGCGAGAAACTTCGGTTATGCCCGAACGTTGTCGTTTTTCCGCAAATTTCACATTTCGCCATTTCAGTATTTCCTTTCGTTCTAAGTTTTCCCCGGTATCTCGCGCGGCGGCGTTTCCTAACGCTGTTCCTCACGACGACCCCATGATCAATCCATCGTGTCGTTTGGTTTTCAACCAAGCCGGAAAATATTTTACCATAAGTTGACACGCCTCGCGGGAATTGGTGAAGTCTGGTCTGTGTTTCAAATTTCCACATGCCCAACCGTATAAAAGTAAGCGCCGCTTAATCATGAATTACGGAGTTCCTCCTGAAGTACAATAAAAGGGAGGTATGGCTGAGATCGATGTTGGAGCTTGAAAATGAAGCTGATCTTTACCCATGAACACGCGGATTTTGACGCGATCGCTTCGCTGGCGGCGGCGCAGCTGATTTATCCTGATTATATCGCGGCGCGTCCGATTCATGTTAACCGCAACGTCGCGGTTTTCCTGAAAGAGTATCGGAACGAATTCCCGTTTCAACTGATCAGGCAGCTCCCGAACGAAAAAGCGGCGCGGATCCTTCTTGTCGATACACACCGTCTCTTTTCGCAGGGATTCGTCGGCGCGGATACGGAGATCAGTGTCGTCGATCATCATCTTCCCGGTACGTCGTTGTCGCCGGATTGGGACTGCCGGTTCGAAGCGTTGGGGGCGTGCACGAGTATTCTGATTCGTGAGCTGCGCCGTCGCGAAATTAAACTGAGACAGGAAGCGGCGAATTTGCTGCTCCTGGGGATTTACGAGGATACGGGAAACCTGACATACGGTTCGACGACGGTTGAGGACATGCGCGCCGCGACCTGGCTCGTCGAGCAGGGCGCGGATCTTAACGTTCTTCAGCGGTACCTGCGTCAGCCGCTGACCGAGAATCAGCTCGTCCTGGCGGACCGCTGCCTGGCGTCGGCCGAGACGCTTCGGATCGCGGGAGAAGAGATCGTTTTAGCGACCGCCGACGCGACGGATATTCATGACGAATACTCGACCGTCGCGCATTATTTACGCGACATGATGAACCCGGACGCGATTTTTATCCTGCTGCGGACGAGGGTCGGACTGCGCATGATCGGGCGGGCGACGAACGACCGGATCAACGTCGGTCAGGTCATGAAGAATTTTCATGGCGGCGGGCACGCGCGCGCGGCGGCGGGGCTGATCGCGCTCGACGAGAGCGAGACGACGGACGCGAAGATGGCGGAGGTTCGCGAGCGGCTGGTTTCGATTCTTCCTGCGTACGTTTCGCCGCCGCTGACGGTCGCGTCGATTCAATCGGCGAATCCGCTGACGCTCCAGAGTGGGCTTACGGTTCAGGAGGCTTCGGCGATTGTCCAGCGCTACGGATATGAAGGTTTCCCCGTCGTCGATCAGGACGGGAGGCTGGTCGGGCTGCTGAACCGTCGTCAGCTCGATCATGCGCGCGCGTTTCAGCTGAATAAACCAATTTCTGAGATCATGGATATCGGCGATTATTCCGTGACCGCCGACGACATGGTCGAGACGGTGCGCGAGATGATGAGCCTGTCGGGCTGGGGTCAGATTCCGGTCCGTGACGCGGACGGGGGGAAAATTACGGGAATCGTGACGCGGACCGACCTGATCCAGGCGCTTCGCGGCGGACTTCAATGCGAGCGGCGGAATTATCGCGAAAAATTAGCGGCGGCGCTTTCGCCCGTGGCGCGGGCGCTGATCGACGCCGTTTCCGAGATCGCGCGGCAGTTCCGATATCCGGTTTATATCGTCGGCGGATTTGTCCGCGACCTACTCTTAGGGCTCCCGGTTAAGGATTTCGATATTGTTATCGAGGGGGACGCGGTTGCGGTCGCGCGGCGCTTAGCCGGCCGATACGGCGGCGTCATCCGGTCGCATCCGCAATTTGGCACGGCGAAGTGGGAGGTTGGTTCGCTGAAGCCGGGCGCGGCGCCCTTTTCGGCGGGAACGAACGAAGGACTCCCCGATTCTCTCGACCTGATTTCCGCGCGAACAGAGTTTTACGATTACCCCACGGCGCTCCCGACTGTCGAACGCAGTTCGATTAAACTGGATTTGCATCGGCGCGATTTCACGATTAATACGCTGGCGCTTCGGCTGGACGGCGAAGCGTTCGGCGATCTTCTCGATTTCTGGGGTGGGATGAATGACCTGACGCAGCGGCAAATCCGTACGCTGCATTCGCTTTCCTTCACTGACGATCCGACACGGATGATCCGCGCGATTCGCTTTGAACAGCGGTTCGCGTTTACGATCGAGGCGAATACGCTGGAACGGCTGCGCTTGAGCGGGAGCCTCCTGAAGCAGGTTTCCGGTCAGCGTATCCGCCATGAATTCCAGCTGTTGTTTAAGGAGAGTGATCCGCCGGCCTGTTTCGCGCGGCTGGAGGCGCTGGGCCTGTTAAAAAACGTTCATCCAGACCTGCACTGGACGACGCAGGACACCGCGGATTACCGCCGTCTCGTCGCGTTTCCGTTCGACAGCGCCTGGATCGAGGCGGACGCGGAGCTCCCGGATTTTCTGGCGAGCTGGGGAGGGCTGATTTCCTGGCTGGGAACGGAGCGGCGGACGACGATCGAGGCGCTTTGCGATCGGTTCCAGTTCCCGGCGCGCGTCGCCGCCGCGATCCGCGGGCTGGAATCGCTTTTCAGCGGGTTCGCGGCGAAGCTGAAATCGCGGCGGAGCGAAGCGGTTTTCTTTTTGGAAAAGGTTCCGTTCGCGTCGCTGTTTTGCTATGACGCAATGTCGGACGACGCCGCGATTCACGCATTCCTTCGCGATTATTTATGCGGCTGGCGTCACCGGCGGCCGGCGACCGACGGCGCGTTCCTGAAAAAGATGGGGTATCCGCCGGGGGCATGGATGCGGGAGGTTTTGGATCGGCTTCGCGCGGCGCGGATCGACGGCGAGATCGAGCGTGATGAAGAGGAGGCCGCGCTGCGGATGCGGCTGATTTCGGAGCTGGAACGGGAGGGCGCGCTGGATCGGACGGAGCGGAAAGGGGGGACGGGTGAGCGAATGGTTGGATAGGGTCAGGATCCGGAAGATGGTCGAGGAGGACTTGCCGCTGATCGAATGGGACGGGGAATATGCGCGTTATCGGAAGGTCTACCGCGAGGTTTTCAGGAACCAGCTGATCGGATTGACGACGGCGCTGATCGCTGAGTCGCCGGACGACGGAATCGTTGGGCAGGTATTCCTTACGAAGAAGGAGCCGAACCCAACGTTCAGTCCCGAGGACCGCTACCTGTTTATCAGCTCATTCCGGGTCAAAGAACCATTTCGCGGCCGCGGATTGGGGACATTGATGATGAAGATGGCGGAGCTGATCGCGCAGCGGGAGGGGTTGCCGCTGTTAATTCTGAACTGCGCGCGATCGAATCAGGCGGCGCTGACGTTTTATAAGGACGCGGGCTTCGAGGGGTTCCGGTTGGACGACGGGTATTGGCGCTATATCGATCATGAGGATCGGGTCCGGGTTGAGTCCGAGCCGGCGTTTTCGCTGCGGAAGCGGGTCTGATGCGTTAATTTGAAACCTGTTGTCAAAACGGTTCCTGCGATTTTTCGTTGGTTTTCTGAAATTCTGTTCGATATCCGTTATAATAAGAGCGGAGATTCGATATGCATCAACTTTTTGACCTTCACGCGCCGTATCAGCCGATGGGGGACCAGCCGCAGGCGATCCGCGAGCTGGTCGACGGCGTCCGCGCCGGCAACCGTCATCAGGTCCTCTTAGGGGCGACTGGGACGGGGAAAACGTTTACGATGGCGAATATTATTCAGGAGCTGCAAATCCCCGCCGTCGTCATGGCGCATAATAAAACACTGGCGGCGCAGCTGTACGCCGAATTTAAAGAGTTTTTTCCGAATAACGCGGTCGAATATTTCGTTTCTTATTATGACTATTATCAGCCGGAGGCTTACGTTCCGCGCCGTGATTTATATATTGAAAAAGAGGTTGATACGAACGATGAGATCGACCGGCTGCGGCTGGCGGCGACTGCCGCGCTGTCGTCGCGGTCGGATGTGATTATTATTGCGTCGGTCAGCTGTATCTATGGTCTGGGCGATCCGGAAGCGTACGGGAAAGCGGTGATTACGCTGAAGACCGGTGCGATTCATCGCCGCAACGCGCTTTTACGCAACCTGATCGAGAATCGTTACGAGCGGAACGACACGGACTTTCACGCCGGAACGTTCCGCGTCCGCGGCGATACGCTCGATATTTATCCGGCTTACGAAGATTCGCTCGTGTACCGGATTTCTTATTTCGACGACGAGATCGAAAAAATTACCGCGATTAATCCGCTTACCGGGGAGGTTCTTCGCGTAGAAGACGAAATTCAGGTTTTTCCCGCGAAACACTATATCACGGAAGAATCGCGCATGAAGCAGGCGCTCGCGGATATTGAAGCGGAGCTCGCGGAGCGGATCCGGTATTTTAAGGATCGCGGGATGTTCCTCGAAGCGCAGCGGATCGAGCAGCGGACGAATTTTGATCTGGAGATGATTCGAGCGACGGGGTACTGCGCGGGGATTGAGAACTACTCGCGGCATATGGACCAACGTGCGCCGGGGTCGCATCCCTGGACGCTGATGGACTACCTGCCGTCGAATTATCTGCTGTTTATTGACGAATCGCATATGACCGTGCCGCAGATTCGTGGGATGTACAACGGGGACCGGGCGCGAAAGCAGATTCTCAGCGATTACGGGTTCCGGCTCCCGAGCGCGATGGATAACCGCCCGCTGACGTTCGAGGAATTCGAGGGCGTCATGGGGACGACGATTTACACGAGCGCGACGCCGGGGCCATATGAGCTGGCTCGAACGGAGCTGACCGCGGAGCAGATTATCCGCCCGACCGGGCTCCTCGATCCGGTCGTCGAGGTCCGTCCGATCGAAGGTCAGATCGACGACCTGATCTATGAGATTCGGATCCGGACGGAAAAGAATCAGCGCGTTTTGGTCACGACGCTGACAAAACGGATGGCAGAGGATCTGACCGATTACCTGAAGGATAACGAGATCAAGGTCCAATACCTGCATTCGGAGGTCGATACGCTGGAGCGGATTTCGATCCTGCGCGACATGCGGTTGGGGACGTACGACGTTATCGTCGGGATTAACCTGCTTCGCGAAGGGCTCGACTTGCCGGAGGTGTCGCTGGTCGCGATATTAGACGCGGATAAGGAAGGGTTCCTCCGCTCGGGCGTCTCGCTGATTCAGACGATCGGGCGGGCGGCGCGGAACGTCGAGGGGAAGGTTCTGATGTACGCGGATAAGGTGACCGATTCGATGCGCTATGCGCTGGACGAGACGGCGCGGCGAAGGAAAAAGCAGCAGGCTTATAACGAGGCGCATCAGATCCAGCCGATGACGATCATGAAGGGCGTTTACGATCTCTCCGAACGGCTGACAACCTCGGCGCAGATTGCCGAGGACCGGGCGGAGTATCGGGCGGCGAAGAAATCGCTTCCGACGAACGAGCTGAAGCATACGCTGGCGCAGTTAGAGCGGGAGATGAAAGAGGCGGCGAAGAACTTGGAGTTTGAGCGCGCCGCCGAGCTTCGGGACAGCGTGTACGAGCTGCGCGGAATGCTGGCGGACGTGACGAACGCGTCCCCATGGCAACGCGCCAGGCTCATGGCTGGCGAGGTCCCGTTTAAATAAATACGGAAAACGGGAGAAGAATCCGCGTTTCTTTCTCCCGTTTTGAGTCCGCGTTTGGGGGTCAGCGCGAGAGGATATTCGAGATATCGATATATTCCGGAGAGACGCTGCGATGTTTTCCGACGAGATCTTCGATCGGGAAGGGAACGATCGCGCGTTCGGAGATCGCGGTCATGACGCCGAATTTCCCAGTGGTAATAAATTCGATCGCTTTATAGCCCATTCTCGAAGCGAGGATCCGGTCGAAAGCGGTCGGGGATCCGCCGCGCTGCACGTAGGAGAGGTTGGTCTCACGGCACTTGAACCCAAGGTCCATGTTGTCCAGCTGCGACGCGAGTTCGCCCATCGGGATGGGGTAACCTTCCGCGATGACGACGATGCAGTGTTTCTTGCCGCGTTTATAGGAGCTTTCGATAATTTGAGCGACTTCTTCGACGGATATCGGCGTTTCCGGGATCAGCGCGACTTCCGCTCCGGAGATCATCGCGGATTGGACCGCAAGATAACCGCAGTCGCGGCCCATGGTCTGGACG
This sequence comes from Anaerolineaceae bacterium oral taxon 439, assembly GCA_001717545.1. Lineage (NCBI taxonomy): Bacteria > Bacillati > Chloroflexota > Anaerolineae > Anaerolineales > Anaerolineaceae > Anaerolineaceae bacterium oral taxon 439. The sequence goes on along the minus strand of CP017039.1, from coordinate 2,418,033 downwards.
AGGAACGCCCGACTGTGAGAGGCGGCGGTGTCGCGGATTTTATCGATCGCTTCCATGATCGTGTTGAGCGCCGTGTCGACTCCGATACAGGTATCGGTCCCAAAGACGTCGTTATCGATCGTTCCGGGGATTCCGACGACCGGGAACCCTTCTCGCGCTAACGTCAGCGCGCCGGTCAGCGTCCCGTCGCCGCCGATCGCGATCAGGCCGTCGATCCCCTGGTTGTTGAGTTGACGGAGGGCCTCGCGCTGGCCATGGGTCGTTTTCATTTCTTTCGAGCGGTCCGTTCGCAGGAACGTCCCGCCCCGGCTTAGAATCCCGGATACGTCGCGGCGTCCGAGCGGCATGAAGTCGCCGTTGATGAGTCCTTTATAGCCGTCCTGAACGCCGTAGACTTTGAGGCCTTTGGCGATTCCGGCGCGAACGACAGCGCGGATCGCCGCGTTCATTCCCGGCGCGTCTCCGCCGGAGGTTAAGACTGCGATAGTTCGGATGGGGGTTGCGTTGATCGTCTCTTCCATGTTTGACTCTCCCTGTAGTTAGTTGAAACAGAATCTTATTGATCGACTTGACGTTGGTTGTAAGATTTTTACGGCCGTCTATATTGTAATATATCGTTCGATTTCGGCCTGATATCCGATCATGATTGATGAATAATTCTGTTCTTCAATGCCGCCGTTTACGATTCAACGACGACGTTGTTTTCGCCTAATTCCTTTCGAAGTTTTTGGATAAGGTCATCGTTGATCTTAATGGATAGTTTCGGGTATTCGATCAGGAAGGATTTCCCCCCTTCGCGAATAACGAACGCGAACGCGTCTTTCCCTGGATACGCGCTGATCATGCTGTGTAGTCGGATCAGGCGGTGCTGCTGCTGTTCAAATTTCTGCCCCGGCTGATTTTCGATCGTCAGCGTCAGGAGCTTTCGCTTGACCGGGCCGTCGAAGATCGCGAGGTCGTCGTCTTCTTCGTTGGTGTCTGCGAACGACGCGGAGCGGTTCCGTTCGATTTCGTTGAGCGTGATTTTATGAAAGTCATCGGGATCGGCTTTGACGGGGGCTGGTTGCGGCTGTTCCTCCTCGGCCGGTTCCGGCGGCGCGGCTGTTTTTTCTTCCGTTGTATGGGCGGGCTCGGCGGCGATATCGGAAACGCGGTCGGTTACGGAATAGGGCTGTTTCTCCGGGATCAGCGGGGCGGAGGGCTCGACGTAAGTTTCGAACGCGGGCGCTGAACTGGGGATGGGAAGGTCTTCCGGGATGAACTCTTCGAGGCTGAACGGGTTTTCTTCTTCGTAATTTCCCCGCGCCGCTGATGAGGGAAAATCCGGATCGGGAGCTGCGCTTTTCCTGGCGGCGGGGGCGGTTTCGTTTACGTCTCCGGTTGCGCTGTTGTCGGTCAGCTCGTCGGCGTAATCGCTTTCGCTGAAATTATCGGCGAAGGATTCGAGAACCGTTTCGTCGTCGGTCCGATCGAGTTTTTCCGCGCTGTTGGCGGTAATCTGGGGCGTGAGCCGTGTTTTATCGAGACGCCCATGCAGGATCAGGAGCGCGTCGGTTTTAACGATGTCCATGACGCGGTCCCAGACGGCGGGGAAGAAGGTAACGTCGATCACGTCTCCGTTGGCGTCTTCGAGGCGGATATTCCCCATTGGCTTCATGTCTTTTTTCGTCAGCAGGATCCGGATCGATTGAACGATTCCTCCAACGGTGACCTGCCCCTGGTTCTGGATTTTATCGAATTGATGGATCGGGACAGCGCCGCGTTTCCTGAGCGTTTTTTGGTAGGCGTGGAGCGGATGATCCGAGACGAAAAGGCCGAGGAGATCGCGTTCCCAGAAGAGTTTTTCGTTTTCGTCGACCGGGGCGGTTTCCTCGAGTTCGATATGGACCGATCCGATCGACATCAGTTCGAACATGTCAAACTGGCCGGTTTCTTTTCCCTTTTTATTCGCGCCGCTGGCGGCGATAATCCGGTCCAATCCGACGAGGAGTTTCCCCCGTTCGCCGAAGTCGTCGAGCGCGCCGACTTTGATCAGGCTTTCCAGCGTCCGCCGTCCGACGAGTTTCAGGTCGACGCGTTCCGCGAAGTTGTCGAGGTCCTGAAAAGGCCCGTTTTCGCTGCGCTCGCTGACGATCAGTTCAATCGCCGCTTTCCCGGCGTTCTTGACCGCGCCGAAGCCGAAGCGGATCTGACTTTTGTTTTGCGGCGTGTCTTCGACGGTGAATTCCCAGTCGGATGCGTTGAGCTGCGGCGGGAGGACGTCGATCCCCAAATTACGGCATTCGTTGATATAAAACGCGACTTTCGCCGAATCGCCATGGTTGGCGTCGAGCGTCGCGCTCATGTATTCGATCGTATAGTGTTTCTTGAGGAAGGCGGTCTGGATTGAGAGGAGGCCGTAGTCGGCGGCATGGCTCTTATTAAAGCCGTAGTTCGCGAACTGTTCCCAGTTTCTAAAGATTTCTTCGGCGGTATGCCGTTCGATTCCGTTCGCGACGCAGCCGTTGACGAATTTTTCGCGATGTTTCTCGACTTCGGCTTTTTTCTTTTTGGAGATGACTTTCCGGAGCATGTCGGATTCGGCCGCGGTATAGCCCCCGAGTTCCTGCGCGGCGAACATGATCTGTTCCTGGTAAACGGGGATCCCGAAGGTTTCCTCGAAAATCGGAATCATTTTTTCATGCAGATAGGTCGGCTGCTGCTGTCCGTGCATGCAGGCGATGTAGGTGGGAATGAAGTCCATCGGTCCGGGGCGGTAAAGCGCGACCATGGCGATAATATGGCTGAGTTTATGGGGCTTCATTTCGATAATATTCCGTGTCATTCCCGGGCTTTCCAGCTGGAAGATTCCGGCGGTATGCCCTTCGCAGATATACTGGTAGGTTTCGGGGTCGTCCGAGGGAATATTGGTCAACGTCAGCTCGCGGCCGTGGCGTTTTTTGATCATGGCGCAGCAGCGCTGCATGATCGTCAGGGTCGCTAATCCTAAGAAATCGACTTTGAGGAGGCCCATCTGGTCAACGACGTTCATTTCGAACTGCGCGACGGATTTGATGGGGTTGTCGTCGGACCCCGAGGTGGGGCGATGAAGCGGTGCATATTCGATGATCGGTTTATCCGTGATAATCACGCCGGCGGCGTGGGTCCCGACGTTCCGGGTGATCCCTTCCATTTCGGACGCGATTTTGATGAGTTCCTGATAGCGGGGGTTGGCGTTCGCGGCCTCGCGGAACTCGACGATTTCGTTCATACAGTTCCGCAGCGTAATCGCGTCGCCGCTCCCGGGCATTTTGATTCCGGCTGGGATGAGCTTGCAGAGCTGGTCGACTTCCTGAAGCGGGATTCCTAAAACTCGGCCGACGTCGCGGATCGCGCCTTTCGCGCCGAGGGTATTGAAGGTGATAATTTGCGAAACGTGATCTGCGCCGTACTTGTCGGAGCAGTATTGCAGCATGAGGAAACGTTTATCGTCCTGGATATCGAGGTCGATATCGGGCATGGAGATGCGTTCCGGGTTGAGGAAGCGTTCGAAGATGAGTTTGAAATCGAGCGGGTCGATCGGAGTGATTTTAAGCGTGTAAGCGACGATCGAGCCTGCGCCGGAGCCGCGAACGTTATACCAGATATTCTGTTCCCGTGCGAACCGGATCAGGTCGTGAACGATCAGGAAGTATGAATCGAAACCCATTTGATGAATAATCCGGAGTTCTTTTTCGATTCGTTCGCGGATCGCCGGGTCGGTCCGTGCGCGATCGCCGTATCGGTCGACGAGTCCCTCTTCGCAGAGGCGGCGCAGTTCGGATTGGTCGGTCTGACCGACGGGGACGGGGAAGATCGGCAGGTGATGGGTATCGGTATCGAGGCAGACGTTGCAGCGTTCGGCGATTTCCAGCGTATTTTTCAGCGATTCGGGGACGGAGCCGAATATTCTTTCCATCTCTTCCGGCGAACGCAGGTAATATGAGCGATCGGACATGCGGAACCGGTTCTCGTCGGTCAGGTTGGCGCCGGTTTGAATCGCGAGCATGACGTCCTGGTATTTCCAGTCGTCCGGGTCGATGTAATGGGCGTCGTTAGTGGCGATGAAGCGCAGGTTGTATTCTTTCCCGAGCTGGAGGAGGGCTTTGTTGAGTTTCTTGATTTCGGGGATGTCGTGCTCCTGGAGCTCGAGGAAGAAGCGGTCGCGGCCGAAGCGTTCAAGATACCATTCGATTTTGGCGCGGGCGTCGGCGAGATCGCCGCGTTCGATCGCGCGCGGTATTTCCGCCGCCATGCAGCCGGAGGTACAGATCAGGCCGTCGGCGTATTTTTCGAGCGTTTCATGATCGATCCGCGGGTGATAGTAGAAGCCGTCGAGCTGCGCGATGGACGAAAGCTGGAGCAGGTTCTGATAGCCTTGCTGATTTTCGGCGAGGAGGAGGAGATGGCTCGATCCTTTGTCGTTGGCGGTTTTGTCGGTGAGTTTCTTTCTGGCAAGGTAGGCTTCGACGCCGATGATGGGTTTTACGCCTTTGGCTTTTGCGGCTTTGTAGAACTCGACGACGCCGAACATGGTGCCGTGGTCGGTGATGGCGACGGCGGGCATGTTCATTTCTTTGACGCGGTCCATGAGTTTGTTAATCTTGGAAAACCCGTCGAGTAGTGAGTATTCGGTGTGAACGTGAAGATGAACGAATGACATAGTGAGATAACCCCCGGTTAATTGTAGTGCATTTTCGGGGGTGGGGTGGGGAGAGGAGTATAATTAAATATTTTGGTGGTTTTTGGATTCTGCCTATGGCTGATATTTGCTTATCTTTTAATTTATGTATGATTTCAGCTCATTACAGAGCTCTAATGCTCTTTTCAGTGCTTGATCCATATTGTAGTATTTAAAATCTGCTAGTCTTCCGCAAAAAAATAAATTCTTGATTTTCTTTGCTCTCTCTCTGTATTGTTCATATTGCCTTATACTTTGCTCCGTCAGAACAGGATAATAGGGCTCCATAGATCGGCGATGTTCATATTTTAATGAATATTCAACCGCGTAAGTTGTTCCCTGTACGTTTTGAACAGGTAGTTTTTTATATTCTGTAATTCTTGTATAGTCTGGGGCTTGAGGATACGCAACAACAGGCGCATCTTGAAAGCTCTCTATGTTCTCAAATTTCCAATCGAATTGTAGCGTTCTGTATGGAAGACTTCCATATTGCATGGAGAGAAGTTCGTCTAATGCTCCTGTGTAGATAACTGGCTTGTTGTTAATTGCCCCATTTAATAATAACTGATTGTCATTAGATATTTGTAAGTGATGTAATGATTCAATCCCTAATTCAACATTGATATTGTTGTGATTCAGCAACCCTTCAAAAAAACTGACGTAGGATTTTTCCGGCATAACTTGGTATGCGTCATCAAAGTATCCGTTCTTATAAGAAAACCTCACAGGTACACGTTTCAATATGCTTGGATCTACTTCTTTCGCTGGTATACCCCACTGTTTTGCCGTATAAAGGCTGTAGTCCTTTTGAAATAAAAATTCCGCGAATTCCTGGATATAGGTGTCTTTACTTTCAAGCAATTCGACAACCGTTGCAGTTTCTTGATCTCCGAAGACTTCTTTGATGCGTTTCTTCAACCTGTTTGCATCATTTTCAGAATAATAAGCGTCTATCGTTGTAAAATTGAAAGGCGTAGGAGTACATTTCCCATCGATCTTCGCCATGCAGGTCAGTTTAAATTCTTTCCATTTCGCAAATCTGCGAACATAATCATAAAGATATCTCTCTTTTGTATGAAACGTATGAGGACCATATTTATGAATCAAGATGCCATGTTCATCATTGCAATCGTACATGTTCCCAGCAATATGGGATCTTCTATCCCATATTACAACTTTTTTATTGCATTCCTCAGCTAAGAAACGCGCGACTACTGCGCCTGATAAACCGCATCCAATGACTAAACAATCCATTCTTTTATCCTGTCCTAAAATCCACCGTATAGTTCCATAAACCGTGCGAAAGAATTTAGCTCCTTATCCTTGTCTGATAAGATAATGTTTTTAATTCCACCAATCCGATTTAATGGCCAGTTGATCGCAATCTCTTTATCGTTCCACAAGATTCCATCGTCATATTCTCCATAGAATTTTTCAGCGCACTTGTATGAAACGATAGATTCTTCCAATACCAAATACCCATGTCCGCAGCCGGCAGGGACTATTAACTCCATCCGATTCTCACGTGTAAGTTCAAAGCCCAGCCATTTCATGAATGTTGGACTATCTTTTCGCAGATCAACGACAACATCATATATGCTCCCGTAAATACAACGAACTAACTTTGGCTGTTGTTTCTCTCTTTGAAAATGAATTGCACGAATGACGCCTTTATAAGAGGTCGTGTAAAAAACTTCTGCGAGTTCATGCTTTATCCCGTTTTGTTCAAAAATTTCTTTCGAATAGTCTTTAGTAAACAATCCACGATTGTCGTCTGCGTTAAATGGAACTACGAGAACTAAGCCTTCGATTTCAGTGTTGTGGAACTCAAATTTTTGAATCATAATTATTTTCTCTCTTGCGATTTTAGCCAATCCATCGTTCGTCTTGTCCCCTCGGCAAAACAGACTTTTGCTTTGAATCCCGTGTCTTTTTCCGTTTCTGTACAATCAAATTCACTTAGCGGCAAATCAATCCCCGTGAAGGGAATATCTCCAAAGATAAAGTCCAAATCAGGTGCAATCGATTTTTTCATTTCCAATAAAAATTCTTTTAATGGCTTGGCATTGGAGCTTCCTATAAGATAAGAATGGAACGGTTTCCCATTTTTTCCGATTAGATAGAACGCAAGAGCAACATCATCGATGTATACAAAATCGTAATTCTGCGTTCCGGAAGTAAATTGGGGCGGCTGCCCATGAATTACTTTTCGTATGGTTGTATTGACTAATCGGGGACTCAATTCGCCTACTCCATAAGCATTTGTGATTTTGGCCCAAATTAGATCTATTTTTTCTTCCGCAGCAACCGACGAGGCCATAATATGTGCAATGACTTTTCCACCTCCATAGATATATGCTAATCCTGGTTTATTTCCCTGTTTGTAAGTGGCTGCGATGGTTTCATGTTCCATGATGCTTCCTGCACAAATGAACCTGCTGCACCCGAGTTTCTTGGCAGTTCTTAACGCATCAATTGTCCATTGCGCGTTTTGGAGTTGAAGTTTTGTGTTGGCTCGTTCAGATCCAGCGCTTCCTGCCCATGCAAAGTGGTAGAACGTATCTAACATTGCATTTGATGGAATTAATGTTTGTAGCGATTCAATATTATCTAGATCGCATGGAATAAAATGCAAATTTTTTTGTTCGGGAAGATTATTTTGATGCCCACGTAGGTCGATAGCATAAACTTCCATTCCTTCTTCCAGTAATACTTTGACGGTTGCACTGCCGACAAAGCCGTTTGCTCCGGTCACAATTACTTTTTTCATAAGTCAATATCTTTCCCTAAAAATTCTCTTATCTGTTGATCCATGATATTCGGTATGCTTCCTTTGGAGAACCATACTTTGTTCCATTCACATGTTTTCTGAATCGCTTCCTGAATCCCCCATCTGGGGTTCCATCCAAAAACAGATTTTATTTTCGTGCAGTCTAATTTTAAGAAATTTGCTTCGTGTGGAGCGTTATTCTCAGCTACATTTTTCCAACTGACACCGTCTCCCCACGTTTTACAGAATGTATCAACCAGTTTCCCTGTTGTAACACAATCACAATCGTCCGGGCCAACATTATACCAACCTTGGTAAGACGGATTTTCGTATTGTTTTTGCGCGATCATCAAATAAGCGAGCACCGGTTCTAAAACATGTTGGTATGGTCTCGTGGAATAAGGATTTCTGACGATAATCTCCTTGTTTTCTTGAACGGCTCGAATACAATCCGGAATGATTCTATCGTTTGCGAAATCGCCGCCGCCAATGACGTTTCCGGCTCTTGCAGTAGAAATTGCTACAGCCTTATCCGAAAAGAAGCTGTTTTTATAGCAGTGCGTTACCAATTCAGAACAGCTTTTGCTGTTAGAGTATGGATCGAATCCATCAAGTGGCTCATTCTCTCGGTAGCCCCAAACCCATTCTTTATTGTGATAAACTTTATCTGTCGTGATATTTAAAAAGCTTTTTACGCAATCAAATTTTCTTACGCATTCCAAAATATTAACTGTCCCCATTACATTTGTTTCGTATGTGTAATGGGGAAGTTTGTAACTATCTCTTACGATTGGTTGCGCTGCGAGATGAATAACGATTTCAGGTTGGATATTGCCGAATACAGATTCCAGTTTTTCTAAATTACGGATATCCCCAATGACGCTGTTGATTTTTTCTCCCATTTTTAATAATTCAAATAAAGATGGTTTCGTCGGTGGCTCTAAACTATATCCTGTGATATTTGCGTCCAAGTACAATAAAACCTGGCACATCCAAGTTCCTTTAAATCCAGTATGTCCAGTAATTAGGACGTTTTTGCCTTTATAAAAATCCAGCCCAATCATAAGATCTCCTAAATCTATTCATAAACTTCCGCGATCAGCATTGTTTCGAACATGATACTTCCATCAACCGGTTTTACAATTTCAAAATGATACCCTAAATCCCAGCTTTCGATCATGGGCTTAATATCTAGGAAATCGTCGATGCTGTGGTAAATACTGATAAGTAAAATCGGTTTATATTTTTTTATCGTATTGATAGCTCCTCGGAGAAATTCCTGTTCCGCGCCCTCAAGATCTGTTTTAATTAGGCCTACGACCAGATTGTTCTTCTCAACGTAATCGTCTAACGATATGGCGTCTACTTCAATTTCATCTGTGTATTCAAAAGAGTTGTTCGGATGAATTGAACTACTTGTTCCATTGAGACTAAATTTTATTCGTTCGTTTTTATCACTAAGAGCCAGATTCTCAGCAACTACATTTTTCAATTGATTAAGCCTTATCGTCTCTAAAAGATTTGCGAAATTATTTGGATCTGGCTCAAATGAAATTACACTACGTGTTGTTAATGGTGCAAAAATTAAAGCTGAGTCGCCAATAAATCCACCAGCATCAATTATATCTTTGCTTTCTATGGATTTAATATTTTTGATTTTATTAATTGAGTGTTGATAATAAAAAACACAAGGCTCAAAATGCATAATAGGTAACAAGAAATTTTTGTAGCAAAAAACATCGTCATCTAAACAGATGATATTTGAATAGAAATGATCTCTAAGTGTTCGAATTTGTTGTTGCTCTTCAAAACTAAATATATTTAAGACTGGATAATCCATCTCATAACGGGTCTTTAATCTGTTAATAATAAGTGAAATAGTTTCTATGCTTGTTGGTGGTAGACCTTTTGTTAATGATTTATACCTGTCTTTAAAGTTTGGTATCGCTATAAATCCGTTATGTAATTCATCCTTGTAATAGCCATACTCCTCTTTTATGTAATAAAGAGCCCCTCTGTATTCTTCCAATTCTCTTATGTGATTCAGTATCCCAAATAATTGGGCATGATTATTTGCAAGATTGCACTCAAGATTACAGATCTTGTCGTGTATGTCCTTTTCTCTTTGATGAAATATTTGAATGTGATTATTGGTATCCTTTAACTCTTGTAGGCTTTTCTCCAACAAAAGGTGTAGCTTCTCTGTGTCGCTTTTCCATGCTAGATTATTATGAGTTATTTCTTGAATTATGTCTTGCAGCGCAGTAGATATATTTAATAATTCTGAAATAAATATATGTTTAAGCTCGTCTGTGACAACTTGATCAAACTCCAGCACTTTACCGATTTCTTTGAGAATATCATTCTTCGTTATTTCCAATAATTCTTTCTGCTCTGCAAGAGATATAGGTAGAACTTTACTCAGCAAACTGTTTATATTTTTCATAATCTATTAATTCCACAATAAATTATTGGCGTTTTTGGAAAAAGAATAAAATTGCCGCTTCCATTCTTTTATTGTAATTGATTTATCTATGCCCTTCCCAAAAAGTAAAAAATTTTTAATCCGAGTTCTCTCCTTTTTGATTTTTTTGGAAAACAAAAAGTTGTAAGTGTTTTCTTCGCTATAAGGTACTCGTATATCTTCTTTGCGATTTTACGCCTTTTTGATCCAATTGGGAATGGTATTGTAATACCTTCTCTTTTTTTCTCAAATTCCAATTTTTCAGTTCTTTGTCTCAAATCGTAAATCGGGCTTCCATATAGCGTTCCTAATAGGTTGCTTAAAATAATCTCATAGAAAGGTGTTTCTCTTGCATTGAGCCAAAAATCTATACCCATAGAAATAGAAGGATCCAACCATGGTTTAGGTTGTGCAACATAATGGGATATATATGGGTTATCTGCTATACCGTTGTATTGCTCGAAATCTGATTTTGGTGCCCACCTAATTCCTTCGATGACGAAATCCCCTGTGCGAACATAACAGTTCCATTCATACCCGAGGAAAAGAACTTTATCTTCAAGTATAATATTTAAAATATCCTGTTCTTGGCATCTGAATTTGCTATTTACTGCCATCTCCAATAAATCATCTTCAGAATAAGTTTCTCGAATTAATTTTAAATTCATTAATAATACGCCTGTATTTAAGTAATTCCATGGATTTTTCAATTTCATTTCTTTGGATGCATAAGTTTTCGTGTCGGGGACTGCCCATCCATTTAGCATGCCTAGAAAAACTATATCCTTTACTCCTGCCGCTAATTTCCCTTCGATATTTTTATGAAATAACTCTGCTAAGTCTTTTCTGATCAAAATATCAATGTCCATTACGATAGCCTTATCATAGTTTTGTAAGTACCATGGGCTGAATATTCTATAATAAGCTTCTTCACAATATCCAGTTTGTGCGATATGAAAAACCGAGTTATTCAATCTGTGTGTAGGATTAAAGAACCTTAATGAAATATTCTCGTATCTGGAACACATTTTGGATAATGTATTCTTGTTTTGCGTAGATAATTCTTTCTGCAAAACTATTATATCGTAATTATTGCATGAATTACATGTATTAAATAGGGATTGCAAGAAAACACCTAGATATGGTGCATAATAATTGCTGCAAACTACAACTATCGGTATATTATTGTCAGAATATGCAGGTAGTAATTCTGCTTCGGTATGTATGTCCTCATATGCGATGCTGGGCAGTTGCAATATGGCTATTGTTTTGTCGTGCGATAATAAATGCTCAATATATACAGTCAATAAAAATTTTTCAAAAAAAGCAATTTCGTTTCGTTTATAATTTGAGTATGTTTTCTTGGTACTATTGCATAAATTATTATATGTATCGTATATATTTATTTTCCATGCCGTGAAATCTTCGAAGATTTCCTTTTTCATGATGTAATCAGAATACATGCATATTCTGCTACCGTTCAGAATTTCTTCTGCCAATTCGTAGAATTCTGTGTGTGAAAATTTTAGGCAACTAATCAAAGCATTAATATTGGTTAGATCGTCGCATTTAACATAAAACTTATAATAATCAAGAACCGCATTCTCTTTTTTGAAATCATATATATAGTTTGTGATAACGTCATACGTGCTAAAAAGACTTGCCGAATCGTTTAGATTGTTTAATTTGTTTTTTAGAAAATCTTCATCTATAATATTAATATTTATATTTTCCCAATTTGCCGATTCTATGTGCTTATTTTTGCTTTCTATCTCTAATAGCGATTTGTTTTCCATAAATCCCAGGTATTGATGATTGCCATGATTCAATAGATGATTCAGTCTATCTACCTGAGAAGAATTCTCATTGATAGGGAGAAATTCGATAAAATTGATATCGCTGACATCTAAATTGACGACTTCTGTAAAGATTTTTATATGATTATGAAGCATCTTTCTCCTCCTTAAATCCTCTCTCTTTTTTTTTGGGGGGGGTAGAACATGTGTAAAAATTATAGGAAATAAAGAGTGCCCCTAATTTTCGCTCCAAACCTTCCAAGGTGCATTTCCATCTTTCCACATTTTTTCTAATTGTTCTTTTTCTCTTAGCGTATCGACACATTGCCAAAATCCTTCGTGCTTATATGCCATTAGCTGACCTAATTTTGCAACTGTCTCGAGTGGCGTTTTTTCGAGAATAGTACTATCACCTTGGATATAATTGATAAATTCATACTGGCAAACCATATATCCAATGTTGATTAAATTTCCATCGCCTTTTGCTTTCTCGCGGAAATCAACAATTTGACCGTCTTCATTGATATCCAATATTCCAAATCTTTGCCCAGCGTTGTATGCACACATCGTTACCATTTTTTTGTGCGACCGATGGAATTGTACAAGATCGGTAATATTAACGTTTGAAAGCCCATCACCGTATGTCAACATAAATGGTTCGTTTTCGAGGAAAGGTGAAATGCGGCGAACACGTCCGCCGGTCATTGTGTTAAGACCTGTGTCCACGACTGTTACTTTCCATGGTTCAGAAGTATTGCGATGAACAACCATTTCATTTCTGCCATTGGTAAAGTCGTATGTGATGTCTGATGTATGTAAGAAATAATCCGCGAAGTATTCTTTGATAACGTATTGCTTATACCCAGCGCAAATAATAAAATCGTTAAATCCATGTGCGGAGTATAACTTCATAATATGTAGTATCAGCGGCATTTCGCCAAGATTAATCATTGGCTTTGGTTTAAACTGTGATTCTTCAGAAATACGTGTTCCAAATCCCCCTGCTAGAATAACAACTTTCATATTTGATAATGCTCCTTTGTTTTTGGTTGTATAATATATAATTTTGCAAAATTATAGAGATTGGTTTCTACTTATCTCTATAATTTTGATGTTAGCTTTTTACGCTGGGAATACTTCTTGATACTTTGCATATATAAAAACATCTCTTTCGATCTTTGCTTGGATTTTATAATGATAACAAGCGTCTGATAGTTGCTAATAACTTCCATGTCCTACTAGAATATATTTCGTTGAGCTTGTCATTATTTTGATTCACTAGCTTCTTGATTTCGCGAAAGTAAAATTTAGTAGAGGCAAGGTTATTTTTTTTCACAGCTTCTAACAAAATTGCACTGATGGGATCTTTGGCTTGGTATCCATGTTTATAAGTATACCGTAGTATAGGAAACCACTGTTCGATAATTTCATTGCCTTCGTCAATCGTGATATCCGGGGTATTGCATAAAAGTACCATGTTCGAGTAAGCCGTTACTTCAACGAATTTGTCATAAAAAACGTATGCATGAGAATCATGCAGGCTATTATTAATTTCTGAAATAGCATAAAATAAATCGTTGAAATATTCTCTGTTGATTGAATGAGACGTTGAATTTGAACGATACCGATAACTGCATATAATTTTATTTATATGATAGGCTCTTTCGATATATTGCATGTATTGAAAGAGAAATAAGCTATCTTCACCTATTCGAAGGGATGGATTAAAGGAGAGGCTCTTTTTTTTTATAACTTTGGTACGAAACATCTTCGTAAAAATCGGATGAGAGATAGGGAACCAACTATCAATATCATCGAAAATTTGGTAATATCCTTCCTTCCGTCCTGTATATCGTTGTTCAGCGACTTTCTTTTGACGATTTGAATAGCAAAAAGCTCCATTAGCAAGCCCAACGTTTGTTTGTGTCATGATATCTAAAAGAAGTCTAATCGCATCAGGCTCAAAAGTATCATCTGAATCAAGAAACATTACAAAAGGTGCCGTTACTTGATTCAGCGCCAAGTTTCGAGGTGTGCTGGCGCCGCCAGAATTTTGTTGAGTTCGCAAAACTTTTATATTTTTGTGCCTTTTCGAGATCTGAATAAGGTATTCATAGCTTCCATCATTCGAATAATCATCTGCTGCGATCCATTCGATATTGGCAAATCCAATCGTTTGTTCTTTTAAAGACCTAAAAGTTTCTTTGAGGAACTTTCTTGAATTAAAGATAGGTGTAATAACACTAACTAGTGCGCTATTCATTTTTTATTTCCTAGGCTAGGACTCTATTTACGATCAGATTTATTTGTTTTTTTTGTTCTTCGGGGGACATTTTTTTTAACCACACAATAAGTCCGCGCTGGAAGGCAATTAAGTCATTAGCTGAATAATTCATGATATTCCCTCTTTTTATATCTTCTTCCATCTTTTCAGCAAAAGTATAGTCGTTTTCCTCTGTCTTGTAATGAATAGCAGCAAGTATGAGTTTTTTTTCTAAGCGATTTTGTTCGAGTTTATAAAAATGGTTTAGGATAAAGTCTCTACGATATGTGCTAAGCTGTTCCGCAGTTGTTGGATAAACTAATGTTTGATCTTGAAATTGAAGTCCGTCGGATAGAGCATATTTTGCTAATCGTTGATTCCGCTCGCGTATGTCGCTGGGTGTCGTAAAACAGCTTGTAGCAAATGGAATAACCGCCCAGCGGGCGATTGTCATATAGCGTAACCATAGAGACCAATCTTCGTGAGCTTGTAGCTCTTCTCTCATACCGCCTAGTTGTTTGTATAATCTGCGATTGAAAAGGACCGCGTTATTAGCAACTATACAACGCTCTGTCATTTTAAATGGGTCGATTTTTGTAAAAGATGTACATTGTGTCTCTGCGAGATGAAATTTGTTGGGAATATTCGGGAACCTTCTGATTTTCAATGCAACTGATCGAAAAAAAACTATGTCAAGATTGTTTGATGTCGCCTCTGTAATTCCTGCTAGGATATGCTCAGGATAAAGGTAATCATCATCGTCGAGCATATTGATATATTCACCTTTTGAAAGGCGAAAGCCAATATTTGCTGCTGCTGCGCGACCTTGTCTGATCCCAGTCGCATAGTAACAGATATTTAAATCAGCGAATTCACTCTCGACCATATCTTTAGAACAGGGTTCACCATCTTCAACTACAATGCACTCAAAATTTTTGTATGCCTGCATTCTTAAACTCGAAAGAGCTCCTTGCAATATTTCTGGACGTTGACAAGTTCGTACTATTATTGAAACTAGTGGGTGTTCTATTGTTGTGTTCGGTAAGGTAACATTCCCCCGGAGCTGCATTAATCTAAAACTTGCCGGTTTGTAATACTTTCCATGGTCTTGACCGAAAAAACGTAGAAACAGAGCTCTAGATAGAAATGGCAACATCTTATATAGTAATTTGCGTCTTGAAAGCATCCTAAATTCAGAGTTTCCTGTAAACGCGAGATGTATCTGCTGAAGTGCGCTTTTCCAAAAATTTTGCTCAGCATATTTTGCGTCCAATAATATGCAGTCAAAAAATTGATCATGAATATCAGGTATATTCTCTTCGTCAAGAGGCAAGAGAATATCTCCGGCAAAAACGACCTTTCCTCCGGCTGCTTCCACTCTTTGCATCAGATCCACTGCAGTGACGTTTCTAAGAATGGGATCTATTTTTCCAACTTTATTAAGCATTTTATTGGAAATAGCAAAAGCAACTGATAAGGGGCAGTCGCACGTAAAGTCGCGTGGGTCGATAAAACCTAACGATAATGAAGGAAAAGTTCCCAGAATTAGTGCATCTGCTCCTCTGGCTAAACGATTGTCTATCTCTTTGATTATTCTGCCATGTGGGTATGATGAACAATATACAATGCCTGCGATAGTGTGAACACTCTTAATTAAATTCATCGGCTTTCAGTATAGCCTTTAGCTACCTCTTTTGCGGTTCCCATCATTTTTACCTCGCCGCGTTCAAGCCATAAACCCTGTTGGCAGATATCCACAACTGTATCGGCGCTATGTGATACGAACATGATGGTTGTCCCATGCTCAAGATAACAATTCATTCGCTTTGCACATTTTTCCTGAAACGCGATATCTCCAACCGATAAAATCTCATCCGCAAGCAGAATATCCGGTTGTACCGCGGTTGCAATGGCGAAAGCTAACCGAGCGACCATACCAGAGGAGTAGGATCGGACTGGAACATGGATAAAATCTTTGAGTTCGGAGAAATCTACGATCTCATCGTGCATTCGTGTAATATCACCATTCTTGAAGCCCAGGATATTTCCATATAGATAAATATTTTCGTGCCCAGTCAAGTCGGGATTAAATCCTGCACCTAGCTCCAGCATCGGAAACACGCGGCCATGAGTAATAACGCGACCTTCTTTTGGTATTAGGACACGTGCGACTGCTTTTAGAAGCGTGCTTTTTCCCGCTCCATTGCGGCCCATGATTCCAAGCGAGCTTCCCCTTTCAAGTTCGAAAGATATATGTCTCAAGGCCCAGAAAGTATTGATTTTGATTTTTCGTCGAACGGACTTGATAAAAAAGTCTTTTGTCCCAGAGACGGGTTCTGACGGCAATCGGAAACTGATTCCGAGATCTTGTGCACTGACAGCAATTTTTTCCATATCAGCATCATCCCATTCTAATCTACGCCCTATAAGCGAAGTCGTTTGAATGTTTCGTAAATATCCACCAACCTAAGATTAGTACGCCGAATCCATAAAGGCTTCCGTTGATCCATAATACCGGATCCGGGATCTTTTGGTAAAGCACAGGGTCTCGGAAAAGTGTCACGAAAATGTACATTGGATTAAGTCTGAATGCAACAATGAACTCGTCAGGAATAATTGTCTCAGGGTAGAAAAGCGGTGTCAGATACATCCATAGAGTTAAAATAACCGACCAAATTTGAGAAAAATCATTAAGATATGTCGTTATGGTCGCAACTAAAAGACTCATCCCCACGACAAAAAAAGTTAGTAGTAAAATAGCAGGGATGATTAGGAATAAAGCTGAGGAATATTCGACCTTGTCGATAAACGCAATAATGATAAACGGGATAGCCGTGAGGATTAGATTGATCCCATTGATTCCAATACCCGAGATGACATAAACGGTTTTCGGAAGATAAACGCGTCGAATCATTGGCCCATTTCCAATAATTTGCATCATTGCTTCAGCAGTTGAGGAGGAGTAAAATGAAAAAATCATGTTTCCAGCAAAAATATACAAAGGATAATGAGGTATGTCAAAGCGAAAAAGGTTGCTGAATATGACAACAAAAACAACCATGTTCAGCAATGGATTCAATAAAGACCAAATGACACCCAAGTAGGATCGTTTATAGCGTGTCTTAAAATTCGTGTAGATCATTCTTTTCAGGATGAACCTGTTCTCGAATAAGCTATTGATTTCATCCACGAATGGATTGATCAGTTTCGCAGAGTCATATATTTTTTCGCTTTTTTCGTTTGTTTCCATCCGTGTATCCTGCCTCTTTTCTTGTCAACAACGTATATTATAACGGATTTTATTGCGTTTTCATTCGGATTGAGTTTATAAAAACACAATTCTAGTTTTCGGTTGGACATGTGAAAGATCATCCGGAAAATATGCCTTTTGTCACCAATACTAAACTTGGCCGCCAAGTTTAGTATTGGTGATATACTGAGGTGGTACAAAAAAATCTGCCAAACGAATTGAGGAATCGAAGAATGACAGTTCAAAAAAAGCTGCATGTTGCGGTCAGTCGAGGCGAGGTCGGTCGATACGCGTTTCTTCCAGGCAGCGTCGAGCGTGCGGAGCTAATCGCGACGTATTTTGACAATCCCAGGAAAATTGCTCACCAACGTGAGTTTTTAACCTATACCGGAAGTCTGGAGGGCGTTCCAGTTACGGTTACTTCAACCGGGATTGGCGGTCCGTCTGCCGTAATTGCGGTCGAAGAACTATATGATTGTGGTGTGAATACGATGATTCGGGTTGGCTCTTCCGCGTCGACGTCGCCAAAGGTTGGGATTGGCGATGTGATTATTCCGAATGGCGCAGTGCGGATGGAAGGAACAGGTGATCATTATCTTCCGCTTGAATTTCCTGCGGTTCCGGACTTTCAGTTGCTTAAAGAGTTGGCCGCAGCAGCAGGACGTTTAGGTTATTCCTACAACGTCGGCGTTACGATTACGAAGGATTCTTTCTATACGGAAGTTTCACCGGAGACGAAGCCGGTTTATCCTGAGTTGAAATATAAGTGGGGGGCATATGAGAAAGGCGGCGCGACCAGCACCTGTATGGAATGCGCTCCGCTTTTCCTCTGTGGAGCGAGTCTGGGGATTCGTACGGCTGCGGTTTTGATTTGCGCAACGAATTACCAGCAGTATTCCAATGACGACAGCGATTATCCGCGGAACTGGGAGCGACGTGCGATTGAAACCGGAATCGAGGCGATGCGTTCGGTTATTCGTGAAGACAGGGTTAACGCGCACAGCAGATAAACGGAAGGAGAAACGAATATGGAATCCATCAAAATGATGCACCTCGGAATCCGGAAAGGGGAGGTTGGCAGATACGTGTTCCTTCCGGGCAGCCCGGAACGTTCTGAAAAAATTTCGAAGTATTTAGAGAATCCGATAGAAATTGCGTATAACCGTGAGTTTTTGACCTTTACAGGTACTTTGGAAGGGGTACAGGTTTCAGTTACGTCAACTGGGATCGGAGGACCGTCGACCGCAATCGCTGTTGAAGAGCTTTATCAATGTGGCGCGGATACGATGATTCGGGTTGGTACTTGCGCTTCGGTTTCAGAGGATTTTCATAAGGGCGATTTGATTATACCAAATGGAGCGGTTCGGATGGAAGGCGTTGGGCGTCATTACCTGCCGACGGAATTTCCCGCCGTTCCGGATTTCGAAACGACGCGAATACTTGAAGAAGCCGCAATCCGCTTGAACTATGTTTATAAGGTTGGTATTACGATAACGAAGGCAGGGTTCTTTACACAGACATCCCCGGCGACAAAGCCTATCGGGCCGGAATTAATTCAGAAATGGGCTGCGTATCGGGCTGGAGGCGCGCTCGCAACCAGTATGGAATGTGCGCCGCTGTTTCTCGTTGGCGCGAGTCTTGGGATTCGGACTGGAGCAGTTCTTGTCAGCGCGACAAACGATGCCAGTTATTCCGGTGATGTCAAAGATTATCCGTATGGGTTTGAACATTTAGCGATCGAAACTGGGATTGAAGCGATGCGTATGATGATTCTTCGGGACCGCGAAGCGGGGAATCTACAGGCATGACGGAGGCTCGGGGCTCTCGGAAATGCGTTGCGGTGGGGCGCTTCCCAAAGCTTGATTTGCGTCAGGTTTCTGATGTATCTAATTATGTTCGTATTTGCGATCTTTTTACAAAAATGATTTCGGAAAAGAACCTGACGGACGGTGAAGTATTGCCGGGAGAGAATGTTTTCGCTGCGTATTTCAATACCAGTCGAGCGACGATTCGCCGTGCATTCCGGCATCTCGAAGAAGATGGGTTTTTGGTCAAGCGCCAGGGAAAAGGGACCGTCGTTTCATATTCCGCCTTCTCTGATCAGAAGCTGATCCAATGGTGCCATAACGTTGGTTACGAAAACTGTACGCGGGAAGTTACAGCGATCCGGTTAACTTATGAGCCTGAATTCAGCGGAGAATTCCTTTCTTCAAGATTGAATCTCAAAATGGGGACGAAAATCACAGTCTTCTATCTATCTTTTTTCAGCGAGGCGGAACTCGTTGGAAATTGCGTGGCGATGATTCCGGATGATTTTCTTGCCCGGGCGCTTCCTGCGGATTGTGACGAGGAAAATTTACGGCTGTTCCTGCTGAGCGGAATTTATGAGTCCGTTCGCATGACGGAGACTTCGATTCAGGCGCTGTCCGCCAGCGATAAGGAGGATCAGCGAATTCCGATGTTGAAAGAAAAGGTTGTGTTGAACGTACAGGAATTTTTATTTGACTCAGATTGTAAACCGATCGCACTTTGTAATTATTATCTGAAAAGCGATTGTTATCGGCTTCCGCTAAATCGGAGAGCGAAGGTTGATCTGGACAAGGGATGATCGGGACGATAAATCCCGTCCGATTATTCAATATTATAGAGGGAGAATTTGAGATGAAAAAAGAAGTCGTTATTGCAGTTGTGATGTTGACGCTTGGGGTGCTGTTAGGTTCAGTATTGGCCGTCGGGGCGCAAAGCGCAGCCCCGCTCAGGGTCGTCTATCTGGTCAATGGGAGTTTGGGCGATAAAGGTTTTTACGATTCGGCGGCGTCCGGTCTATACCGAATGCGCGACGAGCTTGGCGCGGAGATCAAGATTATCGAGATGGGGCGCGATGAAACGAGCTATGAAGGAAACTTTATTGACGTTTCTGAGCAGGATTGGGATTTGATCATCTCTGGTACCTGGTCGGTCAAAGAACTTGCGCAGGAAATCGCGGTCCAGTTCCCGGACAAAGATTATATCTTTTTCGACGGGCAAGTTGATTACGACGTCGTCACGACCGGGAATATGATGGGTATCAATTATTTGTCAAACGAAGGCTCGTTTATGGCGGGCGCGTTAGCAGCGTTGATGTTCGATTCGGGCGATGAAAAAATTGATCCTGAGAAAAGAATTCTTGGTTTTGTCGGTTCAATGGACTCGCCGAATATTAACGATTTTCTTGTCGGCTATATTGAAGGAATCAAGTATATTGACCCCGAAATTAAATTGATGACTTCATACGTCGGCTCGTTCGAGGACGTTCCGAAGGCGCTCGAAATGACGAAACAGCTTTACAACCAAGGCGCGCAGATCGTCTTTGCGCCGGCTTCGCAGAGTATTCTTGGCGCGGTTACCGCGGCTTCGGATTCCGATAAATATTTAATAGGATGCGATCAAGATATTTGGGCGCAGGTCAGCGAATCGGATCCAGAATCGGCGTCTGTGATCATCTCATCTGCGTTGAAAAGGGTTGGTGATTCGCTGTTTACAGCGGCTTCTGGTTTTTTCGATGGCTCGATGACGACTGATAAGAACTACACGCTTGGTTTGAAAAGCGGCGCTGTGGGTTTGGCTGAGAACGAGAATTTCATTACGGTTGTTCCCGAGGAAATCCGGGCGCGTCTTGGAGAAATTTCTGAATTGGTTATGAACGGGGAGATTGTCGTTGGAACTTCTTTCTCGATGGAAACGGATGCGATCGCGAAGCTCCGCGATGAAATGAAGCCGTAGCCGAGTTGATCCGCGTTTCCATGGGGCGGTCAAAATCTGACCGCCCCATGGAAACGGTTTTCTGATAAGTTTACGCGTTTCAGAAGCTGAAAGGTGGGACAATGGCAGAGATACACGAAGCTTTACGGTTAAAAGGAATTACAAAAGTTTATCCAAACGGAGTCGTTGCTAATCGGGATGTTAATTTCAGTGTGAGCATTGGCGAGATTCATGCTTTATCTGGCGAAAACGGCGCTGGAAAGACGACGCTGATGAAAATTTTATTCGGCGAGGAAAAACCGACTGCGGGTGAAATTTTTATCGACGGCGATAAGGTTAATATTCAAAATCCTTCCGCCGCGATTCGTCTTGGAATCGGGCTCGTTCATCAACATTTTATGTTAGTTCCGTCTTTAACCGTTACCGAGAATTTAATTTTGGGAATAGAACCGGTAAAAGGGCTTCGGATTGACGAGCGAAAGGCCCGCGAACAAGTCAGCGAGATTTCGAAGAAGTATCATCTTATCGTTGATCCCGACGCGAAGGTTCGGGATCTGACCGTAGGACAAAAACAAAAAGTCGAAATTTTGAAAACGCTTCTTCGCGGTGTCCGAATCCTGATTTTAGATGAACCGACGGCGGTTTTAACGCCGCAGGAAACGAAAGAACTTTTTTATGAATTAAAGCTTCTCCGTTCCGCAGGGTACACGATTATTTTTATTTCGCATAAGTTAAACGAGGTTAAGGAGCTCTGCGATCGGATTACGATTATCCGGCATGGGCAGACGGTTGGTGTTTTTCAGGTCGATTCCGTTTCGGAAGACGAAATTTCCCGCATGATGGTCGGACGTAGCGTGAAATTAAAGATTGAGAAAGGGCCGGCGCATCCCGGCCCGGCTGCAATTAAGGTTCGAGGATTGACGGTCCTCGATGATTCAGGAAAATCAAAACTACGGGACGTCTCGTTTATGGCAAGGCGCGGGGAGATTTTCGGCGTCGCTGGCGTCGAAGGCAATGGGCAGGCACAGTTAGCTGATGCGCTGACTGGAATGGGCGCTTATCAATCGGGTACGATTGAAATTAATGGGTTGAATATCTCTGGAAAGACCGTTCGCGAGATTCGGGATCAGAAGTTATCGCATATTCCTGAGGATCGGATGAAAACCGGGATCGCTCCAAGGCTTTCGATCGAAAACAATGTCATTACGGATAAAATATTCCGAAAAGAATTTAATCGATTCGGCTTCCTGGACCTGAAAAGGATTTCTGCCTACGGATTGGAGATGGTAAAACGGTTTCGCGTTTTTTGCCAGTCGGCCCAGGTTCACGTTAACAGTCTTTCGGGCGGAAATATCCAGAAAGTCGTTCTTGCCCGGGAGATTTCATCGGATCCAGACGTAATTATCGCGAATCAGCCGACCCGCGGTGTTGACGTTGGCGCGACGGAGTTTATTCGTCAGGAGTTGATTAAGATGCGGAATTGTGGGAAGACGGTTTTCCTGATATCTTCCGATCTGGGGGAAATCCTCGGTTTATCGGATTCTCTGATTGTTCTTTACGAGGGCGCGATTACGGCTTACTTTCCCGATGCGTCGATGGTAACGGAGGACGAATTGGGCCGGTACATGCTCGGCGTGCAAAAACAGTCGGAAATGGAAATTCGGATGGCGAACCATGAATGAGAAAAGGATAAACTTCCTGGTCGACTTGGCGCGAGTCGGCGTGATTATCGGTATTACGTTGGCGCTCGTTTTCCTGATCGTTTTTCTGGCGAGCAGCGAACCGCTTGCCGCGATCCGAAGCTTCTTTATTGGACCATTTACATCTTTGCGGCGTATTGGGAATATTATCGAAGCGGGCGCGCCGCTGATGTTTACTGCGCTGGCGGTCATCCTGATTTTTCGATCCGGTTTATTCAGCATGATTTCAGAAGGCGCTTTCTTCATCGGTATTACCGGCGCCATGATCGCCGCGATTTCATGGCGTCTTTCCGCGCCGCTGTATTCGGTCGGCGCGATTCTGTTTGGCGGCATTTGCGGCGCTGTTGTGGCGCTGATTCCCGCGCTGCTGCGAATGAAGTGGTCGGTAAGCGAAGTTGTCACTTCGATTATGCTGAATTATGTCGTTCAGTTTTTCTCGATTTATCTTGTGAATTATCATTTTCGAGAAGTCGAAAGTTCGAGTCTGGCTTCCCTCCTGCTCCAGCCGACCGCGAAATTGCCGGTTATTTTTCCCGGAACGCGAATTCACGTTGGAATTCTGGTAGCCTTGGTGGCCTGTTTCTTTATTTATCTGTTTCTGCACCGAACTTCGTTAGGTTACGCAATCCGCGTTGTTGGCGATAATGAAATCTTCGCGCAGTATTCTGGGATCAACGCTGCAAAAACAATGCTGTTGGCGCAGCTGCTTGCTGGTTTGATCGCGGGGATTGGCGGTGCGGCTGAGTTGTTGGGGATGTACACGCGATTTAAATGGACTTCTTCGCCGGGTTACGGCTGGACTGGTATTGTGGTCGCGTTGCTTGCGAAGCAGAATCCGTTGCTTGTCCCGGTTGCGGCGCTGTTTATTGGATACATGAACGTCGGAGCGGATATTATGGCGCGGAGCAGCGACGTCAGCCGTGAAGTCGTCGATATCATTCAGGGCGTCATGATGTTATTAATCGCTGCTGAAGCACTTTTGGGCGGACTACGGCAACGAATGATTGTTTCTGCCGCTAAACTTGAAGATTCGACGAGCACGCCGAACGCTTCGGCAGGGCTGAAAGGAGCGTAGGATGCCCGCTATTTTCGGTTATGTTTTCAGCGCCAACTTCTTTTTTATGTGGATCCGGGTTGCGACGCCGATTATTCTGGTCGCGCTTGGGGCGGTCGTCTGTGAGCGGTCCGGGGTTGTCAATCTTGGGTTGGAAGGGACGATGCTGATCGCCGCGTTATTCGGTGTTTTGGGTTCGCATTTTGGGAAAGGATTGCTGCCTGGCTTCCTCCTCGGGACGGGTTCCGCGTTGATGATCAGCATGATTTTCGCTTTTTTTCATCTTGTTCTGAAAGCGAATAATGTTCTTTGCGGAACAGCGATCAATACGCTGGCGTCCGGGTTAACCGTCTTTGTATTGCAGATGATTACCGGAGAAAAGGGAACGAGCGCCTCGATCAAGAGTTATTCTTATCCGGAAATCCATATTCCATTTTTAAAGGATATTCCGATTCTGGGGCAGATTCTTTCTGGGCACAATCTGTTGACCTATCTTGCTGTTCTCTTGCTTTTTGTTGTGATGTTCCTGTTGTTCAAAACTCCATTGGGCCTACGGATTCGTGCTGTTGGGGAGAATCCGAGCGCAGCGGCGAGCGTCGGGATTCCGGTCGTCCGGATCCGGTTCATCGCAATTTGTATATGCGGCGTATTCGCCGGCTTAGGCGGGATGTATTTATCGATGGCTTATTTGCCGATTTTTGCGCGTGATATGACGGCGGGGCGTGGATTTATTTCGCTCGCGGCCTGCGCGATGGGACGGGCGAATCCGATCGGTGTCTTTGCGTCGGCGCTCGTATTTGCGTTTTTTGACGGGCTGTCCAATATTCTCCAAGTGTTGCGAATTCCGGCAGAGTTTGTGCAGATGATGCCGTATGCGGCGACAATTTTAGGCTTGACGATTTATTCGATTCAGCGAATGTACTCGTTGAGCTTGAAGCATTCTCGAAAATAATCACAGGGCGAAAGGAATAATTTTATGTCAATTTTAGATAAAAACGAGAAAACGCTTGGGAAAAAGCAATATCATATTCATGTATCTCCCGGCGAAATCGGAAAATATGTATTACTGCCTGGCGATCCGGCTCGAAGTGACCGCGTTGCAGCGTATCTCGACGATGCGGAGCTGGTCGCGAATAACAGGGAGCACCGGACGTTTACCGGTTTTTATAAGGGCATCAAAATTTCGGTGACCTCAACGGGTATGGGATGTCCCTCCACGGCGATAGCGGTAGAGGAATTGATTAATGTTGGTGGGGAGTGCTTTATTCGGATTGGGTCAACTGCCGGTCTTCAGCCATATCAGAAAATAGGCGATCTGATTATTTCGACGGGGGCTATGAAAAACGAGGGAACGTCCAAATTCTACGTTCCGGATTGTTTCCCAGCGATCCCAGATTTCGATTTGACACGTATCCTGATCGATACGGCGCGGGAGATGGAAGGCCAACTGGGGTTTAAGAGCTATTATGGAATTAACGCTACTGACGATGCATTTTATGGAGAATCGCCCGAGTGGATCGAGAAGCTGTCCTCTCTTGGATGTTTGAACGTTGAGATGGAGAGTTCGGCGATTTATACCGTTTGCACGAGGCGAAAAAAGCGGAGCGCGATGATCGCCGCGATTTCGGGAAATCTGGTTACGGCCGACGTGGTTTACGAGAAGGCGAATGAGGGACTGATTAAAGGCTGGGACGACGAGATTCAGGTTGTTTTAGAAACAATCTATCGTTTTGATCGTCAAAGTTAATCAGCGGGTGTTCTTAAGATCGGGGCTGGGAATTTTTCCCAGCCCCGGACAACTACAAAGTATTCTCTATCCTCTCCGGAACATTCTTCAAGAATCTCCGTCCCGCGTACATGACGATCAGCGCGCCGACGAAAAGCAGGATGATTGAAAAGATCGAGAACGAGCTTCGTCCGGTCACGGCCTTCGTCGCCGAATACAGGAGCGGGCCCATAAACGCGGCGAATTTCCCGAAAATATCGAAGAATCCGAAATACTCTCCGGACTGCGCAGGGGGGACCATTTTCCCGAAATAGGAGCGGGAGATCGCCTGAATTCCGCCCTGGACCGTTCCTACGAGAATCGCCAGAGCGAAGAACAGCGTCGTCGCCTGAGGGATCGTCAGGAACGCTTCTTCCAGCCCGAAGCCCATGATAAAACCGAGGATGCAGATTAATAAATACATACAGATCGCGGCCAGGAGCATTTTCAGCGAGCCGATTTTTTCGCTGATCCGGCCGAAAAGAATCGCGCAGGGGAACGCGACCAGCTGCGTCACGAGGAGCGCGATGATCAGGCCGGTACTGTCCAGCCCAAGCGTCGCCCCATAGCTCGTCGACATGTTGATTACCGTATTTACACCGTCGATATACAGGAAGTACGCGATCATGAAAAAGAGCATCGGCTTGAATTTCAGTATTTTCCGCGCGGTCGTGAAAAGCTCGTTAAACGTATTCCTGACAAGGTTTCCTTGCGGGATATCGCAGCCGTGCTTCTGCTCGACGTTCCTGAACATCGGGATCGAGAACAGCCCCCACCACAGAACACAGATCAGCAGCGAAAGCTTAACCGCCATCGTTCCGTCGACGCCGAAATTTTCCCCAAAGAGAACGAGCGCGATCGCGGCTAAGAACGGGATTGTCGATCCGCCGATATAGCCGATCCCATAAGCCAGGCTTGAAATTCGATCCATTCGTTCGGGCGTCGTAACTTCGACCAGGTAGCTGTCGTTGACGAGGCAGGAGCCGAGGAAGCCGATATATGAGAAGACATAGCCGACGAGCATTCCGCGCCAATCGTTCGTCACCGCGCAGTACAACGTAGCCAGCAGTCCCATTGCGACGAAAAAGCCGAAAACGCGCCGTTTCCAGCCCTTAAAATCGGCGATCCGTCCGATTACCGGCGCGAACAGCGCCAAAATAAAAGCGGCCGTCGCGGTTCCGATCCCCCACCAGAAATCGCCGGATTCTCCGGCCGATTCGGCGGCGTTCGAAAAATAAATCGGGAAGATGACCGCGCTCATGATTGTCGCGTATACGGAATTCGCGTTATCGTACAGAATAAAGCTGATTTCTTCTTTGGTCAGTTTCATGCGGTTGGATCCCTTTCCTTCAGTTCGGCGGCGCGCTGCGGTTACAGCGTCAAACCTGATTCATGACAAACGATTTTCGTAACGTCCAGGATATTCTTCGGCTCAAACCGATAATTCTTTTCGGAAATCGCGTAAAAAACGCGGTAAGCCTCGTAATCGAGCGGATACCCGTGCGTTGCGCGATGGGTCTTATCGATCGAAAAGTAGACGCCGACTTTCGCCGCGAGCCCGAAGACGACGGACGCGTCGAGGGTTTCGGCTTCGGCGAGCGTCGCTAATCGTTCCGCCGTGAACCCGGCCGTTTCGAGTTCGGCCTCCGTCAGCTTCCTTTTAGCGACATTGGCGTCATGGAGCCGGCTTTCGACGGCCGCGATCTCATCGTCGGAAAGCGATCGGTTGAAGAAAACCGCATTCCCGTCGGCGTTCAGGAAGAACGCGCGCGCGTTCATAAGCGATCCATCTTCGTTCCGGTCGGCGAACCCAAGCTCCGCGAGAATCGTATTCGGATCGAAACATCGCGAGACCGGCAGCTGCGAATGGTCCGAGAAGATGATAACCCGTGTATCGGGCGTTATCGCGTCGAGGAGCATGCCCAGATGCCGGTCCAGTTCGTCCATTGCGGCGGACGCTTCCGGCGACCCGAGCCCGCAGGCATGGCACGCGCTGTCATATACGGTCAGGTGCAGCAGCATCAGGTCCGGACGGTCCTCCCGGATAATATCCAGCATCGTTAAAGTCGAGAACCGGTCCAGGTTCGGCTGCCTGACGCCGCTGAGGATCTTCCCATGGCGCAGGAGCGCTTTCAGCTGCGTCCATTTCGAACCGGCTCGCAGGTTTAAAAGAACCTGATTCTCGCCCATTCCGGCGGCGGATTCGGGGACGTTATACGCGATATCCTTCGAAAACGCGGTAACGGGCCAGAGTACCGCCGCGGTCCGCAGTCCTTTTTCTTTGGCCGCCTGCCAAATGGTTTTGGCACGGAGTTCGCGGCTGTCGTAACGCCAGCGCGGTTTCGGATTTCCGGGGTCGATTCGGGTATTGGAAATGATCCCATGGTCCCGCGGCGGTTTCCCGGTCGCGATCGAGGCGTGAATCGGGTAGGTGTTGCTGACGAACGATCCGACGACGTCGCGGAAAATCGTCCCGTTCTCGACGAAACGGCGAAAAACCGGCCGTGTCATCATTTCGTCCAGTGCGTCGGAACCAAGCGCGTCGAAAGAGATGAGTAAAAGCTTAGCGGCGATGGAACCCTCCTTCTTCTTTATAAAAAATCCATGTAGAAAATAATTTGCCGTTTCCGCGTTCAACGCTCCGGAAATAAAGGCGCGGTAATACGTGGGTTTTATACGGATGCATGTTGGAGAAGGGAGATTTTCCGCCTCTCCCTTCTTATTTGATTATAAAGTCGAATCAGGGAAAAAACGTGGATTGATTATCTCAGGCGCGAATTGGCGCGGACGTAAAAAATATTTCTTCGCTTGCAGTCCGTTTCAGCCTCCTGTTCCTTCTGAGAACCGCCATATTCTGTGAGATAATAGTTACTATAGCGCAATCGATCGGAGGAGCGGTTGGCAAATTCTACCCGTCGTTATCATTCTGCGAAAAAGTCGGACCGGTTTCAGCGTAATCCGGTGATTGGCGTGCTTGCCGGATGGCAGTTTTATAATATTTCAACGAATTTAAATTATTTGCTTCCGATTTATCAAGGGATCAATCAAGCGGCTGAAGAGTTGGATTGCAGCGTTCTTTTCGGCTGCGGCATGGGGGCGGATTCCGGCTTGGAAAATCCGAATCATCCTGCCTGGCCGCAGTTTGCGCCTGACTGTGATTTTGCTCCGATCGGGGAGCGGAATACGGACGGACTAATCGTGTTTACCCCGCTTCATTCCTCCGGCCGTTCGGGTTATATTCGCCGGCTGCGTGAGAAAGGTCATCCGGTTCTGTTTATCGGCTCCGGCGAGGATGGAGCTACGATTGCGGCTGACAATGTCGGCGGAGTTAAATCAGCGTTCGACCATCTTGTCCGTCACGGTCATCGCCGCATTGCGTTTATTGCCGGGAGTCAAGATGATTTAGCCGGCGATACCGGCGAGCGGCTGGCGGCTTATCGGGAGACGGTTCAGAATTATGGTTTCAACAGCGACGACCGGCTTGTTGCGTACGGCGGGCACGTTTATCGCGGCGGTTATAAGGCGATGAAGCGTATTTTATCCAGTCAAGCCGAATTTACAGCTGTCATTGCAAGTAATGACGAGATGGCGATCGGCGCGATCCAGGCTCTAAAGGAAACCGGACGGGAAACGCCGCGTGACGTCGCCGTGATCGGTTTCGATAATCGACTGGAAGGGGCGGCAAACGTGCCGCCGCTGACGACCGTCGAGATTCCGCTTTTTGATATGGGGCGGCGTGCGCTTGAAGAAATGATCCGTTATCTGGGTTCCGGCGAGCCGTTATCTCCGATTATCCGCGTCCCGACGCGATTGGTTATCCGCGAGTCCTGCGGCTGTGATGAGTTCGCTGAGGCGCGAAGCGCGATACAGGACCACATGCATGACAATGGGGCGGATTCTCCACAGGAGACGACCGCCGCGATGACCCGGCGTCAGTTTTATCGGTTCGTTTCCGCGGCACGTACGGATTCGAACCGCCTCAGTTTGCTTTCTGCGGCCTTATTTTCCGCGTTGACGGAGGATCAAATCTATTCCGTTTTATCGA
The DNA here is from genome assembly GCA_001717545.1 of Anaerolineaceae bacterium oral taxon 439. Classification (NCBI taxonomy): domain Bacteria; kingdom Bacillati; phylum Chloroflexota; class Anaerolineae; order Anaerolineales; family Anaerolineaceae; species Anaerolineaceae bacterium oral taxon 439. The sequence continues at coordinate 2,388,486 of CP017039.1, read as the reverse complement.
CGCATCTCAAGCTGATCGGAATTTCCGATGCACTGATCGTTCGTCATGAAGCGGGCGACGGTATCGAGCCTGCCCGAAGCAGCGTTATCGACGTTTTTCATCCGGATCGGAAAGCGATTCATTTTGATACGCGTATTTTTCCGCCGTCGCGGCTGATTCCTGGCGTCCGATCGTTTCGATGGGTCGTTATTCCATTCCCTGGCAACGCGGGTTTATCCGGCGCGGTCGTTTTTGACAGCGGGCGTCTGGATCTTTACGGTGCCGTTGTTCAGCAGATCAGCGGAGCGTTGAAAATGGCCGGTCTGTATAAAGAGGCGACGGATGGGCGGAGACTGGCGGAAGAAGCGCACCAAATGAAGAACCGCTTTTTATCGCTTGTCGGACACGAACTGCGGACGCCTTTGAATTTGATCGCCGGGTTGAGCGAATTGCTCCTGAAATCGGATCCAGTCCGGCGCGATCCGATCGCTGATCCCGTTATGAAGGACCTTGAACAGATTCATGCTTACGCTCAGCATTTGGGCGGGTTGATCGGCGATGTGCTGGATTTGGCGACGAGCGACGCGGGAGAGCTGCGGTTGAATTTGACTTCGGTCGATTTGGCGCGGACGCTGCGAATGATTGCCGACAGCGGCGCGAAATTAGCCGCGGGCAAGGGGTTGAAATGGCGCGCGGAACTGCCGTTCGAGGGTCCGCGCGTATGGGGGGATCCGATGCGGCTGCGCCAAATCGTACTGAACCTGATTAATAACGCGATCAAGTTTACGGAGTGCGGGGAGATTCGGCTGCGGGTTGAGGAACGCGGGACGGAAGTAACGATCTCGGTCAGCGATACAGGATCAGGAATCCCGATTACGGATCAGCAGGTGATTTTTGAAGAATTTCGCCGCTCGGATAGCAGCGTTTCGTTGGGCTACGGCGGGTTGGGTTTGGGGCTGGCGATTTGTAAACGGCTTGTCGATCTTCATGGCGGTCAGATCGGCGTCCGCTCTAAAGGCGTTCCGGGTATGGGGTCGACCTTCTATTTTACGCTGCCGACGATCTCGGATCGGGATGCGGACGAAACGCGTATTTATGAGTTGACCGATCCGGTCCGTTCGATCGCCTTGTTGACGGATCGGGCGTCCGACGGCGATCCGCTCGTGGATCAGCTCGTCAGGCGCGGTTACCGGGTTACGGTTTCGCCGCCTTTTTCAGGCGGGTCGGATCGCCCGAACTTCCCGGATCCCTTTCCGGACGTTGTTCTCATCGATACGGAGCCGAAATCGGGATCCTTTTGGGACGTATTAAAAGCGATTAAAGAAAACCCGCTCGGACGGAATACTTCCGTTCTTTTCTATCGTTATTCGAATGACGCCGGCAGGTTCGTTGAACTTGATTATATGACTAAACCGATTGAAATCGAACGGCTTACCGATACGCTCCAAAAAAGGCTTCCGGCTGACGGCGAACCAAGGGGACAGCGGACGATCCTGATCGCCGACGACGATCCGAATACGCTCGATCTTTACGCGCGCGTTCTTCAGAAACAGTCGAAGAATAACCGCGTTCTGCGCGTCTTGAACGGCCGTGATGCGCTGACCGTGTTGGAAACGGAGCCCGAGATCGATTTGTTGTTACTGGATTTGCAGATGCCTGAACTCGACGGGTTCCAGGTCCTGCAATGGATGCAGCGGCAGGAGCAGACGCGCAATATTCCGGTTATTGTCGTGACCGGAAAGGTCTTGACGCATGAAGACATGGAGAAATTGAATCATGGCGTTTCGACGATTCTTGAAAAAGGACTGTTCAGCCTCGACGAAACGATTGCACGGATCAGCGCGGCGTTGGATCGGACGTCGCGCTTGAGCGAAGATTCTCAACGTATGGTGCGTCGGGCGATGGCGTTCATGCACGAGCGTTATCAGGAGAGTCTTACGCGCCGCGATATCGCGCGTTACGTTTCAATATCCGAAGATTATTTGACTTTCTGCTTTCGAAAGGAATTGGGAACGACGCCGATCAAGTATCTTCACCGCTACCGCGTCCATCAAGCGCAGCGCCTTCTTCGGGATACGGAACGAACTGTGCTGGATATCGGTCTTGAGGTCGGATTCTATGACGGCGGCTATTTCAGCCGGATCTTTCGTCAGATCGTCGGGGTCTCTCCCGAAACTTACCGCCGCAATCGGAAGTAATCGCGGAAAGACCGAATAAGTCCGCGGCGCGGAACCGAAGATCTATCTTTTGTCCATGTTCATCTCGCTTTTGTCCCATTCAACGCTGGTTCGGTTTTATATAATTGATTTAAAGGCAGTGCGAAATTGGAAAAGGATGAATTTCGCGGCAAACGATTGTGAAAAGGAGTTGAGATGAAAAAGTTGCTGTCGCTGTTATTTGCTGTTCTGCTTATTTGTCTGTCGCTGAATTCCGTTTCGGCGGCTCCCGCTGTTCAGAAAACGACGCTTAGCGTGTTAATTCATCAGAACCCGCCGATGGTCGCGTTCATGGAGGCGTTTAACGCCAGGTTCGAGGAAAAATACCCGGATATTAAGATCGATATGGCGGTCGTTAATGCGAACGACCTGAGTACGGTCACGCAGACGCGCCTGACTGCGAACGATATCGACGTGATCGACGTTTTCGGTTTTGCGAACGGCGTCCAACCATACATGAAGAATGTTGACGCGCCGAATTGGCAGCAGCTGATCGAGGCCGGGCTGCTGATGGATCTGAGCGATTTGCCGTTCGTTCAGAACTATGACGCCGCGACGATCGCCGACGCCGGGTCTTTTGACGGAAAAGTGTATGAGGTGAATCTCGGCCGTGTTTCGTATAGCGGTATCTATTACAACAAAGAGATGTTCGCGGAAAAAGGACTTTCTGCGCCGACAACCTGGAGCGAACTGGTCGACACCTGCAAGGCGTTTTCCGACGATGGGATCCCCTGCATGACCGCTGGCGGTAAAGACGGCTGGCCGATTTTCGTCGGCGCTTACGGACTGATTGGGTCGGTTTATCCGGACCAGGCGGCGCTCGTCGAAGGATTATGGACGGGAAGCGTGAAATGGAACGATGAAAAATCGTTGGAAATGTGGGAAAAGATGAAAATCTACGCCCAGGACATGATGGAGGCCGGGGCCAGCGGCGTCGCTGGCGACGCCGCGCCGGGCCGCTTTGCGTCGGGCGCGGTCGCAATGTTCCCCGGGGGGACCTGGTACGCGGCGGCGATCGAAGAAATCGCCCCGGAACTGGATTGGGGTTATGTTCCTTTCCCGGGTTCGGATGATTCCGCCGACAATCAATACCTGTTTGGAAAGTACGACCAGGGTTGGTCGATTGCGGCGAAAACGCCGAATCGCGATGCCGCGATTGCATACTTGAGCGAGTTTTCCGATCCGGAAAATTATCAGGAATTCGTCACGGCGGTTGGTTTCATCCCGACTCAGTCGACCGCGAAACTGGATACGCGGATCGGGAACGAGGTCGCGCCGTATCTCGAAAACTTCCGTGTCGGTTACGAACAATACTGGGTCGCGCCCAAGGGGGCCGGGCAGTTCGCCAATCCCTGGGCGTCCTATTTCAAGCCGTTCGGTACCTACGATGACGCGCAGACGTTAGCCGACAAGGCGCAGGCGGATCTTCAGTCGGGACTTGACGCGCTGAAATAGAATCGTCTTTTGCGCGTGAAGCGTGAATCCTGAAAACGCGGTCCTCTCAAGCGCCGAAGACGCGCAGGGGACCGCGTAAGCGGTTCGGATCGAACGGGGAGATGAGATGAATTACTATTTCGGAAAAGGCGTCGCGAAGTTTATCCCTTATCTTTTGCTGCTGCCGGGAGTTGCCGTTTATTTTCTGATTTCGCTTGGTCCGTCGATTGCGACGTCGCTTTATTCGCTGACAGACGCGACCGGGATTCAAGGCGCGCCGATCCGCTGGATCGGGCTTGAAAATTATCGCGAGTTCTTGTTCATGGGGCAGGCATCCCGGGACAATCTGGACGCGTTGGGACGGACGTTGATTTTTTGCCTTTGCGTAACCGTTATTCAATTCGTCTTAGGTTTGGCCGCGGCTGTTATTTTAAATCAGGAGCTGCGTGGGCGGAATTTTTTCCGGACGCTATACTTTATGCCGGTTATCTACGGCGTCGTTATCCAGGGGTTGATGTGGACGCTTTTCCTGTATCCGTTGGGAGGACCGATGGCGAACCTGCTGCAATGGTTCGGCGTCCGATCGGAATTTTTAGGCGGCCAGCCGACGGAAGCGTTCGCCTGGGTCATCGTCGTTCAAATCTGGGCGAACATGGGGATCACGATGATGATCTTTCTTGCCGGGCTACAGACGATCTCATCCGAATTGTACGAGGCGGCTATCATTGACGGCGCGGGCGGCTGGCAGCTGTTTCGAAACGTGATCTGGCCGCTTCTTACGCCGAGCGTCAACACCAATTTGACGCTGAATCTTATCGGCTCGCTTCAGGCATGGCAACTGTTCATGATTTTACTCGGTTATCGAAACGGGACGCAGGTTTTAGGTTACCTGATTTACGCAACAGGTTTCGGACAGACCTCGGGAAGCGTTACGACCAGTTTCCGTCAAGGTTATGCCGCCGCCGCGTCGATGGTCCTGTTTTTCCTGGTTTTGGCGATCGGGCTGCCGGTTCAGCGTTTCCTCCGCCGGCGGGAAGAAAGGATCCTGGGATGAAAAAGACTGCGGGCGTGATACGGCTGCGCCTGAATTGGGGGAAAGTTTTCTCTTATATCTTCCTGATCCTTTTGGCGGCGGCATACTTAGGCCCGATTTTAATGCTGTTGAATACGTCTTTGAAGACGATGCCTTCGTTCATGCGAGACGCGACGGCTTTCGCGAAAGAATTGAACTTCAGGAATTTCGCCGACGCATGGGTCAAGGCGAACTTCCCGAAATATTTGCTGAATACGATGATCTACGCTGTTTCGGCGACGCTGATCTATATTGTAACTTCCGTTTTCGTGACGTTCCCGATTGCGCGCGGGTATGTCAAGTGCGCGAATCTGCTGCTGACGCTGTACGTCGTCGCGCTCTTCCTTCCGCCTTCGCTGATCCCGCAGTTTCAGCTGATCCTCAATCTGGGGCTGTATAACAATCCGGTCGGGTATATTCTTCTCTTTCTTGTTAACCCGATGGGTGTAATGATCCTGGTGAATTTTATTAAGACGCTGCCGAGGGAGCTGGATGAGGCGGCAGCGTTAGAGGGCTGCGGCTATTTCCATTTCGTTGTGTCGATCGTTTTCCCGCTGATCCGTCCCGCGATCGCGACGGTCGTCGTTTTGCATTCGATCGGAATTTGGAACGAGATCATCGCCCCGACGATCTACCTGACGAATAAAAATTATTATCCGATCGCGCGCGGCCTGATCGTTTTCCAGGGCGTATACGGGAGCAATTGGCCGACGTTGGCGGCCGCCGTATTGATGCTGACGGCTCCGATGATGATTTTGTTCCTGTTTTTGCAGCGATACATCGTGTCCGGGTTGACGAGCGGTTCGGTCAAGGGCTAAATGTCCCATTCATGATTTCGTATGAGCGTGGGGATTGATGTCGAAAGATCGTTTTTTCGGTAAAGGTCTGAGCTGGTTTCTTCCGGGCTTCCTTCTGCTTTTGCAGCTGGCGCTTCCTGCCGCGGTTTCGGTCCCGGTCGTTATCGCGGCCGACGCTGGCGCGACCGGCGTGGAAAAAGAAGGTTATGAATTAATCTGGCAGGATGAGTTTGACGGCGTGGCGATCGATCCGGCGAACTGGACGTTCGATCTGGGCGCGGGAGGCTGGGGGAACGGCGAATCGCAGTATTATACCGACCGTTCGGAGAACGCGGCGGTTCTGGACGGGATGCTGGTTATCAGCGCGCTTCAGGAGAAGTACGACGGTTCATATTTCACGTCGGCGCGGCTTAAAACGGAAGGGCTGCGCGCGTTTCGCTACGGTTGGATCGAGGCGCGGGTAAAAGTCCCGGAGGGAAAAGGTATGTGGCCGGCGGTTTGGTTGCTTGGAACCGATTTTAATCGGATCGGCTGGCCGGAGTGCGGCGAGATCGATATTATGGAGTATATCGGAAACGAACCCGATCTTATCATGGGTACGGCGCACGGTCCGGGTTACAGCGGCCCTCTGGGGTTCAGCCGCTGGAACCGGCGCGAGTTCAATATCGCAGATGAATTTCATACGTACGCGATCGATTGGACGGCGGATCGGATCGACTGGTACTTTGACGGCGAACATTATTATACGTTTCAGAAAGAGGATATCGGTGAGCGGGAGTGGGTCTTTAATCGTCCTTTTTTTATTCTGCTGAACCTGGCGATCGGCGGCCAGCTTCCCGGCCCGGTCGGCCTCGACGTAACTTTCCCGAAACAGTATTTTATCGATTACGTTCGCGTTTATCGAAAGGTTGAAAAATGAATCGGAAGTCCGAAGTGATTTTCTTTGACGATTTTACCGGAAAAGAATTAGATCGTAAGCGTTGGAACGTCGAGGTGACCGGTCCGGTCTATAACCAGGAACAGCAGGCGTACGTCGATTCAAGAGAGACGATTTACCTGATTCCCGGCGCGGATCAGGGCGCGAATGGCGCGCTCGTTCTTCATCCGCGCTGGCATCCCGGAACGGAGACAGTCGACGGCGTCCGCTTCGATTTTATTTCCGGGCGGATCAATACGCGCGGAAAAGTCAGCTTCACTTACGGAAGTATCTCCGCTCGGATTCGGCTAAGCGCCGGCGTCGGGCTTTGGCCGGCTTTTTGGGCGTTAGGGTTCGGGGTTTGGCCGGGCTGCGGCGAGATCGATATCATGGAGAACGTCGGCGCTCCGGATTGGGTGAGCGCCGCGGTTCACGGTCCGGGATATTCCGGCGATGCTGGACTTGCGAATAATTATTATTTTCAACCGGGCGAGGACATTGCCGGGTGGCATGTTTACGCCGTCGACTGGCTGCCAAGCGGCGAGATGATTTTTAAAGTGGATGGGCGGCTGATTTACCGCGTTACGTATCCGATGATTGAATTTTTCGGCGGATGGGCGTTCGATAACGAAAAATATCTGATTTTGAATTTCGCGCTTGGCGGGGCGTATCCGTTCAAAGTCAACGGCGTGCGCGCCCCGTATTTCGGACTCCCGAGCGAAACGGTCGTGAAAATCCAAAACAACGACGCGCGCATGGCGGTCGATTGGGTTAAAGTCAGCCGGGTCTGACGTCGGCACGGAACGTATCCGGCCCCGTCGGATATCCCGTCGAACCGTTTATTTTTCCTTTTTTACCGCGGCGATGCTGACGGGCTGGGCTATGCTGATTATATTTTCGCGAGTGTCGAGCTCCTCGAACCGGAGGCGCCGTTTGAGGTTGCTTCGTGTTCCTTTTGTCTGGGACTGGCAGCGATAGAACTGGCTGTATTCTGGCGGGTCCTCCGTTTTAAACTTGCGAAGCTGTTTGCTTTTCCGTATCTGAACGATCTGTGGCGCTGGCTTTTCCTTTTGCCGATGACCGTGGCGGTCTATTTCGTCGTCTGTCTTCCGGGGGATTTATCGAATGTCATGGTTGGACGGATTCGTCCGCTCAGTCTGCTGACCTGCATAGAGTACCAGACGCATTTTGTGCTTTGGGCGATGATGAATTCTCCGTTAATTATTGGCTGTGACGTCAGATCGATGTCGGATAGGACGCGGGAAATCCTGACCAATCCGGATGTGATCTCGATCAATCAGGATCTGGAATGCAGAAGCTGTTACCGGCTTAACGCCTTCGGCAGCCCGGATGCGTTCATTCTGGTGAAGCAGTTGTCCGGAGCGGAATGGGCTGTCGGGTTTTTCAATTTTGGCGAAACCACTGCTCATGTCGAGCTGCATTTCTGGGACATGGGCCTGTCTTTGCAATCCGGCATGTGTCTCCAGTTTTATGACTGCCTGAATCATGAGCAGATGGGATATCAGCGGGAATTCTATGCCTGTTGGATAGAGCCTCATGGCTGCCGATTATTCCGCTGCCGCGCGCATGAGACATAACGAAACTGGATTGGGCGGTTTTAGACGGTGAGCGCGAGAACGGAATCGGGTTGATTTCGGTTGCGTCGTCGGTGAATCGGTTGGATGGAACGATGACGATCGAGAATGAAGCCGGGACCTTCTCCGTCTTGTACTGATCAACCTGTAAACGGACTTTCTTCTATCTGATTCTTTATGGAATCTGGCTTTTTTTATTCACGCAGGATTTCCGCTGTTTACGCAGCACGGTGCACGAATTTTCCTTGGCAGGGTGGAATATAGGGTAGAATAGATTCATATTTTTAAGAAAAGAGAGGTTTTCTGAAAATGAAGAAATTAATGGCGGTTTTGTTAGTGCTGAGTCTGCTGGTCAGTTCGGCGGCGGTATTTGCGCAGGCTGAAACGACGGCGGACGCCGAGGCTATTGAGCTTAATTGGGCTGATTTCGAGGAGCTGCTTAAAGATGAAAGCTGGGCAGGCGATTTTTTCTCGTTTGACGAGGTCGCGATTAAGTTTTATGTTCCGGAAATGTTCCTGCCGGTTGAGCTGGATGACGAGATGCGCGAGGAGGGGTATATCGCGTATTTTATGCCGAAAGACGAATCGGCTGGGATCGGCGTTCAGTATGTCGACGCCGAAATGAAAGATGCCGACGCTTATATCGAGGCGTTGAAGGATCTGGGCGTAACGGACGCGGAAAAGTTGACGGTCAACGGCTTGCCGGCGGTCTCGTATACGAATCCTGATGATAAGGATGTGATGGTTCTGGCATTGGTGACGGAGAAGGGATATGTTCTTGAGTTCGCGTTTTCGCCGGTATCCGACGAAGGCTTTCTGGCGGTTTCGACGGTCATGATTGCGTCGATTCAAGAGTCTGAAGATTAATCTCAGTGTGTACCCGGCCAGGCGCCGGAGAATTCGATATCAGGGCTGTCCATATTACGGACGGCCTTTTTTTGCTTGAGGATTATATATAATTTCAGATAAAAGAAACGCTGTTTTTGAACGCTCATTAATAGACCTCTTTATTCTACTTATTAGAATGATTTATTGTTTATTGGAGCCGGTAGTCCATATTCCCGTTTCATGGCCTCTGTGGAAATGACCCATTGCTTTCCATACTTGCAGGCGTCAACCCCATTGACCAGTTTTCCGTAGGAAATCGCCTTTCGCAGGGTGCTTTCGTTCGGTCCCCAAAGCTGCGTAGCGTCGCGAAATAAAAGTATCGGCGGGGCGGATCGGGAACGGCATGATTGGCCTGTCCGTAGTGAATCCGGCGGCTATGGATTCCAGGCGCGAGAACGGAATCGGGTTGATTTCGGTTGCGTCGTCGGAGAATCGGCTGGGCGGAACGATGACGATCGAGAACGAAGCCGGGACCTTCTCCGTTTTCGTGCTGATCAACCTGTAAGCGCGGATGTTTTCTATCTGATTCTTTTGATGAGTTCAATATGGAATCAGGCTTTTTTATTCACACAGAATTTCCGCTGTTTACGCAGCACGGTGTACGAATTTCCCTTCACAGGGTAGAACATAGGGTAGAATAGGCGTATATTTTTAAGAAAAGAGAGGTTTTCTGAAAATGAAAAAATTGATGGCGGTTTTGTTGGTGTTGAGTCTGCTGATCGGCTCGGCGGCGGTATTTGCGCAGGCTGAAACGAAGACGGAAGACGAGGTTGTTGAACTTAATTGGGCTGATTTCGAAGAGGTGATTAAAAATGAAAACTGGAAAGGAGGTTTTTTCTCCTTTGACGAGGTCGCGGTTAAGTTTTTTGTTCCGGAAATATTCCTGCCGGTTGAGCTGGATGACGAGATGCGCGAGGAGGGGTATATCGCGTTTTTTATGCCGGAAGACGAAACGGCTGGGATCGGCGTTCAGTATATTGACGCTGAAATAGACGATATCGACGTTTACATCGAAGCGTTAAAGGAGCTGGGCGTAACCGATGTGCAAAAAATGATGATCAACGGCTTGACAGCGGTCTCGTATACGAATCCTGATGACGAGGATGTAATATGTCTGGCAATGGTGACGGAGAAGGGATATATCCTTGAATTCGCGTTTTCGCCGGTATCCGACGAAGGTTTTCTGGCGGTATCGAGGATTATGGTTGCGTCAATTCAGCCGTCTGAAGATTAATCAGGAGCTTACCGGCTGAACGCCGGAGATCTGATAACAGGGCTGTCCATAATAAGGACGGCCTTTTTTTTTTAGCTTGAGGATTATTTATAATTTCAGGTAAAAGAAGCGATGTTTTGAGCGCTCATCAATAGGCCTCTTTATTCTGCTTATTAAAATAATTTATTGTTGATTGGGCCCAGGCAGTCCATATTCCCGTTTCATGGCTTCTGTGGAAATGACCCATTGCTTTCCATACTTGCAGGCGTCAACCCCATTGACCAGTTTTCCGTAGGAAATCGCCTTTCGCAGGGTGCTTTCATTCAGTCCCCAAAGCTGTGTAGCGTCGGTAAACGCTATCAGACCATCGAACGGTGTCCTGATCGTCTCGCCGTTTTCAAAAAGCTCGTTACATGACAAGTCTATATCATCATTCCATATGATCCCATGCCCGCCTGTATCGACCGTTACGCTGGAAAACAGTTCCGGTTCGTTCTCCAGCGCTCTGAAAGCCGGCCATTTAGCGAACAGAGGGGCTACATGATATATTTTAGTTAATCCTTCGGCAAATTGGACGCTCAGGCGATAGTTTGGCAGAGCGCTGACTGCTTTGACCTTATGGAACATTTATAACTCCTTTATTCCAGCGGAGAGAGGGCCCTGAACTCCTGTGTTTTCCAGATATTGAGAAGATCATTCCTGTGAATGCCAATCCACTCCCGGACCATGGCTAACGCTTTGGGCGGTAAATGCCCTTCTATTATTTCTCCTGTTCGGATATTAATCGCAGCCATTTCCTCATCATACAAGGCGTGAATATGCGACGGATTGTGCTCTGCCTGTTGAAAATACATCCGAATGACGATTCCGTAAAATCTGCACAATACCGGCATAGTTAATATCTCCCGCCCTTCCTCGGCGATATTGTATCACGGAAACGTGAAAATGAGACGCGCTGTTGAGGACAACAGAACCTGAATATCCCGGTATTTTAATCTGGAAACTCAGGCTCTGAAAGAACATTTATCCCTGAATTGAGAACGAAATATCATCGAAATGAAAGTTAGCTTATGTTAAGATTTCAATGAATAAGCATGAGAATGCCGGTATCAAAAGGAGGAATGGTAATTCAACAGTTGGCTGCACTGCTTGTAATAATTAAGTTGACAGGCATCCTGTAATATGATATATTACAAGGCGTGCAGGAACGAAGCATAATTAAAAGAAAGAGGAAAAAAACATGAAAATAGCAGTCGTCGCAGCAAACGGCAAAGCCGCCCAAAAGATTATTTCTGAAGCTCTTAGCCGCGGGATTGAAGTAACCGCGTTTGGGAGAAATGAAAACCGTACTCAGGCGCAGCATTATGTTCGAAAGGATATCTTCGATTTGAAAGTGGAAGACCTTTGCGGATTTGACGCGGTTGTCGACGCGTTTGGCGCCTGGACGCCGGAAACGCTTCCGCAGCATGGTACGTCGCTCGCGCATCTTTGTGATGTGCTTTCGGGTACGGACACGCGCCTCCTGGTCGTTGGCGGCGCTGGAAGTTTGTACGTGAACCCGGAGCATACGGCCCGTGTTTCGGATGGACCTGATTTTCCGGATGCGTTCAAGCCGCTGGCGGCGGCGATGGCGCAGGGGCTTGAAGAATTGCGCGGGCGAAAAGATGTGAAATGGACGTACGTCAGCCCTGCGGCCGATTTTCAGGCTGATGGCGAGCGGAGCGGAAGTTATCTTCTCGGCGGGGAAGAGCTGACGCTGAATTCGCGTGGTGAAAGCGTGATCAGCTATGCAGATTATGCGATCGCGATCGTTGACGAAATTGAACAGGGAAATCACGTTCAGCAGCGGATCAGCGTTGTAAGAGCGTAATCAATTTAAGCGCTTTGGGTGATCTGCATGGTCGGAACTTGTGTAGCATGTTAAGCTACAGGTTATTGAGGAGCTGATTCATGCAGATCACAAGCAGATTTACAATTGCGGTCCATATTCTTTCGTGTATAGATTATTTTGAAGGCCGCGAAACCGTGACGAGCAATTTCCTTGCCGGAAGCGTGGGGGTTAATCCAGTTATTGTCCGTACAGTGATGCTGCAGTTAAAGGCAGCGGGACTGATCGATATCCGTCAGGGAAAGAGCGGAATCTCGCTCGCGAAGCCGCTGGGAGAAATCACGTTTTATGATGTTTACCGGGCGGTGAATTGCGTCGACGAAACGGGATTATTTCATTTTCATGAAAACCCGAGTTTGAGTTGTCCCGTCGGACGGAGGATTCACCGCGCGATGGATGGCCGATTACGCGCGATTCAGGACGCTATGGAAGCAGCGCTGCGAGGGATGACGGTCGGCGATATCGCCGCGGAGATTTCCGGTCAGGCCGAAAGCGGAGAAAAGGGGCAGCGGAAGGATGGAACGGATGATGACGCAAAGCGAGCGGCTTGACTTCCTGATCGAAGCCTTTAAGCGGGAGGCAAGCGAGTACGCGGGTATGAAGACGCCGTCCGATCCGGCGATGAAACGGCGGCTGCTGCGTTCGCTGATGAACGTTCGCCCGCCGGGGCCGCTTTCCGAAGAGGTTTTGAAAATTCAGGACGCTTACCTGTCGGCTCGGGCGGCCGAAGCCGGACGGGTTGGGTTGGACGCGATCCCGACGATCCGGGACGCATACGGCGGTGCGAATCCGTTCGCAGACGTGCTGTCGGTCTGGCAGGGGGATATCACGCGGCTGTCGATCGACGCGATCGTCAACGCTGCGAACAGTGCGATGCTGGGCTGTTTCGTCCCGTGCCATGGCTGTATCGATAACGCGATCCATACGTTCGCCGGGGTTCAGCTGCGGGAGGCATGCGAACGGAAAATGGAGGCGCTGAAAGCGCTGTATGGGGAGGAATATACGCAGCCGACAGCGGTTCCGACGATCACCGACGGCTATAACCTTCCGGCGAAAAAGGTGATCCACGTCGTGGGTCCGATTGTCCGGGAGGAGCTGACGGCGGCGGATGAGCAGGCGTTGGCGGCCTGTTATCGGAATACGCTCGACCTCTGCGCGGCGGAAGGACTTCGCAGCGTAGCTTCCTGCTGCCTGTCGACGGGCGTTTTTCGCTTTCCGAAACGACGCGCCGCGGAGATTGCCGTTTCGTCGGCGGTCGGCTGGCTGGCGGAAAATCCGGGACGGATGGGGCGGGTTGTGTTTAACGTGTTTCAAGATGAAGACAGGGATTATTATGAGGAACTTCTTTCCTGAAAGCGCTATGATTTTCAATGGGAACCGGAACGGGAGGCGTGAATGAGCGCGCCGGAGGCTTCCAGCGGTCGAATAGCCCGTGAAACAGAGCGGCTGAAAATGGCGCTTGACGCGGCTGATTCGGTCGTCATTGGTGCGGGGTCGGGATTTGACAAGCGGCGGTTGTATTATACGCAGGGGGATTATGGGCTTTTCCAGAGCTCGCTTCCGTCGGGCCGATCGGCTGGGAAGACGTATGAGAACGAGACGGCGATTCGTGAAATGGTCCTGGCTCAGGGATTCTCGATCGCCGCGGACGGTTCGCTGACGCTTCCGGACGATCGGGCGATCCGGATGGAGATTCCTGCTGATCTGGCGCCGATTTGCCCGGATGACGGGAGGATGATGACGACGAATTTACGCGTTGACGCCCGCTTCGTTCAGGACGCCGGCTGGTACGCGGCGTCGCGGCGCTACGAACTTTTTCTGGAGAAACGGAGGATGGCGAAAACGCTGTATTGGGAACTGGGGATCGGGTATAACACGCAGGAAACAGGTTTATTGCACACAAAAATGGATAAGCGGCAGGATATGGTTATTTCACAAAAGAGGTTGGATACTTTACGATGGCGTTCGGGCGCTTCACGATTACCCCGTTACAGAGCTGAGGAAAGGCGGTGTGCGGCATGAGAGGGCAGGTATACATTCGTCCGTATGACACGCCGGACGGAATCAGCAAGCTGAAGAAGGCGCTTCTGGATGCCGAAGCAGTGATCATCGGAGCTGGCGCCGGTCTTTCTACATCAGCCGGCTTCACTTACAGCGGAGAACGCTTTGATAAATACTTTTACGACTTTGCTGAGCGATTCGGGATCAGTGACATGTATTCCGGCGGCTTCTATCCTTTCCCGGATGATGAAACGCGCTGGGCCTGATGGGCCAGGCATATTTACTATAATCGCTATGTCGACACATCTAAGCCCGTATATCAGGAGCTGCTGAACCTGGTTAAGGACAAGGATTACTTCGTGATTACCACAAATGTGGATCATCGGTTCCAGGCAGCAGGCTTTGATAAAAAACGGCTCTACTATACGCAGGGCGATTATGGCCTGTTCCAGAGTGTAAATCACAGGCTTCAAAAGACCTATGACAACGAAGAATGGGTCATGAAGGCAATGGAATCACAAGATTTTGTCAGAGATGCGGACGGTGTGTTCCAGGTTCCGGCGGATGGAGAATTGAAGATGCGTATCCCGACGGATCTGATTCCGAAGTGCCCGGATGATGGATCGGATATGACGATGAACCTTCGTGCGGACGATACTTTCGTCCAGGACGAAGGCTGGTATGCGGCGGCGGAACGGTATTCGGAATTCCTTAGACGGCATAAGAACATGAAAGTTCTCTTCCTGGATGCCGGCACTGGCTTCAATACGCCAATTATTTTTAAAGTGCCATTCTGGCAGATGACGGAAGAATGGCCGGATGCCACTTATGCTTGTCTGAATTACGGACAGGCATTTGCTCCGGATGAGATCAAAGAGAAATCCATCTGCATCAACGGAGACATTGGAGAGATTCTCTCCAAACTGTAATCACGAACAAGAGAGCTGAATGACAGGTACAGGCAGTAAGACGTTTATTTGTTTCCCTTCGGGGATTCAGGTAAACATCTTTTTTTATTGCCGATACATACGGAGGAGCGACATGAGTTTCGATTATTTTTACGGCCCGGATGATGCAGAGCAGTATTCCTCGTTCATTCGCAGCGATACCTTTCTCATATACAGGAATCCTCCTTCCGTCCATCATAACAAACTGATGTTCATCATGGCGGACGGCGGGACAATTTCCAAGATTATTCTCTAAGACAATATCACAGACTATTCACACATGGGAACCGCGGCGGCTGTCGATTTGGGACAGCGTACACCACTTCTTTGCCCGGACAAAGCATCAGTATTGCTCGAACGCTTGGCAAAGAACTGGGTAAATATCTTGCTGCGAAGGAGGATTGAATGATGGAGACAAGAGACTATCTTGCATATATTTCAAAAGTGATCCATACGACGATTGCAGCAACGGTTGATGACGAAGGGTTACCCGTTACGGCAGCCATCGACATGATGGACAGTGATGACAACAGCCTGTATTTCCTCACCGCAAGGGGCAAGGGTTTCTATGACCGGCTCATCAAACGACATTTCCTTGCGCTCACTGCGATAAAGGGGGAGGACAGCATGTCCAGCGTGGCGGTGTCTGTTCGTGGTAAAGTTCGGGAGCTCGGCTATGACAAGATCCCGGAACTCTTTGAAAAGAATCCATACATGCACGAGATCTATCCGACGGAAGAATCCATGCATGCACTGTCGGCGTTCCAGATATATGAAGGTACAGGCGAATGGTTCGATCTGTCAAAGAAACCGATTGAGAGAGCGTCTTTCACGTTTGGCGGCACCGAAAAGAAGCAGGAAGGATTTTTTATTACCGATACCTGTATTGGCTGCGGAAGGTGCGCGGCGGTCTGCCCTCAGAACTGCATTATTACCGACAGTATCCCTCATGTAATCGAACAGGAACACTGCCTGCATTGTGGGAACTGTATGGAGGTATGCCCGGTCGCAGCAGTGGAAAGAAGACAGCTTTGTGGAGGATAAAGGATGGTATCATACGTCTGCCGCTTATGCGGAATTTTTGAAAAAGATCGATGGGGAGCATGTGCTCTTCCTGGAGGCAGGGGTGGGGGCCAGTACGCCTGTTATTTTTAAAGTGCCGTTTGGGCAGATGACGGAGGAGTGGCCGGATGCCACCTATGCCTGCCTGAATTATAACGAGGCATTCTGCCCGAACCAGAGCGAAGAGATTCTGACAATGGCGCTGGAGATGCGCCGCCGCGTCAAGGAGCAGATGAAAAAGCTGGGCGGCATGGAGTTCTACGATGTGAACTTCTCCTATATCGATAACGAGTCATTTGAGGAACACTATGTTTCCGTTCTGGAACAGGGCGGCGGAAAGCTGATACCGGAGGGGATGTGCAATTCGGGACAGGTATATACCGTATCCCGTGGAAAGTCCGGTATGATTGGAGTGTTCCGTCTGGAATCTCAGATGCTTCCGGGTAATGGCAAGTTTGATCGCACTGGCCTCGGCTCGGATCGGGAGTGTCGGGAAGCTTCAAACACTGCTTTCAGCTTCCTGAAAGCGAACGGAAATCGGATCAGCGGCGCTATCAACACGACCACAAAGGATTACATCGTAAACTATCAGGATATACAGGGCATCGGGATGACCAACAGGCTGGCGCTGTCGACGTTGGTTGCGCTTAGTTCAATCGCTTTGAGCAAACCGATCGTAATCTCACTGGCCGTTCTGGACGAGATCAGTATTATTGGTACTATCATCAAGGTAGATGAGCTTGCAAATGCGCTGCAGGTTTGCTTGGATAGCGGGGCGAAGAAGGTGTTGCTGCCGATCACATCCGCAGGCGATCTTGGCACTGTGCCTGCAGAATTGGTTGGATGCTTCAACCTGATTTTCTATAGCAGCGCCGAGGACGCGGTATATAAGGCGCTGGGAGTGGAATGAGGAGGTTTCTATGAAATTAAAGAAAGAGTTTGAAGATTTCTACAAAGAAATCCGCATTGACTGTGAGACTCATGCTCTGAAAGAAAAGCGAGAAGTATTAGAAAATGATATAAAAACAAAACTACCGGGTATCCTTGGAGATCACAGTATCAGTATTAGCAGAAGTGATATTAGAATGATTGACCAGGGAAGTTACAAGTACAATACTACGATTAAAGACGATATCGTGGATCGCGATGTTGCGGTTATGATACCGCTGGATACTTCGGCCAATTCAGATCCGCGTAAAATCAAGGGATATCTACGGGATGCTATCAACATCTCTTCGCGCACGGTAACAATTAAAGAACCCTGCGTCAGAGCATCGTATTATGAAAACAGAGAAGAATGGCTCCATATTGATTTACCTCTTTATGCAACAGACTGCGGTTGTGTTTTTCTCGCAAGGGGTAAAGAGTTCAGCAGCAACTATTCATGGGAATATGCGGATCCTGATGGCTTAAATGATTATTTGTGTGGCCGGATTAATGGCAATGATCAACTACGCCGAATCATATGCTTTATAAAAAAATGGCGGAATGAGCAGTATTCCGGATCATCGAATGATTATGAAGTGCCTCCGAGTATAGGATTGACGCTTCTTGCCTGTGACTGCTTTTCAGCACAGTCCACGAACGAGGGAGACGATGACTTGCTTTCGTTGCAGAAGACAATGAACGGCATCCTGGATAAATTCACGTATACGGTTGACAGCAATGGAAATCTGATAAAGACGATAACAAGATATCTTCCCGTAACTCCGTATACGGATGTATTCAAAAAGATGAAAGATAGCAGCAGCTTATACATGACAACTTTCTATAACCGACTTTCAAAGGCGGTTGATAATCTCACAAACGCTGTGAATGTTGAGTCTGCACACGATGCCGGTGAGTATGTTCAGAAGGTGTTGGGAGACAGTTTTACAGTACCGGCCAAAGAAGCGGTTGCGGCATCTGCTCAAAACAAGCGAGAACATAGTTTTGGATAAGATATGACTGTAAAAGAGATATTAGAATCATACGAGGAGATCACTGTAGAGAAGCAGGTTCTTGAAGGAGCGTTTTTATTTACTTTGTTTGAAAAGAAATTCCTGTTTTTTGCTCCTGTTAAAGATAATCCTTCTTCAAAGGCCGCTGTATATCTGTACAATGATAACCTACTGGATTATCCGCATGTCATGCTTCGGGAAAACACAATTACCGAAGGAAAAGATCTCCCCAATGGGACATATAGATGGATATGCCTTTTTGAACAAGAAAGCATAGTAAACATGATTGTTTCATATGAGGATAAGATTTTTGATTGTGTTGACCGGTTAATTGAACTACTATCCATGACTCCAGTAGAGCGTGAAAGAGAATTTCAGAAGGAATTCATGTACTACTGGAACAGTGAATCTGTTGGAGATAAAGAGTTCTCTGTATATTTAGAGCAAGCTACGCAATTCACAGAATTGGATGCGTTTTACGGCGCACAAAAAGTCCGCCTAATTCAGAAATGGCTAAAACTTACAGATATAGATGACAGAGAAAAAACTGAGCGGAAATGGATTCATCATATCGAAAACGATGTGTTCTATATTCCAGTGACAGATAGCAGGGGCATTCTCCCGCCGCACAGAGGTTACCAATGGACTGCGAATGAAGTGCAAAGCATCGTTTACGGAAAACAAATCGAACATATCAGTGACGAAACATTCCGGTCTATTAAAAGCGTTGTTCCAAAAACACAAGACGTTATTCTTGTTTTCGGAATGAGAACAGCTCTCTCAAACGTTTCATTTGCTCTTAAGGTAAAGTGTAAAAACGGCAACAATCATACATTGCTGGAGAAACTACTCTCAGATATTGTAGCACTTGAGCCTCTTCCTACTGAGAGAAAGGATTACTCATATTTGTGTGAGCAAATAGGAAATGACATAGGATTACTGAAGAAGAGAATTTTGCTTATTGGTGCCGGTTCTTTAGGGAGCTATGTCGCGTTTGAACTTGTAAAAAACGGTGCAAAATATTTGAAGATATATGATGGCGACAAGCTTGAAGAGGAGAATGTTCTTCGTTGGGCATATGGAGGCATTGGCAAGGGCTCAAATAAAGCAACAACTATTCAGATTTTACTAAAGCTGCTTCACCCAGAAATCAGCATAGAAGCATGTGGGGAGAATATAAGTGCGAAGTCTTTGATGGAGGAAATCAGCGACAAGGATTTGATCATATTGACTATTGGAAGTAGCGACGAACAGATAAAACTTAACAGCGTATTAAAAAAATCAAACTGCCCCATACCGGCAATATTTGTTTGGCTTGAAGAAGGTGGAACCAATAGCCATATTCTTTTTGTCAATTATTGGATGTCTGGATGTTTTGAATGTCTGTATACAGATTCAAATGGAGAATATGTGAATAATAGAGCCAGGAAGAATTCGTCGACAGCTACGGAAAATGGCATAATTCGAAATGGGTGTGGAGGTACAAGGGCTGCCTATGGAACTGCTATTCTTCTTAGAACAACAGCGGCCTTGTTGGATGTAATACAAGATTATGATGAGCATAAGATTATAGCGAATACTCTGATAGATATAACACCAGAAAGAATCACTATTTCTGACACGGAATTCCCGATGGAGGCATGTAATTGTTGTGGAGATACGGTCAGATAGCAAATGTGTAAAAGTAGGTCTTCCGAACGGCAAAGTAGTTGATGTTCTCAGTCCGGTTTTGGATGAGATTTGTAAATGGATACAGGATGATTGCTCCAAGCCAGAAAGCGGTGGGTATATAGTAGGGTATCAGCATGAACATACGTGCAATGTTTCTTTAGAAGCTGTATCACATCCGTACCTCATGGATATAAAGAGTCGCGTAAGGTTTGATATACGAGATCCGCGGCATCAAATGTTCTTGAAAAAGGCTAGACGCCATAAGAGCTATTATATGGGTGTATGGCATACACATCCACAAAAAACTCCAGTGCCGTCAGATATTGATTGGAATGACTGGAATGAAACCATGCACTCTGATAAGACAGGGTGCCAATATGTCTTTTTTGTCATTGCTGGTACTGATGAATGGCGACTTTGGGTTGGGGATCTTATGACCAGAGAAATCCAGGAAGCTTATGAATGTGAAAAAGATACGAACGGAATCTATATAAAAGAGAGCGTGCTGCAAGATGAAGAAACTTTGTGAAAAGATTTCAAGTAATGGAAGACAGATATTAGAGATAGTGGCTCTTATAATTGTGACTTCTATACCGTGGTTTGTTGATTTACAGGAGATATTCAAGGAGTATCTGGCTAACCATCCAATTTCTCCGGATGACTTTTTTTGGCAAGCCGCATTTAGAATGGGCAAACCCGTCGCCTCTGTCGTATTATTCTTTGCTGTTCTAATTGGGATAAGGAAGTTTAATCATGGATTCGTTATGAACCGTAAGCGCGTTTATCATGACTACTGTTATGCTTGGTATTGCTTTTGTGCAAAAATCCTTGGAATCAAGAGTTGCGATTTAGTGCTCGTACCAATCCATATGCAATTCAAATTGGTAATAAGAGCTACTTTTCCAGAATACCCACTGGATGAAACGGAATATCCAGTTGTAGAGAATGAATCGGATAGTAAAGTTTCAGAGACGAATCAAGAGGAGCCGACCAGGGAAATCAACCTTGTTTTGGAAGACACGTATGCCATTGAAGCGCGGCAGATTCCGAAAGCAAAACAAGGATATAGGACAATCAAGATCAGCAGAAACAGTTGCGCAGACAGTTCTCGTCATTTTAGCCAAAAATATATTGAGGCAATAATCAAGTGTATCAGAGGCTTAAAGGGGAAAGTGTCAGTAAACGTTTATGCCACCACTAATCCAATGAATACAAAGCATATTGCAAAAAGAGCATTTGGTTTAGGTGGAAGAGGAAATGTCGAGCATTTGTATGTGTTCCAACAGAGTAAGGACGGAAGAAGACGCTTTGAGGAAAAAGGCAGGAAGATTTTTTGATGGAATTGTTTGCTCTGCAAGGAAACAATAAAGTTGTAACCCTATGTGGCAGTACCCGCTTCAAGGACGAATCCATGGAGGTTCAAAAAAGGCTGACGCTGGAAGGCAATATTGTAATCAGGGTCGGTCTCTTCGGTCATTCCGGCGATAACGAAGTCTGGAGAACCTGGACGAGGGAACGCTGACGAAAACAAAAGAGATGCTGGGTGATATGCATAAGTGTAAGATCGACATGACAGATGAGATTTATGTCATTAATGTCGGCGGTTATATCGGCTCCAGTACGCGATCAGAGATTGATTATGCTGTAGCCGCCGGGAAACTGGTGCATTATCTGGAAGCAATTTAAGGAATAGGAAGAGGCAGCGTTATGAAAGGCTCGGAGACAAAGCTGATAAAGTATATGGAGGGCGCAGACAAGCGGTTCGTCATTCCGGTATACCAAAGAAACTATGACTGGAAGATCGAAAACTGCAAGCAGCTATATAACGATCTGGTAAAGGTGATTCGGAACAAGAGAAAGAATCACTTCTTTGGCAGCATAGTCTCCACCTATAATCCGGATGGGGACAATGAGGAGTATCAGATTATAGATGGGCAGCAGCGCCTGACTACCGTGTCGCTACTGCTGCTTGCTATGTACAATCTGATCCGACAAGGGAAAGTTGCGCCGTCTGACAGCCGCCTCAGTGACCGTATTTATGAAGATTATCTGGTAGACAAGTATCAGCCGGAAGAAACCCGTATTAAGCTGAAACTGATCAAGAATGACCGGAAGGCTTTTGGTAAGCTCTTTGATGAAAAGACGGAGCACATTGGTGGATCAAACCTGACGACAAACTATAACTATTTTTATGACCGTATCCAGAAGGAAGAAATTACGATTGACGAGCTGTTCCAGGCAATCCGAAGCTTGGAGATCATCAGCATTCGCCTTGATTCCGATGATAATCCGCAGTTAATCTTTGAGAGCCTGAACTCTACGGGTCTTGATTTGTTGGAAGGCGATAAGATCAGGAACTATATCCTGATGGGACAGCCTTCCAAACAGCAGGAAGTCTATTACGAAAAGTATTGGAACAAGATCGAGGAAAATACCAATTATGAGGTCGATCTCTTTGTGCGTGATTATCTGAGCGTAAAGCAGCAGGCTACGCCGTCTTTGAATAAGATATATTTCACATTCAAAGGCTATGCGGAAGACAATCATGTGGAGATCGAACCGCTTTTGATCGATCTGCTGAATTATACGCGGCTGTACAGGATACTGCTTACGGGCAAAGTTTCCGACAAACGCCTTTCATCTTGTATTTATCGTTTGAACTGGCTGGAGACTACCGTTACGAGGCCGTTCTTCCTGGAAGTGCTGCGTTTGCAGGCGGAAGGGACGCTTTCGTTGGATGATGTGGTTGACGTGTTCCTGACAACGGAGAATTACCTGTTCCGCAGAACGATCTGTGAATTGCCCACGAACCAGTTGAATAAGATATTCCTGCTTCTTCACAAGGAAGTGCTTCGTTACGATGGGACGACGGATAATTACGTGGAGAAGCTGAAAAATGTTCTCCTGTCCAAGAAAGAACGGGCACGCTTCCCGAAAGATGCGGAATTTGCGGATGCCTTTGGTATAAAGCCGATTTATTCCATGAACGCGAAGAATAAAATGTACATCTTGGAGCGCTTTGAAAACTTCGGCACGATTGAAGATAAGGACGTGTACCGCCACTTTGATGATGGCGATTATTCCATTGAACACATCATGCCGCAGCATTTGACGCCGGCATGGGCAGAGGCTCTTGGATCGGATTATGAGAGAATACATGAAACATGGCTGCATAGGATGGCTAACCTGACGCTGACGGCTTATAACTCCAAGTACAGCAATAACAGCTTCCTTGAAAAACGTGATATGACAAACGGATTCAAGGATAGCGGTATCCGTATGAATCAGTGGATCGGATCGCAGAGCCAGTGGACGGAAACAGAGCTGGAGCAGAGGAATGATTTTGTTCAGCAGCGGGCATTGGAGATTTGGGCATCACCGGTAACCGTTTTCCGGCCCATCGAAAAGCAGCTGGATTCCTATACTCTGGACGATGAAATTAATCTGACAGGACGTAAAATTGCCCGGTTTGCATATTTGACATTAGAGCAATCCGTAAAGAACTGGTCAGAAATGTTTGAGAGTGTGGTGCGGCTGCTGCATTCCGAAGACAAGTCAGTTCTGAACAACCTGGCATATGAAAGTGATAGATCTGTTGATCTCGCAGTGTATGTGAGCCATAAAAAGACAGATCTCCGCGAATACATTGAGATTGAGCATGGCATCTATGTAGAACGCAATACTAATACGAGGACGAAACTCATTATCTTAAAGCGGCTGTTTGCTTTATACCATCTTGATCCTGTAAATCTGGTCTTTTATCTGAGAGATGATGATGCCAGCGAAGATGATGAAGAAATAAACGGTACTCGTTATGAAGTGAGGAAAAAATTCTGGGCATATGCGCTGGAAATAATCAAAGAGACAAATGCAGAGAGCGGAGTCTTCAGTAACTGCAGTCCGGTGAAAGAAAACTGGACAAATGGTTATTTCGGGATTCAAGGATTCAATCTCTGTTGTGTAGTTAATTTTGATTCTGCACGGGTTGAGGTATATCTGGGGAAAGCGGACAATAACGAGAACAAGCGGGCTTTTGATATTATCGCCGCCCACAAAGTAGAAATTGAGGAAGCTCTCGGTGTTCAACTGATCTGGGATCGCGGAGACGATAAGAAATCTTCCAAGATATACTACAAGATAGACGATGTAGGAATCGATAACGAAGACGATTGGCCGGTCCTTGCGAAATTCCATGCGAAATGGTCGGTTAAGCTCTATGAGGCTATCATTGTACCGTATTTGAAGCCTATTTATACAGCGGTACAGGTTTAATAGTTGGGGTTGAAATAAAGCAGGTGATTTCAGGGGCCTTTTCGGCAAGAAAACATGTATGTGGATGTCTGCTTCCTGCACGGGCAGAATCTCTATGCTACCGGACGAATGCCGGTACCATAGCAATCAATATGGTTGTGATGGTGCCTGCAGGAGATGAGATCAAGCCGGCAATCGTTACTAACCATGATCCCGTATGGGTGTATGAGATTGAAGCATTTGATGCGATGATGAATGATTGAGATCGGAGGTCATTTCCATGTTGAAGGTTTATTGTTACAGTCGCTGCACTACCTGCAAGAAGGCTCTGAAATGGCTGGATGAGAACGGTGTCGAGTACGAGGTCGTTGACATTAAAGAGAATCATCCGGATAAGGAGACTCTGTGGGAGTACTATGCCAAAAGCGGGCTTCCGTTGAAACGCTTCTGGAATACGAGTGGCATTCCTTATCGTGAGATGGGTCTCTCCAAAAAACTTCTGGAGATGAGCGAAGATGAGCAGCTGGCTTTGCTGGCAACGGACGGAATGCTGGTGAAGCGTCCGTTGGCAGTCGGCGAGGATTTTATTCTGACGGGCTTTAAGGAAGCCGAGTGGGCAGAGAAGCTGCTGCGTTCGTTTTGAATGGTAAATGGAATATGATTCTGACAAAGATAAAAGTGCAGGCAGATATCGATGCTTTGATCAAGCGGTATGTAAAAGAACGGGCGGATGTGTCTGCATTGCGCGACCATATTCTTTTGGCGCAGCAGTTGCATCGCATCTACTTAAAGCTATAGCAGCTGGGCCAGCGGCTCCGCCATTGACGCCACAAGACAGAGCGAACAACACCTCCGGAATTATCAAGTACTATCAAGTACGCGTTCTGGCGGCAGACGGCGGCGAATCCCAACGCGGTTTATTGCTGCCTGAATTTGGGCGAGGCGTCCGTGCCGGAGGAGATTGCGCCGAGGTCAATCTGTATCGATCGGGACATCCGCGAGGTTCTCTGCGCATTGGCGGAGAAAGTATAATTCTGCGAATCGATCCATTCCCTGTCTTCCCGCCACGGTCACGCGCTTTTTTTCTTTTTCGCTTTGGGAACCGCGGTCACGGGGAGAAGCGCACGGACGACAGCGGCGGCCAGCCCCGGGTGATCGACGTCCAGAATATAATGTTCCTTTGCGCCGGGATAAGGGCGCCCTTTCTCCGCTGCCGCCAGGAGCGTTTCGACGCAGGGAAGGATCTTCACGTAGACGGTATTGTCGCAGGCGAGCAGGATCGGTTTATCGTCAACATAGATCATGTAATCGCCGAACATTTTCCGGTAACGGACGGTTCCGGTTCCTTCGATCACGTCGCAGACGTATTCGATAAAATCAGGATTTGACGACATGCGGATCCACCCTTCTTATTTTGGATGAAATTATTGCTCGGGCGGTTTCCTGCCGTTAACCGAACAGCGCAGGGAATCTCCACGGCGGGGATCCCCTGCGCAGGTTTGGGCCATCAGACCGGTATATTACGCGGCGGCGCGAACGATTTCCATGAAATCGGCGGCTTTGAGGCTGGCGCCGCCAACGAGCGCGCCGTCGATATCCGACTGTCCGAAGAATTCGGCGGCGTTATTGCCTTTGACCGATCCGCCGTACAGGACGCGGATCGCCTGAGCCGCGTCTTCGCCGTAAAGTTCGGCGTACGGCTTCCGGATCGTTTCGACGATGGTTTGGTTCGCCTGGTCCCCGGTCGCGGCGAGGCCGGTGCCAATCGCCCACACGGGCTCATAAGCGACGATAATTTTCGCGGCGTCGTTGGCTGAAAGCCCTTTCAGTCCTTCTTTAACCTGCCGCGTTACGACCTCAGCGGTTTTATTCGCCCGGTTTTCTTCGAGGGTCTCGCCGACGCAGACGATCGGGGTCAGCCCGTTCGCTAACGCTGCGAGGGTTTTCTTGTTGACGGTTTCGTCGGTTTCGCCGAAATACTGGCGGCGTTCGCTATGGCCGATGATCACGTATTCGCAGAGTTCCGCGACCATATTCGGGGCGACTTCGCCGGTAAACGCGCCTTTCGCTTCCCAGAACAGGTCCTGCGCGCCGCAGCCGACGCCGCTGTCTTTGAGCAGCTGCGAGACGGGATAAATCGCGGTGAACGGCGGGCAGACGACGCGATCTACGCCGGACTGCGTTTTCAGCGCGGGTAAAAGTTCGTTGATGAGCGTGACGGCTTCGCTCGCGGTTTTATTCATTTTCCAGTTGCCGGCAACCATCGGGGTTCGTTTCATCTTAGCTATCTCCTGTATTTTCTCCGTTTCGCCCGGATCAGGGCGCGGTTCGGAAGTTTGATTTCATTGTTTATTTTACCATTCGAACGCTGAAGAATGGCGCGCGCATGCGAAGAAGGGCCTGCTGTCCAGGGCGCTGATCTGGCGCGAACCTTGCATGGTGAACGTTGATGGGTATCTGGAAAAAAGTTTCGACCGGCATGATCTGGGGCGCGGCCGCGCTGGCGGCGCTCGGGGCGAGCGGCTGCAAAATGCCGATGCGCGAGGGGTCGCCGTCTCTTTTCATCCCGCCGACGTTGGTCGCGACTGCCTTCCGGACGCCGACGCCCGACCTGTTTCAGGCAACGCCCGATCCGCGTGGGAACTGTGTCAACGACTTGCTGTTTCTCGAAGACCTGACGGTTCCGGACGGGACCGTCGTTCAGCCAGGGGAGGAGATCGTGAAGCGCTGGAAAGTCCGGAACAGCGGCGACTGCGACTGGAATTCGCGTTATTCGCTCCGTTATATCGCCGGCGACCTGATGGGCGCGAAGGAGCGCTATAAATTAATCCAGCTTCAGCCGGGCGAGGAAGGCACGATCGAAATTACGTTTACCGCGCCTGAATATGTCGGCGGCTATTACAGCGGCTGGCAGGCGTATAATGCGAAAAATGAGCCGTTCGGCAACGATTTTTATTTGGAAATTTACGTAAATCCGCAGCTTTCTTATTGATCTGAGAGGGGACATGAGACGATTTTTATCCGTTTTTATTGCGGCGCTTTTATTCGGACTGTCCGCAGGAAGAGCGTTCGCTGCGCTTGAGGAGACGATTGCGAACCGTATATCCGCATACGCGTCGCGTCCGATGGAATTAGCGTCGAATAGCGAGGCGCAGGCAGCTTCAGATTTAGCGCGTTTTTATGGGTACGACCTGAGCGCGCTGGAAATCCTGAGCCTGCTCCCGACGAGCGACGATCCGACGGTTGGCTTCGTCGGAGACCCGCGCGAGAAGCCGGCGCTTCCGCCGGGTTCGTACGGCGTTTATCCTGGCCCGATCGCTGAAACGTTGTCGCTGGCGGGGATTCCGGCGGTCGCCGCCGCGGATTGGTCGATTGAGGACCTGAAAGCCGCGGTCGGCGCGGGTCATCCCGTGATCTGCTGGGTGGTTGGGAATACGGCTCCCGGAAAAGGCGTTCCCTATCGAAGCGAATCCGGAAACGAGATCGTCGTCGTCGATAAGATGAATACGGTTACGGTCGACGGGTTCAACGATCTCGGCTTTTCCGTCTGGGACAATGGGGAAAACTATTTTCGGACGTTCGTCGATTTCGAAACGTCCTGGAAAGTCCTGGGATATATGACGCTTCGGATCGACGCGGCGCCAGTCTCGAAACCGGCCGGAACGGCGATCCCGTTAATCGCGGCGGACGAAGACGACGACCCATTCACGGGCGGCGGCTTGACCGCGGTCGCTCCTTCCCCGTCAGGGGCATGGTGGAACGTGGGCGAGGATGACGCCTCGCAGGCGTCCAAAAAAGCGTTAGAGACGACTGGCGCGTCGCCATGGCTCGACGAACCGTTCGAGCTATTCGGCGAGCTTCAGGAGGTTCAGCCGGTTTTCGAAGATAACCCGGCGCTGACGCTGGACGGATATGAAACCTGGTTCTCGGTCGCGGGAGCGCCGGCGTACAACTCAGGCTCCGCTTATTCCATCCCGGCGAATCCCTGGCTCGATCTCGATTCGCAGGCGGCGCCTGGCGCTCTTCCGGGCGCGGCGGCGATCGACGGGTTTGTCGGGTACGCGCAATCGTATAATCTGGACTGCGAAACGCGATCGGCGGTCGATTTAGCGTCGTATTTCGGCGTGCGAATCGATTATATGAGCTTTCTAACCGGCCTTCCGAAATCGGACGACCCGAACGAAGGCTTTGTCGGAAATTATTGGGACGCGCGCGGCGGGCTTCCGCCGAACGGATACGGCGTTTACGAACGGCCGGTCGCGGAGCTCCTGACATCGTTCGGGCTTCCGTCGTTCGGCGTTTCGAATTTTAATTGGGAAGGGATCAAGGAACAGGTCGCAAGGGGGAATCCGGTGATGGCATGGGTCGTCGGCAATACGACGACGGGAACGCCGCTTTCGTATACGCCCGCGAGCGGTATCCCGACGACCGTCGTCCCGTATCAGCATACGGTCGTCGTCCTCGGTTACGACGAAGCGGCGGGAACGGTCACGCTTCAGGATGGCGGGATGCGTTACACGCGCAGCATTCAAACGTTCCTTGCGTCCTGGGGCGTTTTAGGGAACCGTGCGGTTTTCCGGATCGGCTGAGCCGGGGTGATCGGGATGGCCGCGTCGGACGGTGGAGTTTCCCTGAACTTTCCGAAATTCGCTTCGTTTCTTTTGCCCTGAACTATAATAAATGCGACGTTCATTTATCGTATAAAAGGTTGGGAACGGAATGACGACGCGTCTGCGCAGCTGTATATATAAAAAGTGGTTTTCGATTCTGCTGCTGATCCTGATCGGCGGTTCGCTGTACCTGCCGAATATGAGTGAATTGGGGTATTACCGCGACGATTGGAACAATTTATTTAACGCCGATTCGCGCGGAACGGAAATGCTGATCGAGCATTACGCCAGCGATCGCCCGGCGGACGGATATCTTCTTTCCGCCGCCTACCGCGCGTTCGGAGCCGATCCGTTTCCTTACCGGCTGGTCAATCTGGCTTCCCGGGTCCTGGCGGCGATCTTTTTTTCGCTGAGCTGCGCCGCGATCTGGCGGCGTCCGCCGTTCGCGGCGTTCGCGGCGGGGGCGCTGTTTCTCGTTTTTCCCGGATATCTCCGACAGGTCGACGGGATTACCTACCTGCCGCATCAGGTCGCGATGGCGGCGATGGCCGGTTCGATTTACCTGTCGATCGCGGCGCTGGACGCGAAGCGGGCGGTCGCCCGGGTCGGATTCGCCGTTTCGGCGGCCGCGCTGGCGGTCGCGTCCATGTTCCTGATGGAGTACTATATCGGGATGGAAGCGCTGCGTTTCTGCCTGCTTTGGGCGTATGACGCGAATCGGCGCGAGCGGACGTTTTTCGCCGGGTTCGGGCGCGCGCTCCTGCTTTTCGTTCCGTATATCCTGAGCGCGATTTTCTTTTTCTATTGGCGTTCGTTTATTTTTGAGGCGACGCGATCGGGAACGGATGTGATGCCGATTTTGTTAACGTTCCGTAAAGCGCCGAAATATGTAGGCGCCGCCTGGATTCAAAAAAGCGGGATGAACTTGTTTAAACTGCTGGTCGGATCATGGGCCGTCCCGCCGTATCACGTTCTCAACGGAGTCGAGCTGCGGCTCTTTTTCCACGCGCTTGCGCAGGCGCTGATCCCGCTGGGCGTCTTCTGCGCCGCGTTTCTTGGGCTAACCCGCGAGAGAAAGACGGGCGCTCTTCCGGCGCGTTCCGAAGCGGGGGCGGAGCCGGCCGCGAACGGGAAGCTCCGCTGGCAGCAGCAATGGATCCTGACCGGGATCCTGTCGGCGGCGGCGGAGGTTTTCCTGCTCGTCGTCGCAACGCGCGAAATTACGTTTTCGTCGAGCCTGGATCGTTTTACCTATCCGGGAGCGTTCAGCGCGGTCATGACGCTGATCGGGTTTGCTGCGTTGATCGAAGGACGTATGGTGAAATTCGTACTGCTGACCGGGGTGGTCCTGATGTCGGTCCTGACGCAGCGGGTCACACAGCTCCGCTACGCTGCGCAGACGGAAATCGAAAACGACTTCTGGTGGCAGCTGTCCTGGCGCGCGCCGGATATTCAGGATGGAACGATGGTCCTGCTGCATAACGCCGGATTCGCGCCGGAGGAGGACTACGAAAATTTTGGCCCGCTTCACCTGATCTATCGGCGAAGGCAGGGAAATATTCTGATCGCTTCCGATTTGTTAAATCTGGAATCGGTTCGCAAGGTTCAGATGGGAACCGTTGATGAACGCATGGTGCGGAAGATATACTTGCTGCAGGATTATTCGAAGGTTCTTGCGGTCACGAAGCCGACGGCGAAAAGCTGCGTTCAGGTTATCGATGGCCGTAACCCGATCTATTCGCCGTTCGATTCGTCGCGGATCGCCGCCGTCGGTTTCGCCTCGGAGCCGGATCGGATCCTTCTCGACGGGGCGGCGCGGTACCCGGACCCGGCGCTTTTCGGCGCGGAGCCGGCGCGGGAGTGGTGTTACAGTTATGCGCAAATGAGTGTTGCGCAGCAGAAGCAGGATTGGGCGGGAGCCGCGAGGATCGCGGACGCGGCGATCGCGGCCGGGTACCACAGCGAAGATCCGGTTGAATGGATCCCGGTTGTTCAGGCGTTCGCTTATCAGGGCCGGCTGGACGAAGAAACGCGCGGTTATCTGGCGATTTTGAAGACGGTTCCGTACCTGCGGTACGAGAGCTGCGCATATTTTCGCCGCGCTGGCGAGCTGCTGGACCTGAACGAGACGGAACGGGCGGGAAATACCTTTTTAATGACGGAGCTCTGCGAAGACGACGGGGCTTCGGAATAGAAGGAGGAAGAATTGGAAAATATTCATAGCGAGCGAATACAACGGATCGCGGCGCAGGCGAAAGCCGCCGGGCTGGACGCGGTCGCGTTGACGCCATCGCCGAATTTTATCTGGGCGACCGGGCTCCGGAAGCATTTATCGGAACGTCCCTGCGTCTTAATCATCCGTTCGGACGGCGTATTCGGCGTCATCGCCGCCGGGTTCGAGATCCCCTCGATCCAGGAGGTCTTACCGGCGATCCTTCCGTTCCCGTTTCAGGATACGCCGGCTCGTTGGGGCGAGGCATTCGCCGAGGCGGGGAAGCGAATAGGGCTGAACGGGAAAACGATCGGCATTGAACCGCGGCATTTCCGTTTCCATGAATTTTCTTTCCTGACGGAAAACATCGCGGGTATCCGTCCGGTCGGCGCGGCGGAGCTCTTCGCCGGGCTGCGGCTGCGAAAGACGGCGGATGAGCTGGCGAAGATGAAAAAAGCGGCGCGGATCGCCGAGCGGGCGCTCGAAGATACGCTTCCGATTATCAAGCCGGGCGTCCGCGAGATCGAGATCGCGGATACGTTGATCGGGAACCTGATCCGAAATGGGAGCCAGGTTGAATTGCCGTTCGATCCGATTATCGGGAGCGGCCCAAACAGCGCCGATCCGCACGCGGCCGTCAGCAAGCGCGAGGTCCGGCCGGGCGAGTTCGTCCTGATCGATTGGGGAGCGCGCTATGACGGATATTGCTCTGACCTGACGCGGACGTTCGCGGTTGGCGAAGCGTCGGAGGAAATGCGGACGGTTCACGAGACGGTCTTGGCCGCGAACCGGACGGCGGCGGCTTTCGCCCGACCCGGCGTCCGAGCGGGGGACGTCGACGGCGCGGCGCGGTCGGTTATTCGTGCCGCCGGTTACGGCGATTTCTTTACCCATCGGCTGGGCCACGGACTGGGAATGGAATGCCATGAGGATCCGTACATGTTCGCGGAAAATGATTTAACGTTGGAACCGGGAACGGTTTTCACGGACGAGCCGGGAATCTATCTTCCCGGCCGTTTCGGCGTTCGAATTGAGGACGATCTGGTTGTGACCGATTCGGGCTGCGAAGCGCTGACTTCGTTTCCGCGCGAGCTGCGGATTCTGAACGCAAGTTGATCAGCAGTTCGTGCGGAGGGACGGAGGACGGATGGAACTGACGAATTACACGTATGAAAGCTTGCGCATGGTCCCGATTCAGACGGGGTCCATGGCGAATAACTGCTATATTGTTGCCGATACGGAACGGAAGGAGTGCGTCGTAATCGACGCGTCGTTCGATTTTCAGCAGGTTCTCCGAAAAATTGAAGAAGAAGGCTGGCGATGGACGGCGCTTTGGCTGACGCACGCGCATTTTGACCATATTTATGGGGCGAAGCTGACGGAGACCGAGGGCCGCGACGTTCCGATCGCGCTTCATCCGGACGACGAAGCGATCCGGACGGGCGGCGGCTCGGCGCGCGCGGGCCAGGCCCGTGGGGGTAACTGCCCTGCGCCGCGGATCCCGATCGCTGATGGGACGCGCCTGACGGTTGGGAAGTACGGCTTTACCGTGCTGCATACGCCCGGCCATTCCCCCGGATCGGTCTGTTATTATTGCGCGGCGGCGGGTTGGCTTTTCAGCGGCGACACGGTTTTTTACCATGATCACGGACGGACCGATCTTTTCGGCGGTTCGCAGCGGCAAATCGAAGCCAGCATTAATACCAGGGTGCTGACGCTTCCTGACGAGACGTTGATTTTTCCCGGACATGAGGCGTTTACGTCGGTCGGCGCGGAGCGCCCCTTCTTCGGGCAGTATTTCTGATTATGGATCAATCAAGGCGGCGGAACGGACGGAAAATGGGACGGGCTGCGATCGTCTGGTTTGGTTTTGCCTGGCTGGCGCTGCTGACGGCGGGCTGCAACACACCCATGCCGGCAGTTTTCACGGAAGCCGCGGCGGGGGGGGGAGCGACGGATCCCGAAGTGGCGGTGCAGGCGATTCTCCCGACGCGGACCGCGAGCGTCACGCCGTTGCCGACGGCAACGCCGGTTCCGGCTTACCTGAGCGTTAGGCCGGAGGACCTGGATGGGTTGAAGATCCATGTCTGGCATGGGTTCCGCGATCAGGTTCAGGCGGCGTTCGACGCGTTCGTCGACGCGTTTAACGATGAAAACGCGTTTGGGATTGTCGTTTCGGCGGACAGCATGATTTCGGATGTCAATCTCAGCGATCGTGTCCTGGGCGGCGGAGAAGACGGGGGGCATCCGAACCTGATTTTTTCCACGGCGGATTATTTCCGCTTCTGGAGCGGGGAAGGGGTTCTTTTCGCGCCGTTGGACGATTACTTCGCGCATCCGCAGTACGGTTTATCCCCGGAACGTATCCGGGCGATCGACGCG
This sequence comes from Anaerolineaceae bacterium oral taxon 439, assembly GCA_001717545.1. NCBI lineage: Bacteria > Bacillati > Chloroflexota > Anaerolineae > Anaerolineales > Anaerolineaceae > Anaerolineaceae bacterium oral taxon 439. The sequence goes on along the minus strand of CP017039.1, from coordinate 2,355,412 downwards.
CGGATCCCGGTACCGGGGAAGCGAACGGTTTTTCCGCTATGGTATACGCCGTACTTCCTTTTTTATAACGATACCTGGGGTCAGCAGTTAGGCTTTTCCGGGCCTCCGGAAACGTTCGAGGCGTTCGCGGAGCAGAGCTGCGCCGCGTATCAGGCGCGCATGGACGACGAGGATCGCGAAAATAACGGAACCGGCGGATGGATCATATCCGGTGCGCCCGGAACGGCGGTCAGCTGGCTCAGCGCGTTTGAGGCTGGAAAAATCGATTTTTCGGACCTTTCCGCGGCGGCGCCGGGAGAAGCGTTCCTGAAAGCGGTCAGCGCGCTGCGGAAGCTGTTTGACGATGGCTGTGTCTGGCAGAGTCGGCTTTCGGAGCCTTACGCTTACTTCGCTGATCATGAAGCGCTTTTTTACTCTGGGACGGCGGCCGATCTTCCGTTTCAGCGGATCGCGTTCGCTGAATCCGAGACGAACGGCGCCGACGATTGGCGGCTGATCCCCTATCCGGGGATATACGGAGTGCGGAATGAGGTGTTCGCGGAGACGTTTTCAGTCGGCATTGTTGTCCAGTCGGCTGTGGAGCAGTTCGCATCATGGCTGTTCCTGTCATACGTTTTAGACGAAGCGCGGCTGTCCGATTGGGCAGGCGCGGCGATGGGGATCCCGATCGGCGACGAGACGGGGCTTCCTTCGGACGCGCGGAAGAAGCTGGACCGGAAGCTGGCGGCGGCGCTTTACGACGGAGCCGAGCCGACGGCTTACGAATTTCCGGCAAATTGGATCACGATCAGGCCGGTTTTAGCGGATGGGTTTGCGTTCGCGTTCGCGCCTGGCGCGACAATCGATTCCGCGCCGGTCATCTGGGAACAGGTCTTGCAGACGATCTTGGAAATAAGTCAGTTGAGGACATGAAAGTGGGTTTTGAAATGCGAAAAGGTATCGAGTTGATCTGTTTAGGGCTGTTATTGGCGCTGGGGTCCAGCGCCTGCTCAACGTTCGTTCCGGCGCCGATCGAGCGGACGGATCAGGCGGCGGCAACGGCGCAGGTTGAAACCGAGATCGCGGATCGCGTTTATCGGACGGTGACGCGGGAGGCGCTGGAAGCGCTGATCCGGAAGCTGTCTGAAACGGCGACGGCGTCGACGACGCCTACGTTGACCCCGACGGCTACGGCGACGCTCGTTCCGACTTCGACCGAAACGCCGACGGCTACGTTTACGTTAACGCCGACGGCCACACTGACTTCTACTTCGACCTTGACCTTCACGCCGGTCCCGACCTCGACCTTCACGCCGGTCCCGACTTCGACCTTCACGCCGGTCCCGACCTCGACCTTCACGCCGGTCCCGACCTTGACCTTCACGCCGGTCCCGACCTCGACCTTCACGCTGGTCCCGACCTCGACCTTCACGCCGGTCCCGACCTTGACCTTCACGCCGGTCCCGACCTTGACCTTCACGCCGATCCCGACCTCAACCTTCATTCCGGCCCCGACCTCGACGGCCGACGATGGGGCTTGTCTTTTCTGTACCCGGGAGTTTAAAGCGCCGTCGAGACCGAGCCAGACGATCGCGCCGACAGGAACTTCGGACCCTGCAGCGGTTACGGTTCCAACACCAGCTCCGATCGATTTGGGGCTTCCGGTCCAGCCGACGGATTCCGGCGAATCAGCTTTTGTCAGACCGGATCGGGAGATCGTGTTGGCGCCGACGATCATGCCTGAAACGGACGATGCCAGTGATCGGGTTTCTGTAATTCACGCTGCGCCGGGGGAATCCTATCCGGTCAGCGTCCACCGGCATGAATCTGTCCTGATTTATACGGTTGATGGCTCCGAGTTAAAGCTGACAGTACGGGACCCGGGCGCGACGAATTCGTTCAGGCTGATCGCCCGGGACATGGGCGTCCTGATTTCGGATAACGATCAGGAATTAGAGCTGATTTTTGCTGTCCCGGCGACGGTTGAGCTCGTGAAGTCAGCGGAAATAATGGTCGATGAAACGCGCCCGGAAGCGACGTTCCGTACAGAGCCGGGGCCTGTTATGATCCCGGTTCGGATTCCTGTCGGCGCGGGGGTGCGGTTTTCTGTGCGCTTTGATCAGCGTTCCGCCGGAACGGTCGATATCTTTCCCTGGGGCGGTTCGCCGGAGACGTTCGGCCCAATCCGCCAGGTCGATTGGAAATCGTGCTGCGGATTGACCGAGATTTATTTCGTCGTTCTTCGGTCCGGTTCCGGCGCTGCGATGTTCAGCGCGGAGCTGATCCCCGGAATTTTCGGGAACTAAGCGGCGGATTTAAACGTATTAGCGGTATAACGATGAAACGCGATATCATGCTTTGAAAGAGGTGTTTAATGAAAAAAATAATGGTTCTGATCGGCGTTTTGGGGTTGATTCTGATGATAGCGCTGTCCGCGGCGGCGCAGTCTACGACGATGATCGGCGGGTCGATCCGATTCGCGCCCGGCGCGACGAGTCAGGTGATCAGCGGGCGGCTCGACGGCGGGGTTGCGGTTCGCTATGAGTTTTACGCTGCCGCGAATCAGTCGGCGACGATTACGCTGAATTCGGATACGAACGCCGCGGTTCTGGGCGTGAAAACGCTGAAGGGGCAGGTCCTGTTGAGCCTGGACGCACGCAGCGCGACGTTCGGGATGCCGCTGCCGGTTTCGGGTGGATACGAATTGCTCGTGTATAATCCGGGCCAGATGGCGACGAATTTTTCGTTCCTGCTTTCTATTCCGCCGATTTCGACGAAACCGGGCCAAACCGCGATCCCGGCGAATCCATATTACCCTGTTCCGGGCTCCTGGCAGTACCGGTTGGGTGGAACGATTCAATTCGCAAAGGGCGAGACGATGACGGAGATCGCCGGCACGTCAGCGGGGGGGACTTGTACCCGGTACGATTTTTATGCCGGGAACGACTACCTGCTCTTGGCGACCGTTTCGTCGGATAACAACCGAGTGAATCTGGGGCTGTCGGATAATACCGGGACGCTCTACGTCAGCAATGCGAATCAATTTGGGACGATCCGGCAAATCCTGTCGAAGGCGACGAAGTATAATCTCGACGTCTGTAACCCGGATGCGGCGGCGACCGGGTTTCGCCTGACGTTCGTTATCCCGGTGCGGGTTCGCTTTGCGCCGAATACAAACAGCGCGCAGCTGGCAGGGGCGGTCAGGGCTAACGGCGTCGTTTCGTACACGGCCTACGCGTCGGCTGGACAGACGATGACGGTCAGGCTTCAGAGCGGAACGACCCAGCCGAACGCGTTCCTGCGGATCAGCGGTATTGACGACGGGGTCGTTTATCAGGATCATACGGCGAAGCTGACGAATTGGAGCGGCGTGCTGCCGCGGAGGCAGGACTACCTGATCGAGGTGGTTTCGTTCCAACAGGCGACGAATTATTCATTATCGATTCAAATCTATTAAAGGTTCTGAGTTGGATATTGCGCAGAGGGCGTCTCAAGACCATTCAGGAAAAAAAGTTTTGAAACGCTCTCTTTTTTTCTGAATATAATAAGAACGAGTCTTTTTTCGAGCTGACGCGTATATAAGGATAAGGAATGGAGGGACCGTATGAACGACGATCGTCAGGGATGTCTTGGGTTTTTACTTAAAACTTTTCTTTTGTCGAAAATTTATAATTGGCTTCAGGAGACGTTCGGTTACAAATCGGGGAATTGCTGCGGTTGCGGCTGCGGGCTGATTATTCTGGTCGTCTGCGGTATGATTTTCCTGAAGCTATTCTTCGGAACGGATTTTCTGGATTTCGGGTTTTAGGATGATTCCGCGTTATCAGGTGATTCCGAGGACGCTGATCTTCGTTTTTCATCGCGATCGTGTGCTGCTCCTTCGCGGGGCGGAGACGAAAAAGAATTTTCCCGGGCTGTATAACGGTTTGGGCGGGCATGTCGAGCATGGGGAGTCGGTCCTTGCCGGAGCGGAACGCGAGCTTTTCGAGGAGAGCGGGATTCAGGGCGTCGAGTTGGAGCTTTGCGGACTGTCGATCGATTCAACGCATCCGGACGTTGGAGTCGAGGTCCATATTTTTCGCGGCGAGATTGACCGGGAGATCGCGCCGATTGCATCTGACGAAGGCGAGCTTGAATGGGTCCCGGTTTCGGAGCTCGGACGGCTTCCCGCGCTCCCGGACCTGGTCCCGTTCGTCGAACGGTGCCGCGGCTGGAAAAGCGGCGGACGAATTTTCTACGCGGTTGCGGACTGGAACGCGAAGGACGGGGAGCAGCTCCGATTTTATGTTTGAATCCAACCGCGGCTGGGCTGATGAACTTTTCTGAGGGTGGGGTTCGGTACGGCGCTGCTTCTGTCGAGATCGCTTGTCCATATTTTACGTTGAAATAAGAAAATGACAAGTTTTTCACCCGCATCTGGTCCGCGTTTAGATTTCCACGGGCGGGCTTGGCCGCGGCGTTCTTTATAAATACACATTGGATTGACAGAAAAAAAGTTGAAAAACTTTGATAAGATTATTTTAGCCAGTCCGAACGGCGGGCGGGTTTTCTTTTAAAAAAATCAACAAACTGACGGAGGCGGTAGGAATGCAAACCGAAATCGCGGTACAACGGCGGGAGGAAGAATTAGCGGCGATATCGGCGATGCAGCAAACGGCGGCCACCGCAACAGCGACCGCACAGACAGCCGCCGCTGAGACAGCGCAGGCGCAGGCTAAGGCGCAGAACCCGTACGTGGACGTACAGGTGGGGGACATTATCGAGTTCGGGTCGTACGAGCAGGACAACAATCCTTCGAACGGACCGGAGCCGATCGAGTGGCGTGTGCTGGAGGTGAGCGACGGGAGCGCGCTGATCGTCAGCCAATACGCGCTGGACGCGAGAGCGTACAACAAGGGATGGGTGAGCGTAACGTGGGCGGAATGCACGCTGCGGGGATGGCTGAACGGAGAATTTTACGCTACGGCGTTTAATGAGGAAGAGAAGGGGCGGATTGCAATAGTCGGGGATTCAGGTGGTGGCAAATCCACTATCGCAAAACTAATTGCCGGATTTTGGAATACCTGTGACGGAGAAATTTTAATCGGAAAAAACAATTTGAATGATATGCTGTTAAAGCAAAACATGGAACTCGTCGCTTATGTATCGCAAGAGAATTTCCTTTTTAATAAAGCTGTTTTGGAAAATTTGAAAATGGCGAAAGAAGATGCCAGCATGGATATATATACAGAGTCTCAAGGAAATCGAGGTGGTCTAAAATGAGAGAGTTATAAGACATAATTTATTGGCTCTATAATAGAATTAACCATATCTTATGTATTAATTTAGTGTTATTTAGAGGCGGAAATGTTAAAGTATAAACCCATATATTGGTTTGTGATGAATCCTTTTGTAAAAAGAGCATTAAAAATAAAATATAGCGATGAAGATGTTAAGATGATTGTTAGAAATGCTAAAGCTGAATATAGAGAATTACTGAATAAAGCTGATGATATTGGCGCTGAAAATCCCATGGCTTCCAATTTATATTTTTGTCTGTTGTTTTTTTCTTTTATGCAGGGAAGCGAAGGCAAAATAACTTCTGAAGATTTGAAAGAAATAATGAGAATTACTTTATCAGATCCCACATTGTTAAAACTAATGGGCAAGAAAGATTATAATAACCCAAAAGATTTAAAAAAATTTAAAGAGCTTATGCATAAGAATTCTGATTGGGCAGAGCTTCATCGCAAAGAGTATCCAGAAACTTGGAAATTTAATTTTGATGATAGTCATCAGGATGGATTTTATTATTATTTTACTAAATGTCCAATCGCTAAATTCTTTAAAGATAATAACTTAGAAGAAATAACTCCTATATTTTGCGAATTAGATCATCTTACGATTAAAGTTAGAAAAGCAAAATTATTTAGGGATAAAACATTAGCTAAAGGTGATGATATGTGTGATTTTTGGATTGTTGGAGATAAAGTTCAGAATCCTAAATAATTGTTTGCATTTAAAAAAATATAATAATTAAAGGTGAATATATTTAAAATGGATATCTTATTTCTACAAGTGGTTTTATATTGCTTATTATTCACATTATTAGTAGCTTTATCATTTAGAGGCAATGCGATTAATATTGTATATTTTTATCCCAAATCTGTTATAGATAAGGTTGTTGAATTTGGTTATACAGATTATAAAACAATCAAGAGAAATAAAATCATATTTTATTCTTTATTTATTATTTTAATGTTTGGAAGTTTGATATTAATTGTCGGGTCATGGAATGAAATCAATGATTTTAAACAAGCGTTTATTCAATTAAATATTTTTCTTCAATCCTGGAATATCTTTGATGGACTAGTTATGGATATTTTATGGACCAGTAATAGCAAGAATCTAAAAATAAAAGGTATAAAGGATAGTGAATATATACCTGGTGTTGTAAATGTAATTAAAAAGAGAATTATCTTTATTCCTGTTTTGTTGGCAGCGGCTTTAATCTTAGCTAAATTTATAGCATTTATATACTAAATTATTTAGCAGTATAGAATGAATAGCTTGTTTTAGGATGAATCAATGAAGTCATAGTAACATAACGTGCAAGTATTATTGGATGAAAATTAAAAAAATGTATCCAGTACTTGACACAAGGGTGCGCTGACGAAGGTGGAGAACGCGGACAATCCGAGGTACGGGAAGAGCGGCGGGAGGGATACGGAGGACCGGGTATTCCTGCTGAGCCTTTGGGAAGCGGAGCGGCATTTTGAAGACGACGAGGACCGGAGGACTTTTCCGACGGAGTACGTGATCGCGCAGGATGTGTATGTGAACAGCGACCTGGGAACGGTGTGGTGGTGGCTTCGTCGCCGGACCACAATAGTGATAAAGCCGCGGAAGTCCACGCGGGTGGCTCGCTCCTCCACTATGGTTTCTATGTTCCCCGCAGGAGCGCAGTCCGTCCCGCTCTCCGGCTTAAAATAACGCCGTAATGGATCCGGGGCGCGGGAGAGCGCCTCGCTTTGCGCCTTGCAATAGAAAATCAGATCTATTTACATTGCGGGCGCATCTGTCCTCCGGCCTCTTCACATCCGTCCCGCGAAGGCGGGACATGCCCGACCGGAAGGGAGGGGCCGGGGAGGAAATCCCGCTTGCGGGACGAAAAATTTTTGTGGTCAGCGAAATAGATGCAGCGCAATCAGGCAGAAACGCTGAAGGTCAGTTGCATTTGACAGGCAAGCTCATAAGTTGCGTTTACTTTGTCAACTCACAATCGCGCTTTCCATGAACTGGATTCAGATTCACAGAGCCATTTTTTAACGAAAACTGTATCATTTCCAATCGTTCTGCCGCACGATCAGAGACAGGGGCGCGAACGGATAGAGCAGAGAGAGCGGAGAAAAGCTTATGCAGGATCGATATGACGCGGTATTTATCGGCGCGGGGTCGTCGGATGCATGACGGCAGATCGGCGCGGATTTTACGATTATCTGACGCGAAAATTCTCGATGACTTCGCTGAGATGGACTATACTTATTTTAAGTTGGATCAGGATTCAAACGGATCAGCGGCGGGTTTTTCCGTCCGTCCGGTCGGAAGCGGGGTAACGAAACGAAGGAAGGAAATTGAGAATGGAAAAGGTTTTTAAGTCTGTGAAATTAGATATTCGCTGTACGCCGGTTTTAGACCCGGATTATATCCCGTTCACGAAGTTTTACGAAGCATTCCTGAAAACGGCGACCGAGCCGATCGCGGTTTCGATTGAACGCGAAGACGCTCAGGTTCAGGTTTTTGAAACGAAGATTCATGGCGTCCCTGGGAAATTCGACGTCGATTATCTCGTCGTCGAACGGATTGTGAAATTCATGATCTGGGCGCGCGGCGGTTTCCGACTGACGATCAGCGGCGATCGGAAGATTGGCGAAGCGATCGCGGCGGCGTATTCGGCGGACGGGAAACGGTCGTTCGATTTCCATTTCATGACGAATGTGTATGAAAAGCCGTTTGAGGTTGTCTTGACGGATTACGCGTCGCGGCCGAGCCCGTACCAGAAATCCGTCTCGATCGGAAGGCATTTAGACGGCTGTCGGATTGGGTTTGACGCCGGCGGTTCCGATCGGAAGGTTTCGGCGGTTATTGACGGCGAGCCGGTTTTCTCTGAAGAGATTGTCTGGCTTCCGAAGGTGACGGCCGATCCGGCTTATCACTACGAAGGGATTTTAGACTCGTTCCGTCGCGCCGCCGCGCACCTGCCGCGGGTCGACGCGATCGGCGTTTCTTCGGCGGGTATTTATATCAATAATGAAACGAAGGCGGCGTCGCTCTTTCTTCAGGTTCCGAAGGCTGCTTTTGAAAAAACGGTGAAGCGGATTTATATCGACGCGGCGAAGGAGATCGGCGCGGATATTCCGCTCGTGGTTGCGAACGACGGCGACGTTACGGCGCTGGCTGGGGCGATGAGCCTGAACGCGGATTCGGTTCTGGGAATCGCGATGGGGACGAGCGAGGCGGCGGGTTTCGTCGACCGCGAAGGCAATATTACCGGCTGGTTGAACGAGCTGGCGTTCGCGCCGGTCGATCTGGCGGAAAACGCGATGGTTGATGAATGGTCCGGGGATATTGGCTGCGGTGTTAAGTATTTCAGTCAGGACGGCGTGATTAAATTGGCGCCCGCTGCCGGGATCGATTTGTCGGCGGCTGAAACGCCGGCGGAAAAGCTGAAAATCGTGCAGGGGCTGATGGCTGATGGGGACGGAAACGCTGCGAAGATTTATGAGACGATCGGGGCGTATCTGGGTTACGCGCTGAAACTTTATTCGCTTTTCTATGATTTAAAAGAGGTTCTGCTGCTGGGGCGCGTCGTTTCAGGGAAGGGCGGCGATATCCTGCTGGAGACGGCGAAGCAGGTTCTCGCGGCGGAATATCCGGATCTGAAGATAAATTTATCGCTGCCGACGGAGAAAACGCGTCGCGTGGGCCAGTCGGTCGCCGCGGCGAGCTTAGCGGAGATTCGCAGGTAAGCGGTTCCGGTTGGAACGGGCATATTCCGTTTTTTGGATCTGAATGAAGAATCGAAGACCTCGCGCCCGCGGGGTTTTTTTCGTATCTGGCGGGACGTTTTGCCGAGCGAGGAACGATGCGTCGGGAAATGGATATGCGAGCGATCAACCACGCGTCAGCAGAGGCGTTTTTTGGTACAATAGCGATAGCTATTAAATGGAAACGAGGACAGGATGGGCAAAAAGATTGATTTCCAGGAAACAACCAACGATTTGCTGACGCGGATCGATATTCATAATAAATTCGGCAGCAGGGATATCGACCGCTGGATGCTGGATACGCTCGATTTAAAGCCGGGTATCAGGATTTTGGACGTAGCCTGCGGCGGGGGGAAGCAGTGCGTTTCGTTTCATCAGTACCTGAATGGGAAATGTGAAATTGTCGGCGGCGATATCAGCCGCGAGCTCCTCGATCAGGCGGAAGTCGAAAACGCCAAGCTGGGGAATCCTTTTCGGATCGTTCCGCTCGACTTTGACCAGCGCTTTGAATTTCCGGATCATGCGTTTGATCTGGTTTCATGCTGTTTCGCGATTTATTACACGAGCGATATTCATTTCACGGTTCCGGAAATGCATCGCGTCCTGAAATCGGGTGGGCGACTGTTCACGACCGGCCCGATGCCTGAGAATAAGCGCGTTTTTTACGATATTATTCGGGAGGCGACGGGGAAGGAGATTCCGCCGATGCCCGGGAGTTCGCGTTACAGCTCAGAGATATACGATGAAATCGCGGCGGTGTTCGCGAAGGTCGACACACATATTTTTGAAAATCCGCTGACGTTTAAGACGGCCGCTCCGTTCATGGCTTACGCGCGGGCGTCGATGTCCGAGGATCGGCGCTTATGGAAATCGCTGTTCGCGACGCATGCTGAGTTCGAAGATGTGATGTCGAAGATTCATCGCGTTGCCGATAAATATATTGAACGCGACGGCGAAATTGTGATGACCAAGGTCGTTGGCGGATTCGTCGCGACGAAATAACGGACCGCCGAGGGGCGATGGAAAATATGACTTTTTTCGGGAAGCGCGTCGTTTTTTTAGGCGCGCATCCGGATGATATTGAATTGGGGTGTGGCGCGCTGCTGGCGCGGATCGCGCCGGCGACGGAAGTTCGCTGCGTGACGTTTTCGGATAATCAGAAAAACCCGCTTCTGACGAACCTGATCGAGGAGCATTACGCATCGATGGCAGTTTTGGGCGTTCCGAGAGAGAAGGTCACGCTTCTGGATTTCGAGACGCGGCGGTTCCCTGACGCGCGTCAGGAAATTTTAGAGGCGATGCTGAAAATTCAGCGTGAATTTGAACCGGATATCGTCTTCGTACATACGAAAGCCGACGTTCATCAGGATCATAATACGATGACGGCGGAGGCGCTTCGCGCGTTTCGCGGGCGAACGGTTCTCGGTTTCGACGTTATCCGTTCGTCTTATGGGTTCTTTCCGGATTTCCTCGTTACGGTCGGCGAGGAGGACGTTGAGAAGAAAATTCTGGCGTTAAGCCAGTATCAGACGTATCGTTCGAAGTATTATTTTAATCAGGAGCTGACACGGTCGACGCTGATTCGGAACGGCGCGATCGGCGAGCGGCGGTTTGCCGAGGGGTTCGATATCCTGCGGATCGTAGCGTCGTTCGGTTCCCCCGCGTAAGCATAAGCGGGGCGGAGTAGAATAGGAAGAAATCGGGGTTGGCCGTCGCGCTGACTCCGATTTTCGTTCTGAATCTGAGGAGAATGAAGGTCATGGGTACGAGGCGAATGAACGCGTCCAGCAGGCGGAACCCTATTTTCTGGAATTTGGCGATTTTGAAGGATTGGAAGCGGCCGGATTTTGTCCTTTGGACGGGGATCCTGATTTTTTGTGTCTGGCTGGCGATTGGGCTGAACTTTTTTGATGATTACGGTGGGTTTACCGATGAGCTCGTCGAGGTTCAGACGGCGTCGGTCAACGTTAAGTATATTTTTTCAAAGCTTCCGATGTTGGCGGACGTGCGTTCGTTGAAGCTGCCGATGTATGGGGAGCTTGACGAGCTGCCCGACCTGCTGACATACAAGGATCGGGTTTACGGCGTTACGGCGCTGCTGCCGACGGTTTTTATCAACCTGCTGCCGGGGGTGTCGCTGAACCTCGCGCAGTTCCTGAAATTCAGGCGGCTTTATATTTTTCTGACGGTTGTGTTTGCGGCGGGTTGTTTTTTCGTGTATCTTCGAAGGCGCTGGCAGTGCGGCTGGACGCCGGTTTTCGGGCTGGCCGTCCTGATTCTCTCGCCGCGTTTTTTCGCGGAAAGCTTCTATAATTCCAAGGATATCGTCTTTTTTGCCTGGTTCCTGATCGCGCTGAGCTGCTGCGGCGCGTACATGGTTGATCGGTCGCGGCAGGCGATCGGATTTTTCCTGCCGGCGTTCGCGCTGACCGCGAACGCGCGCTATTTTGGTTTTGGCTTGCTTCCCGCGTTTCTGGCGCTGATCGCGCTGTCGGAGGCTCGGACGGGACGGCCGCTGAAAGAGATTCTGCGGCTGGAATTCCTGACGCTGGTTGGGTCGGCCGCGTGTTTTTATCTGGTTTCGCCGTATCTTTGGGAGATGAATCTCGGGTCGATCCTGAGCGGGCTGACGTTTGTTACGAACCTGCCGGGGATCGGCGACGCTGAGCTTTTTTTGGGGACGCTGGTCGCTCCGCGGGACGTTCCGCTGTACCTGGCGGTTTGGATCGGGATTACGACGCCGGTTTTTTATCTCCTGTTATTTCTGATTGGCGTGGGCGGCGCGATTTCGTCTGTGGTTCGGCAAAATGGGCTGGTAAAAGTTTCAGGGGGCGTCCTTTTCGACCTGTTTTCGCTCGGGCTGATACTTGTTTATTACGCGTTGATCGTGCTGTCGAAGGCGACGATTTATCATGGGTGGCGGCACGCGTATTTTCTCTACGCTCCGATGCTCGTGCTGATCGCGAGCGGATTCGACCGACTGAGTACCGCGATTGGGAGGAAACCAGCCTGGGCGAAGGTGGGGAGAGGAATCGTCATAGCCGGATGCGTTTTATCTTTTGGGTTTACTGCGTTCTGGATCGCCTCGAACCATCCACTGGATTTCGCGTATTTTAACGCGATCGGACGGCCGATTGCCTCTGGATTTTCCCGCGATTCATGGGGCGTCGGGTCGCGTCCCTGTATCGAGTATCTGGCGCATGCGACCTCGAAAGAGCAGCTTCAGTTTGGCGTTAACGAGGACCTGACATATGGGGCGTCTGAGTTTACGCTCTGGGCGCTTCCGGAGAGCGTGTCTTCCCGGTTCAGGGTGGTGTGGAAGACGGAGAATGCGGATGCGTTCTGCTATTCTTATAAGAATTATCCGGGAAACGATTATCAGCGTCCTGGCTTTCGACTGGTGAAGACGTATTTTGTGGATGGGGCTGCGGTTGTTGGCGCGTACGTGCGAGAGTAGGTGAATTTTAGCAACGGGCGAGGTCCTTTTAAATACCAATTTTATTTGGCGTTTTGTAATAAGTATTCCATTACATATATCAGGCTTGACAGTTGAGGTTGGTTTGATATTATATATTTAGCTTAGGTAAAACGTTTTACTAAACAGGCTAAAATTTTTTTCAATTCGATAAAAGGGAGGCAGTATGAAGAAGATTTTGAAATTCTTTCTATTTTTCGTAGTTATTTGTGTTGCTTGTTTTTGTGAAATCGGTGGGCGCGTAATTGCTCAATCAGATTCATCGAAATTGCGCATAGCCTTTATCCCTCAGCTTATTGGGATTCCATATTTTACGGCGATGGAGGATGGTGGAATGAAAGCCGCTGAGGATCTTGATGTTGAGTTTCTTTATACTGGGGCGACGCAGGCAAGTGCGGCTGAGCAGGTAAAAATTTTGGATAGTCTGATTCGACAGGGGGTCGACGCGATTGCTATTTCAACACTCGATAGCTCGTCAACCAATCCGTATATCGAGAAGGCGCAAGAGGCCGGTATTCACGTTTTTACTTCGGACTCCGACGCGCCAGACAGCCGTAGGGAATTTTATGTCGCGCAGGCGCTTGATAAAGATTTAGGATACATCTTAGTTGATGAACTTGCTGCTCAAATTGAAAATCAAGGACAGGTTGGAATTGTTTCCGGTGAATCTACTGCAACAAATTTGAACACATGGATTGACTATATGAAGGAGCGAATTGCGGAAAAATATCCTGAAATTGAAATCGTCGACATTCGATACACCCAAGGCGGAAGCAGCGAGCAGGCTCTAAAACAAGCGCAGGAGCTAATGACAAGATATCCTGATTTGAAGGGTCTCATTGCCGTTGCGTCTTCAACCATTCCTGGCGTTGCGCAGGCCGTTCAGCAAGAAGGTCGCGCAGGCGAAATCGCGGTTATTGGTTATGGTTCTCCCGCGACTGTAAAGCCTTATATGGATTCTGGAGTGATGGCAAGGTCAATCCTTTGGAATGCCTATGAGCTTGGATATCTTACCGTTTGGGCTGGAAAAATGGCTGTTGAAGGGAAACCGTTTGAGGAAGAGAATCATGTTGAAGGCTTTGATCATCCAGTGAAATACTTTGAGGATGAGAAGATCCTTTTGCTTGGCGATCCGCTCGTTATTACTCCGGACAACGTTAATAATTTTACTTTTTAGCGGCACCGTTTCGTCTTTCGATTCCAAACGCCGGCCCGATGTGATCGGCGTTTGGGATAAAAAGGTTATTATGAATGTTCCATTACTGAAACTGGTTTCTATTGAAAAATCTTTTGGCGGAATAAAGGCCTTGAGAAATGTCAGCCTTGACTTGGATCGAGGTAAGGTTTTATCTATCGTAGGCGAGAATGGCGCTGGTAAGTCGACCTTAATGAAGATTGTTGCAGGAGCAATTCAGCAGGACTCAGGTGAAATCTGGATGGACGGCGAAAAAGTTTTTTTTCAATCGCCGCTTGATGCCATGAAAAAAGGTATTTCGATCGTTTTCCAGGAACCTAATATATTCTCTGACCTATCCGTTCTTGAAAATATTTTTTCTGGAAATGAGTTCGTGAATCGAAGCGGATCGGTTAATTGGAAGAGAATGTATGATTCGGGAGTCAGCGCATTAAGATTGGTTGGTTTATCTGAGGATGTGCTAAGTCTTTCAATGAGCGAGTTATCCATAGGAAATCAGCAGTTAGTTCTTATAGCCCGAGGAATTTATAAGGATTGCAGCATTCTTATATTAGATGAACCGACTTCTATCTTGAGTCATAACGAGTCCGAAAAGTTGTTTGAGATTATTGCGAAGCTTAAATCCAGAGGTGTCAGCATTCTATATATCAGTCACCGTATCCCGGAAGTTTTAAGAATTTCTGACAATATTATCGTGATGAGAGACGGCCAGGTTACTGGAAGCGTAAGTCCCGAACAAGTTGATGAAACGAAAATTGTGACTGCCATGTCTGGCAGACTGATTAATACAGACGTTTTTGTTCCTCGTTCATACGAGGAAAAGCCCCCAATTCTCAGTGTTAAAGATTTATGCTGCGGTGTCGAGTATCAGGATATTTGTTTTGAGCTGCGTCCGGGAGAAATTTTAGGATTTTACGGTCTTGTTGGGTCTGGCAGGAGTGAAATCGCCCGTGCAGTTTTTGGGTACAAGAAACCTGAAAAAGGGCAGGTTCTTTTGAAGGATGAGAATATAACGGGAATGCGGATCGCTGAAATTGTTCGGCGGCATATTTATTATGTTCCTGAGGATCGAGGCGTTCAGGGTTTATTTCATGGTCATTCCGTCTTGGAAAACATGAGCGTTCCATTTTTAGATAAGCTATCTGATCGATTAGGCTTTATTTTAAAAAAAGAGGAACGAAAGATTGTTCATGAAAATATTGAAAAATATTCGATTAAGACGGATTCTTCGGATGCGCTGATCGATAATTTGAGCGGTGGAAGTCAACAAAAGGTCCTCTTCTGTCGATGGTTGCTGGACAGGCCGGACGTCTTGATTTTAGATGAGCCAACCCGCGGTATTGATGTGATGACGAAAACTGAGATTCATAAATTTATTATGGATTTAGCGGTGCAGGAGGTTGCAATTATTCTGATATCCTCCGATCTAAAGGAGATTCTGGAATTATCGGATCGAGTTATCACGTTTCGCAAAGGAAGAATTACTGGAAGCTTTATGCACGTTGCTTTTACAGAAAGAGAAATTCTGGCGGCTGCGCTTGGTTTAGCGTAATTATATTGATTTTATGATGGTTATTTTGCTTTATGAAAAGGACGAATAATGGAATCGCACGTTGAACTTGTACATCGATGGATTGAAGAACATTCTGATGAAGTTGTTAATTTGTTAACGGATCTGATTCGTGTTCCGAGCGTGACGCCATATTTTAATGAAGAAAAAATGTATATGCGCGAAGGAGACGCGCAGCGGGTTCTTCAAAAGTATTTGACCCAGATGGGAATGAAAACTGAATTTAGTTATCCTGATCCGATTGGGCTCGCGAAGTATAAAGGAAAAGCGGGCTACTATCCGAATTACACTTTCGAAGATCGGCCTAATTTGTATGGAGTTTATAAAGGCGATGGAGATGGCCGATCCCTTCTGCTTTCCGGGCATATTGACGTTGTTGCACGAGGCGTTGGATGGACGGTTGATCCGTTTGGCGGGTGCAGGAAGGACGGGAGAGTATATGGACGGGGCGCTGTCGATATGAAAGGCGGGATCGCTTGTATGACAGTCGCGTTCAAAGCGATTCAGGAATGTCATATCCGGTTGAAAGGCGACGTTCAGATCGGTACGGTTGTGGGCGAAGAAGCTGGCGGAATGGGAACGTTAGCTTTTGTGGATCATGGGTATCGTGCGGATGGATGCCTGATAACAGAGCCGACCCATTTGAATGTCGCGCCGTTATGCAGAGGGATTTTATGGGGGAAGATTACGATTCCTGGACGGAATGGGCATATCGAATTGCCGCAGGGGGATTGGCGAACGGGCGGAGCGGTTGACGCGATTGACAAATTGGCGGTCTTTCTTGACAAGCTGAAGGGGTTGAATCGAAAATGGGCGCAGTCAAAACAGCATAAGTATTTACCGATACCTTGTCAAATTAATATTGCGCAGATAAACGCAGGGGAATTTCCGACGACATTTGCCAGCTCAGCCGAAGTCATCTTTAACGCACAATATTTACCTGAAGAAAAAGATGATAATGGGTTGGGCGGTAAGGTCAAGATCGAGATTGAGAACTTTATCAAGGAATTTGCTCAAGCTGACGACTGGCTAAAAGAGAATCCGCCTATAGTAACGTGGATTGTTGACGCTGATTGTGGCGAGACCTTAGACGATCAACCCTTTTTTCATGTTGTTTGGGAGTCTGCAAAGAAAACGAATCCCAAGTCACTTGTGGAAGGAATTTGTTGCCATACAGATATGGGTTGGTTTTGTAACGTTGGAATACCAACGATAAATTTGGGCCCTGGCGATCCTCGCCTAGCACATCAAGCGAATGAATTTGTCGAGATTTCGGAATTGATTCAATGTACAAAGATCATATCGTCGCTTATTTTGGAATGGTGCGAACCAGCTATTCAGCGGCAGGATTGACTGCAGAAAAGGGAATCCAATGTTCGCGAGATGTATACCGAAACCTGGGAGAAGAGAATATTTCACCTTTTTCCTGCTATTTGTAGAAATAATTGTCTTTGGTTTTATTGCGCCTAATTTTTTATCGAGTCGGAACCTTTTTCGTGTCATACAGAATTCGGCTGAAATATCTATTATCAGTATTGGTATGACGATCGTCATGTTGTTAGGTGGTATCGATCTTTCGGTTGGCTCTGTGATGGGTGTTGTCGCTATTGTCGCGGGCTACATGATCCAGGCGGAAGCTAATAGCTTCCTTATTTTATTGATTGCGATTTTTATCGGGGTTGCGCTTGGGACGGTAAACGGACTGATCATTACGTTTTTTGATATTCCGGATATGATCGTCACGTTGGCGACAATGAATATCTGGCGCGCGTTGATTTTTATGCTGTTAGGAGGGAAATGGTTGACCGGGCTAAACCCAGTGTATGGTTCGGTAACTCGGGCGCGAATATTCGGCGTTCCGATTTTATTGGTGATTGTATTAACTATATATGCCATTTCTTATTACATTATGATGTATCGGAGATTTGGGCGTTCGATCTACGCGATCGGAAGCAATCCTGTCGCGGCTCATCTAAGCGGTATTAAGATTACGAATGTCAAAGTAAAGTCTTATGGCCTTGCCGGTGCGCTGGCTGCAATGGCGGCGATGTTGTATATTGCCCGGATGGGTAGTGTCGAAATGACAATCGGAAGCGATACGGCTATTTCAGCGATTGCGGCTGCGACGATTGGCGGAATTGGGATGAGAGGCGGTGGAAAACGGGGAAGCGTCATTGGGACGTTAGCTGGTGTATTATTTATCGCGTTCCTCAGAAATGGAATCGTTATTCTGGGAATACCGTCTTTGCTCGAGAATTGTTTTATTGGACTTCTGATTATTATCTCCGTTTTTTTTGATATGGTGCTGTGGCCAATAAGAGATCTTCGAAATAAAGTGAGTTGGAAATGAGAAAAATAGCTGTTTTTTTTGTGTCCAGCAGAACGAGGATGTTATTTTTTCTGTTAGCTGTTGAAATTTTGTTGTTGTCATTTTCAAGCCGGTATTTTTTGAGTATTCAAAACCTTATCGAACTTACCCAGTTTGGCGCAGTTTTGCTGCTTCTTGCGCTTGGCGAGTCGATTGTTATGCTATCGGGGCGAGAGGGAATTGATCTTTCAATCGGTGCGATCCTGAGTTTATCCGGGGTTATATTTGGTCTACTGATTCGGGCGGGAGCGGGTTTAATGATAGCGTTAGGTTTGACCGTCGTTGTTGGATTTTTTTTTGGATTCGTAAACGGACTTTTGATTTCAGTTGTTAAGATCCCTTCTTTGATCGCAACGCTGGGAACACAATATATTTTTAGCTCTCTTGCTCTGTTTCTGACAGGAGGGATTCCGATTAGCGGTTTCCCCGAATCGTTTAAATTTCTCTCTTTAAAAAGTACTTTCGGAATTCCCAATCAGATTTTATTTGTTGCGTTTCCAGTCTCTGCTGCGATTCTAATACTGATGTATATGACGAAATTCGGACGGCAGGTATACCTTTTGGGAACGAACCCGGAAGCTGCAAAATTCGCTGTTATTGATGAAAGGAAAATAAAAATAGCGATTTATATGGTCGCTGGCCTTTTGGCATCGTTTGGCGCCATCATTAATAATTCCTGGATCATGACTGCGCGAGCCGACGCTGGAACCGGACTTGAGCTTCAGGCTATCACAGTGGCTTGTTTAGGTGGTATCGCGGTGGAAGGTGGAAAGGGGAGTTTGGGCGCTGTAATTGCAGGCGTATTAGTACTGACGATTCTGAATTCAGGGCTGCAAATTGCCAATGTGAATTCTGTCTGGCAATTAGCTGTCTTGGGGATCGTCCTCTTGGCGGCGGTCGTCTTTAATCAAGCCGTGCGAAAATATTTAAAAATATGAAGCGGGGATCAGTTGAAAAAAAGTGGATTTTCAGAGAGGCTACGTAATTTTCTCGATAAATCAACTCGGGTATATATAAAAAGCCCTCCAGATTTTGATTAAATAAAATAAAATCGGAGCTGAGACTTTAGACTTTCTATGGCTTTCCATGCGAAATTTATTCTCAGCTCCGATTTACTTCTATCGCATTCTCCTACTGAATCGCGATACCCGACCAGATAAACGTCCGCGAATCAGAGCGCGAACCGGCGGAGGAATAAATCGGCGAGCCATCCTCCTGCGAACCCGTCTGACGCACCGGCAGCACATACCACTTGATCGCATGTGGCGCGGGATCGCTCGGGCGGAACGTGATCGGGACAATATACTTCGTATCGCGAACGTATTCAACGAGTCTCCGGCCCGTACCCTGCGTAATATCTTCGATATTCACCTCATACGCCTCGTTTTCCAGCAACGTTCCGACGCCAGCCCATTGCAGTGTAATCGGGTCGCCGGAGGTGTTATAGGAAGCTCCGTCCGCGGGAAGCAGCAAATTCGGCGCGTCGTATGGCGGCGGATATGTCGGCGTGGACGTTGGCCCGGGCGTAACCTGCTCGCAGAGCGGTATGCTCAGCGTCGTTCCGGCAACCACAATATCGTTCATCAGTGCGTTATATTGACGGATAATATCCGTCGAAACGCCGTAATTCAGCGCAATTCCCAGCAGCGTATCGCTTGCGGTTACGACGTACTCGTATGACCCGCAGGCTGCCAGCGTTGCCTGCCGATCTGTCAACGTTCCGGTCGCCATCGGCGTCGGCGTGATAGTTGGCTGCGGAATTTTGAGCGTCATTCCCGGGGACAGGTAGCAGTTCGAAGAAAGATTATTTTCCATGACGATTGTCTGAATTGACACGTTGAACAGCGCCGCGATCGTCGAGCAGAGATCGCCCTCCTTGACCTCATAATCGATTGGCGCCAGCGGCGTCGCGCTCATCTCCAGCGTCGGCGTGTACGTCATCGTCGGCGTCGGAGAGATGGTGGGCGTTCCGGACTGGGTCGGACGCGGCGTCGGTTCCACGACCATCCCGGTACTCTGCATGAAGATAAAAACCAGACCGGCTCCAATCCCGAAAATCAGAATCAGCAACCCGATCGCGATCGGCAGGCTCAGACGGATTTCTGGAATCCGCGGTTTTTTTCGCAGCGCCTCTGTCTCGCTCGCCGCGGCCGTATTTCTCGCCGCTGGCCCCGCTTCCTGCTGCGCGCCTGTAAAGACCCGTCCGCAAACTAAACATCTTGTCGCGGACGCGTTCATTCTCGTTCCACAGGTCGGACAAATCTTCGTTTTCGTCTGTTGGCTTTGTTCTGTCATGCGCCCTATCGTTTTTCTCGCTCGTTAATCGCTGATTCGCGGTTCCTCACGGCTTCCTTCCCTGAAAAGAAACTCATCTGCGCGGATCGGATCATTCCGTCCGCACAGTGAATTCTTAGCCGATTATATCATGTTATGATTGGCGCATGAAGGAACGATGGTCGCTGTATCTGCATGTCCCATTCTGCCGGACCCGGTGCAATTACTGCGATTTCGTGACTTCCGCGAAACACCCGTCTTTGGTAATCCTGCAACCTGCGGTTCATCATGATAGACGACAGGTCAGTTTCCAAAAAATTTCTCTAAGACAATATCACAAACTAACCACAAATTTCCGTCCCGGAAAATCGTCGGGCTTGACAATCGAGCATGAACCGTTATAATAACGTTCGTGATTTGCGCTGGTGCTGGAACTGGCAGACAGGCATGGTTGAGGGCCATGTGTCGCAAGACGTGGGGGTTCGATTCCCCCCCAGCGCACAATCGATCCGTTCTGGGGACCTCTCGATCGAGAGGGTTTTTTATTTCCGGCTTATAATTATAAGGCGATACCGGTTGGGTTCAGTCCCATTTTGAAATCGGACAAGTAAGGAAGCCGACGGCGAAGACGAAAAGCCGCGCGAATCGTTTCGGCTCGATACGGAAAGAACAGCTTTGAGGGGGTAAAAAACAGGAGATGGCTGAATTTGACCTGAAGAAAATATTCGATACGAATTTGCAAATTATTAAATGCAACGTGCTCGCCGAGGTCGCGAGGCTCGCGTTCGATAACGATTTCGATTATTTCAGGATATCGGGTATCCCGGAAAAAGTTATTCAGGACGATTCACCGCGCGTGCGCTGCTGCGTTTACAAAGAACGCGCGATCGTTTCCGAACGGGTCAAGCTCGGACTGGGCGGAAATAAGAGCGATCCGACGCTCGTTGAGGTGATCGATATTGCCTGCGACGAATGCCCCGTGGACGGGATTAAAGTGACGGATTCCTGCCGCGGCTGTATTGCGCATCGCTGCCAGAGCGTCTGCCCCCGCGACGCGATCGAGATTGTCGATACGAAAGCGCGGATCGATAAATCGAAATGCACTGAGTGCGGGCTGTGCATGGAGGTCTGCCAATACAGCGCGATTATCCGTAACGTCCGGCCCTGCGTTAAATCCTGCCCGGTGAAAGCGATTTCGATTGATCCGCTGAACCATCAGAAAGCGATCATCGACGGTTCGAAATGCATCTCCTGCGGCCAGTGCGTGTATCAATGTCCCTTCGGCGCGATTTCGGATAAATCGTTTATCACGGACGCGATCCGGATTTTGCGCGAGTCGGAGAAGAATACGGCGTATAAAGTTTACGCGGTTGTCGCTCCGTCCGTCGTTTCACAGTACGAAGCCTATCCGCAGATTACCATCGGCATGATTTTTTCCGGACTGCTGAAGCTTGGGTTCTATCGGAGCGTTGAAGCGGCGCTGGGCGCGGACCTGACTGCGCTGAACGAAGCGAAGGAGCTGGTTGAAAAGGGCTTTTTGACGTCGTCCTGCTGTCCCGCTTTCGTGAATTATATCCGTTCGTACGTCCCGGGCTTGAAAAACGATATTTCGCATAACCTTTCTCCCATGGCGCAGATTTCGTCCGTCCTGAAGGATCAGGATCCCGACTGCAAGATTATTTTTATCGGTCCCTGTATCGCGAAGAAGAACGAGATTACCTGGAGTTCGGTCGCGCCATATGTCGACTGCGTCCTGACGTTTGAGGAAATGCAGGGGATGTTCCTTGCGAAGAATATCAATTTACTGGAGATGCGCGATTTTGACGTCCGAGACGCGTCCGGATTCGGACGCGGGTTTGCGCGCTGCGGCGGGCTGTCCGACGCCGTCGCGCAGGCGATCAAGGAACAGCACCTCGCCGACGACGGTTTCGAGCTGCGCGGGGTCATGGCGAACGGGTTTGACGAAGTCCGGCGCGAGCTGCTGAAAGCGGCGCGCGATAAAAAAACGAATAACTTTATCGAGGGAATGTTCTGCACCGGGGGATGCGTCGGGGGACCGGCGACGCTTTCGCATTTCGGCAAAAAGCGTCGCCTGGTCGAGAAGTACAGTTCCGCCGCTGGAAACCGGGAGATGATCGGGGCGATTCGCGTGCTGCGGACGCCGTCCGTTCCCGTTTCGGAAACGAAAGAAAAAAATCGATGAGTTAACCGAGCTTCAGCGTCTCCGGACAGAGGATTTTGAAAACAAGTTTCTTATTGGTCCGCGGCGCATGGAGCGTCCTGCCTGGAAGATGACCGTCGGGCGGGAAGAAAACCATGAAATTTCCGGCACTCAGCGGGACCTGCGTGCCTTCGCCCTGATAAAAGACATAATCCCGTTCCGGGTTCTCGTCGGTTTTTGTCAGTCTGGCGGTATGCTGCCAGACGACGGTTTCCTCGCCGTCAACGAGGTATTGGAGATCGATGTAACGATGGTGCGATTCGAATTTTCCCGTTTCGGCCGGCGCGGTTTCGTATGTCTGGATCAGGACGAAGAGGTTTTCGGATACTTCGATCCGGCCGTCCGCGAGCGATTCGGGCCGATTTTCGGCGAGAAAGCGGACCGCGTCGGCGAACCCCGCGCTGAGCTTCGCGTATGCCGACAGGTTTTCGATTGAATCTAAGATCATAGTTCCTCCGGTAGGATGAGTTGAAACGCATGAAGCAATCGCTCAGGCGGAATATTTGGTCCGTTCGCGAAAGCTGACTATACTTAACGATTATAGCCCAGTTCGGACGGATTGGAACGGCGCCAAAGGGCGGATGGAGGAGGAAAAATGCAGTGAACGAAAGAGGGTATCCGAGTCGGGAGGAGGCGCTGGCGACGTTGGCCTGGGCGGAAACGCGGAATCCGGGCAACTGGATCCGGCACAGTCGCGTCGCGGGCGACGCGGCGTTTCGGATTGCGTCGGCGGTTCCGGGGATGGATCCTGAGCGGGCGTCGATTTGCTGCCTGCTGCATGATATCGGGCGATACGTCGGGGTCGTCCGCGCCAGGCATCAAATCGAAGGTTATCGCTTCTGTATGGAACGCGGGTGGGACGAAGCCGCGCGAATCTGCCTGACGCATACGTATCCGCTTCAGGATATCCGGCGTTATAACGAGTACTGGGATATCGACGAAAACGAGAAGCGATTTTTAGCCGATTTTATTCTTGGCGCCGACTATACCGCGTACGACCGCCTGGCGCAGCTCGTCGATTATCTGGCGCTGCCGACCGGGTTCTGTATTATCGAAAAGCGTATGGTCGACGTAGGCCGGCGGCATGGCGTCGACGCAGGGTCGATCGCGCGCTGGAACCGCGTTTTCGAGTTGAAGGAAGAATTCGATCGGGAGATCGGTGGGAATTTATATATGCTGCTCCCCGGAATTGCGGAAAACTCAATCGCTTAGCGCGCAGGAAGCGCCGGGGCGAATCAGGAAAGGAACGAGATCAGGCATGCAAAGCAGTTATTATCCGTATACGCATAAGACGCAGTATTACGAAACTGACCAGATGGGCGTTATTCATAATTCGAATTATTTCCGCTGGTTCGAGGAAGCCCGAACCGATTTCATGGAGCGGGTCGGGCTCCCGTATGCGAAGATGGAAGAAATGGGGCTGAGGATCGCTGTGATGGATTCCGCCTGCTCCTACAAGGCGCCGGTCCGTTACGGCGACGAAGCGATCGTCGAACAGCGGATCATCTTTTTTAACGGTTATAAAATGACAATCCGGTACCGCGTTTTCCGGAAGTCGGATCATGCGTTATGCGCGCTGGGCGAAACGCGTCACGCGCTGCTTTCGGCGGACTGGAAACCGGTCCGGCTGACGAAAGAGCGTCCGGAGATCTACGAGCTGTTCGCGGGGTATGCGCTGCCGTTCGAAGCGGACGAGGACGAAGCCGTCTGGCGCGACCGCTGAGGCGGCGTTAATCGCTTTCGAAGTCGACGGCGACGCGCGCCGCGGCGATCGAAGTTATATATTCCCCGACCTTGACGTGGTCGGGATGCGTCCGGTATGTTTCGAGATCGGCGAGTGAATCGAACCTGGCGACGAGCGCAAAATCGTAGGACGCGCCCGTATGCAGCACGTCGGTTCCGGCGGCGATCGCGCGGATTTCCGGGATCAGCGCGGGCAGACTTTCGAGTTTTTCTTTGACGAGTTGGCCGACGGCGCTATGCGCCGCGCCGATTTCGGATTCCGGCTTGAATTTCCAGGCGACAAGATGCGTAATCATGTGCAGGCGGCTCCCAGCTTTTCTTTTCATTGTACCTGCTTTTTGGGGCGCAAGCGGGGAGAATGCAAGGTATGGCGGTCATGAAATTCTATAATGTGTCAGATTTTGAAGAAGGCGATATATTCAGAACGATTATTCCTCATGAAGAAGATTGCGACACAAAAGGTTGGCAGGGAAAATGTCCCTCGAAATGTCCCTCGAAATGTCCCTCGAATGTCCCTCGAAGAGATGGAAGCTGAAATAATTGATATAATAGAAAAAGATAGTCATATAAGCCGGAAAATTATGGCTAAATCATTAAATGTCAGCGAAAAGACCATCTCAATATATATCAAAGAAATTACAAATATTCGGTTTGTTGGGAAAGGAAAAAATGGGCACTGGGTAGTAGAGTATGATACAGAGCAGAAAGAATCTAATGGAATTTAATGAATAAAATATATATCAAAAAACTAAAATAGTGATATGGATGCGGAAGCTGGGACTGATTCGAAGGCGCACGGTCCGATTCGCCCGGGGACGGTATAATACAGGATTATGATAGAAAGGCGCAGCCGCATGAATCGAAAAGGAACCCGAAAAGAAACGCCGCAATCTGAAACGCATCTTGAGCAGCTGATCCGCATTGCTTACGAAGCGATGCGCGAGCGCGGGCTGGCGCCAGCGTTCACTTCGACCGTGATCGACGCGGTTCGACGGATCGATGGCCCGGAACGTCCGGAGCCGGCGGACCGGGACTTACGCGCTTTGCCCTGGTCCTCGATCGATAACGACGATTCGGAGGACCTGGACCAGCTTTCGGTCGCGCTTCCGGGCGGGGAGGGGGCGATCCGCGTCCTGGTCGCGATCGCCGATGTCGACGGGCTGGTCCCGTTGGGCTCCGTGATCGATCGGCATGCGTATATTAACACGACGTCGGTTTATCCGCCGGGACATGTTTTCCCGATGCTCCCCGAGCGCTTGTCGACGGATCTGACGTCGCTCGATCCGGGCGAAGACCGGGTCGCGATCGTGACGGAGATGGAGGTCGACGGGGAAGGGAGGCTGGTTTCGGAGGAGATATACCGCGCCTATGTTCGGAACCATGCCAAGCTGGCGTATAACACGGTCGGCCCCTGGCTGGAAGAGAAGGCGCCGGTTCCGGCGTCGGTTGCGTCGGTCCCCGGATTGGCGGAAAACCTGAAGCTTCAGAATCGGGCCGCAAAACGGCTTCGACGGCTCCGCGAGGAGAACGGCGCGCTGAATTTCGAGACCGTTCAAGGAAACGCGATTTTTAAGGAGGGGCGGATCGTCGAGCTCCGCGTCGAGGAGCGGAACGACGCGAAGGACCTGATCGAGGATTTAATGATTGCCGCGAACGGCGTGGCCGCGCGAACGTTGAAGAGTAACGCCTTCCCGACGCTGCGGCGGGTCGTTAAGACGCCGAAACGCTGGGAACGGATCGTCTCCGTCGCTGAATCGTATCAAACGCGGCTCCCGAAAAAGCCGGATTCGAAAGCGCTGAACGCGTTTCTCGAAGAACAGCGGCAAAAGGACCCGCGGCGCTTTCCGGATTTATCGCTGACGATCATCAAGCTTCTCGGCTCGGGCGAGTACGTCGCCGAGAAAGCGGGAGAGAGCGGCGAAGGTCATTTCGGCCTCGCGGTCAAGGATTACGCGCATTCAACCGCGCCGAACCGCCGCTATCCCGACCTGATTACGCAGCGGCTCCTTAAGGCGTTTATCGCGGGCGGGAAATCGCCGTACACGTTCGCGCAGCTGACGCGCATGGCGGAGCGTGTGACGAAAATGGAGGACGACGCCGCGAAGGTCGAGCGCAAGGTATATAAAGCTGCCGCGGCGCTCCTTCTTCAGGACCGAATCGGCGAAACGTTCGACGGCGTCGTGACCGGCGCCGCGGAAAAGGGGTACTGGGTACGGCTCCTGAGCGTTCCGGTTGAAGGAAAGATCGTTCAAGGGGGGCGTGGGATCGACGTTGGGGATTTTGTCAGGGTCGCGCTGGTTTCCGTGGACGCGGAAGCGGGTTTTCTGGATTTCCGCCGCGTCCCGGGCCGGCGGCCCTGATTCAACGATTCTGTAAATCGCAGGTAAAAAAAGATTCAGAAAAGAGGCTTAAAAGAAGAATGAAACCGGTTTATCAGGATTTTATGATCGATACGATGATGAAGCTTTTGGCGGTCGACAGCCCTACCGGGATGACCGACGCCGCGGGCGATACTGCCGCGGAGATGATTCGAGAAATCGGATACGATCCGGTCCGGACCGAAAAAGGCGGGCTGGTCGTCGACTTAGGCGGATCGGGCGACGCGATCATGCTCTCGGCTCATCTCGATACGCTGGGCGCGATGGTCGCCGAGATCAAGCCCAATGGGCGGCTTCGCGTCCTTCCGCTGGGCGGGCTCCGCGTTGAAAATACCGAGGCGGAGAATGTGCGCGTGTATACGCGCGACGGTCGGGTCTATACCGGAACGTACCAGCTTTACAACCCGTCGATTCATGTCAACCTGTCGTACGATACAGAGCAGCATACCTTTGATAACATGGAAGTCGTTTTAGACGAGTTCACGAGCTCGCGGGAGGAAACCGCCGCGCTGGGGCTCGAAAACGGCGAGTTTGTCTGCTTCGATCCGCGCCCGACGGTTACGGAACGCGGCTACCTGAAGAGCCGTTTCCTGGACGACAAGCTCTGCGTGGCGATCCTGCTCGCGTATGCGAAGGATCTCCGCGACCGGGGGGCCGTTCCGGCCCGGCGGACCTATCTGCATTTTACGGTTTACGAAGAAGTCGGGCATGGCGGCGCGGGTTCGGTTCCGGCGGATGTCACGGAGTTCCTCGCGCTGGATATGGGCTGCGTGGGCGAAGGGCTGCGCTGCACGGAGCGGAACGTATCGATCTGCGCCAAGGATAAGCATGGCCCGTACAGCAGGCGCATGGTCGACGGGCTCGTCGCCGCGGCGAAGCGGGCGGGGTTGGATTACGTCGTCGATGTGTATCCGCGCTATGGGTCGGACGCGGACGTCGCGCTGAAAGCCGGTTACGATATCCGGCACGGCCTGATCGGGCCGGGCGTTTACGCGTCGCATGGCTACGAACGTTCGCATGTCGACGGCATGAACCAGACGTTCGAGCTGGTTAAAGCGTATATCGGCGAACGCGCGGCGTAATCCTTTACGGCCCGATTTTATCAGGAGGGACATTTCATGAGCACACCGCATATTAATTGCAAGCCCGGCGACTTCGCGAAAACGGTCCTCATGCCAGGGGACCCGCTTCGCGCGAAAAAGATCGCCGAAACGTTTCTGGAGAACGCCGTTCTGGTCAATAACGTTCGCGGCGTCCAAGGTTATACCGGCTTTTATCAGGGAAAACGCGTTTCGGTCATGGCGAGTGGGATGGGCATGCCGTCGATCGGGATTTACTCGTATGAGTTGTTTAACTTTTTCGGCGTGTCGTCGATTATCCGCGTTGGTTCGGCCGGGGCGATCGATCCGGAGCTGAAGCTTTTCGATATTGTTTTGGGCCAGGGCGCGTCGACCGATTCAAATTTCTTCCGGAACTTCAACCTGCCGGGGTCGTTTTCACCGATTGCCGATTTCGGACTGCTGCGGGCCGCGGCGGATGGCTGCGAACGGATGGGGTTCCGTTATCGCGTTGGGAACCTGCTGTCGTCCGACGTATTCTACGGCGAAGCCGGGCTCGACGGATCGTTAGCCTGGTCGAAAATGGGCGTTTTAGCGGTCGAGATGGAAGCGGCCGCGCTGTACATGAACGCGGCGCGGGCGAAGAAGAAGGCGCTGGCGATTTGCACGATTTCCGACGTCCTGACGAGTCAGGCGGAGGTCAGCCCCGAAGAACGGCAGAACGCGTTTACCGACATGATGCGGCTGGCGCTGGAGGTCGCGGAAGCGTAGCAGCGGAGGCCGCGGCAAGGATCCGTTCCTTGGCTTTGATGAGCTTGTTAATGCGCGGGCGGTTGTATCGCTGCGTGATAATCGAAACGAAGTTATTCAGGAACGCATAAGCGACCATCATCCAACCGAGGTCGGGCGGGTTCCAGAAAAAAAAGAGAAATCCGGGCGGGATCATCGTGAGATGGCAGAATTCCGCCCGGCAGCTTTCCCGCCGCCAGAGCTTAAGGTTTTCCAGATCGAACGATTTCAGGTGTTTTATTTCATAAGCGTCGCGGTAGAACGCCGCGCCGGAAAACAGGTATTTCTTCCAGGACCGGACGTGGAAAAATTTCTGGTAGATTTCGCCGTCCTGTTCCCAGGGCTTGCATCGGAAAATGACGCTGTCCGGGTTGAATCGCTGGATCGGGATCCGCGAGGCGAGGAAGCCGATTCCGAGATGGAGAACGACCCAGATGACGACGTCAAGAAGGATCGTCTGACCGTGTGAAAGAAAAATCAGCTGCATAGCTGAATTATAGCTGAATTCGCGGAGAAGGCGGAACCGACCGCGCGCGGTCGGTTCGGAAACCGTTTCATCAAATTTTATTTCATGGGAACGTCGTTAAAAGGTGGAAATCGGCGGAACTCCGGGCATAGGCCGCGGAAATAAAATTTTATTTCATTGACAAGCGCATTCAGACCGGTTAAAATAGATTAAACAGTTCTCAAAAAGGAGAAAGAAGATGAAGATGTTATCGAAGGGTAGTTTATTGTCAGTCGCTTTCCTGTTGCTTGCGTTCGTTTTCGCGCCCGTCGCCGCTGAAGACGTCACGCTCGAATTCGCACAGTGGTGGGAACCCGAATTGCCAGCGGGCGAATTCCGCGCGCTGATGGACGCGTTCGAGGCGCAGAACCCCGGCATCAAAGTTGAATTATTAAGCGGCCCGTATTCCTCGACGAAGGAGCAGGTCGTTGCCGGCGCCGCCACGGGTACGATGTCGGACGTTGTCGGGCTGGACGGCGCCTGGGTCAGCGATTTCGTCAAACAGGGCGCGATCGCCGATCTGACCGCGATCATGACCGGCGCGGAATATGACGATTCGCAGCTGGCGTCGCAAATCCAGCTGAACGGATCGACCTTCATGATTCCGGTCGTCAATTTCGTATATCCGTTATTCGTCAATAACGCGATTCTCGAAGCCGCGGGCGTCAGCGAGATTCCGACGAACCGAAGCGAATTTTTAGCCGCGGCCAAAGCGGTTACGAGTAAAGACGGAAACGTTTCCGGCTGGATTTTGCCGCTGTCGCTCGATACGCCGAACGGAATCCAGAACGACGTTATGGCGTGGGTCTGGGCTTCGGGCAAATCGATGATGAAAGACGGGGCGCCGGACCTGACGAACGAAGACGTCAAGGCGGCCGCTGAATTTATTAAGACGATGTACGACGAGGGGGTTATCGCTCCCGGCGCGTTCACGCTCAAGGAACAGGATAAGGTCGAGGAGTTCACCAACGGCCGCGTCGGAATGACGATTACCTCCCTGGCGCATATCAACCTGATCCGCGAACGCAACGCCGATCTCGCGTTCAGCATCGCGGCAATCCCCGCGATCGACGGTTACGAAGGCGAACGCGGGATCCCGTACGCCTCCTGGGGGATCGGGATCGCCGAAAACTCGGAACATAAGGAAGAAGCCTGGAAGCTGGTTTCTTTCCTGATGAGCGAGGAAGTTAACAGCAAGCTTTCGACGATCGCGCACGCGTTCCCGGGGAACACCAGGTCGGTCCCGGACTACGTCAATTCCGATCCGACGTTCGCCGAAGCTTTCAAGATTTATCAGGACGGGTATCCGGCGAACGAATTCGTTGGCCTTCCAGTCGCTGAAGAACTGATGCGCATGTTCGACGAGCAGTTCCAGCTTTACCTGGAAGGCGAGATTACGGTCGACGAGATGCTGGCCGCGGCGCAGGAAGCCTGGCTTCCCGAGTTTTCGAAGTAAATCGGGCCCCGCTTTAGACGAACCGTTCGCCGCTGTAAAAAAGGCCTGCCGCTGAGCGAATCGTTGCGGGCAGGCGGAGAAAAAGGCGCGGTTCAGGGAAATTACAGCTTCCGGATCGGGGCTTCCCCCGATCCGGAAGCGATCGGAGCGAACCAGCATGGTTAAACGTGAATCAGCGACCCTGATAAAATTCAAAAAAAAGATAACCCCGTATTTCTATTTAACGCCGACGCTTTTACTGATGTTTGTTTTGATGGTCATTCCGATCGTCATGGTCATTCAGTATTCCGTGATGGACAACGTCATCATGAACAAATCGCCGCGGCTGATCGGAGCAGGGAATTATTTCAGAATCCTTACGGATAAGAATTTCCATACCGCGGTTTCAAATACGTTAATCTTTACGCTCGTCAGCGTCGTCGCGCATATGGCGATCGGGCTGGGGTTTGCTTTGATGCTGAACTCCCCGATCCTCGGGAGCCATACGAAATCCTTTTTCAGGGTAATTTATATCCTGCCCTGGGTTTTTACCGCCGCGATTATCGCGATTCTCTGGCGGCTGCTCCTGAACCCGAACGGCGTCATCAATTATTTTCTCGAAACGCTCGGGCTCATTTCAGAAAAGGTTGAATGGCTTGGATCGCGGAAGACGGCGCTCGGCGCGCTGACCTTTATTAATATCTGGTCGGGGTACCCGTTTTACATGGTCAGCCTTTTAGCGGGGCTGCAGGGAATTTCCGCCGATTTATACGAGGCGTCGGAGGTGGACGGCGCGACCGGCGTTCAGCAGTTTTTCTATATCACCGTTCCGCAGCTGAAACCGATTATCGTCAGTATGGCGATGCTGGATTGTATCTGGACGACGCAGCAGTTCTCGCTGGTCTGGATGACGACCGGAGGCGGTCCGATCCGGGCGACCGAGATGATCAGTACGTTTACCTATAAACTCGCGTTCAGCAAGTATGAGTTTTCGATGGCGTCCGCGAGCGCGGTTTTCATCCTGATTATTTCGATGATCCTGTCGTTCTTCTACGTCAGGACGCAGGTTTCGAGGGATTGAATGATGAAAGCGCAGAAAAAAAAGACGCCCGTCTGGGTCAGAGCTGTCCTGTTGTTCTTCCTTTGCGTCGGCGCGATTTACGCGGGGTTTCCGATTTTCTGGATGTTCGTTTCGTCGTTTAAGCCGAATACGGAAATTTTCGCGTATCCGCCGCGAGTCTTTTCCGAATCGTTTTCGTTCGACGCTTATTTACGGATTTTTCAGGATCCCGCGAAGGTCCGCTTTTTTATCAACAGCTACTTTATCGCCGGCGCGGTCATGATTTTGACACTCGTCGTTTCGATCCTGGCGGCCTACAGTTTCAGCCGCTTCGATTTCAGGTTCAAGAAGATTCTGAATATGCTGATTATCAGCGTTCAGGCGGTCCCGCCGATTACGCTGCTGATCCCATATTTCGGGCTGATCGTAACGCTGAAGCTGTTTAATACGTATTGGGCGTTGATCCTGACGTACATGGTTTTTACGCTTCCTTACGCGATTATCATGATGACAGGGTATTTCAATACGCTTCCGAAGGATTTGGACGAAGCTGTTATGATTGACGGCGGGAGCCGTCTATTGGCGCTTCGCCGCGTTCTTGTCCCGATTTCGGTCCCGGGTCTGATTTCCGTCGGCTTGTATACCTTCATGCAGGCCTGGAACGAATACCTGTTCGCGCTGACGCTGACGAAGACGATCGACATGCGCACGGTCCCGATCGGGATTCAGCTTCTCATGGGCCAGCATTCATACGAATGGAACGAGATGATGGCGATGAGTATTTTAGGCAGTCTGCCGGTTGTTATCCTTTTCCTTTTCTTCCAGCGCCATTTTATTGGCGGGATGACGGCCGGATCTGTAAAGAGTTAGGTTCGATACATTAAAGAAATAAGAGGATTTTTATTATGTTGATGAATATGAAGGATTTATTGTCGGTCGCCCAGGAGCATCGTTTCGCCGTTCCTGCGTTTAATATCAGCGATTATTCGATGTTCAAGGGGATTATGGAAATCTGCGAAAAGAAGAAAGCGCCGGTTATCCTCGCGATTCATCCTGACGAGCTCAGCTTTACCGGAACGGATATCCTGAAAGCGCTGATCGAGCGCGCGTATAAATCGCCGGTCCCGGTCGTTATTCATCTCGACCACGGCGCTTCGCTTGAGCAGATTCTCACGGCAATCCAGGCCGGCTTTACCTCAGTCATGATCGACGCGTCGCATTTGCCCTTTGAAGAAAATATCGCAATTTGTCAGCGCGCCTGCGCAATCGCGCATCCGGTCAACGTCTCGGTTGAGGGTGAGCTGGGGACGATCGGTTCGACCGATTCCGAAGCGGAAGCCGGCGCGGATCATATTACTTTCACCGATCCGAACGACGCGCGGATTTTCGCAGAACGGACCGGAATCGATACGCTGGCGGTCGCGATCGGAACGTCGCATGGTATTTATCCGAAAGGCTTCAAGCCGGAGCTGCGGCTGAACCTGCTGAAAGAGATCGACCGTGAGGTCCCGATTCCGCTCGTTCTCCATGGCGGTTCGAATAATCCGGATTCGGAAATCGCCGAGTCGGTTACGCTGGGAATTAATAAGATCAATATTTCCAGCGATATCAAGGTTGCGTATTTCAATAAGATGCGCGAGGTCCTGAAGGACGCCGGGCTGCGCGAACCGAATACGATCGAACCGGCCTGCATTGCGGCAATGAAAGAGGTCGCGGCACATAAGCTCGAACTTTTCCAGACGATCGGTAAAGCCGAACTTTATAAATAATATATAAAAATCGGAGAAATTACGGCATGCGCGATAACGGGCTGGTTTTAGGGCTGGGCAACAATATCGATTACGAGTTCGAGTGGTCAGGGTTGGATTTTCAGTCGCGGATCGATTCTTTCGGGATCGAGTTCCGCGAAATCCAATCCGTTCCTCACGTCGTCAGGTCGGAACGCGAGCTCGTTATCGCCGTGCTGAATCGGATCTACGCGGACGGCGGGGGGGAGTTTTTCCTCGAATCGCCGTCGCTGGCGAGCGAATTCGCTCCCGGCGCGCCAAAGAAAATTACGATGGGCGGGACGGGGATCCGCGCCGCGATTGCGCTCGATCGGATCGGGATCGCTTCAACGGCGCATTTCGTGACGATGAACGATGACGTCCGTCGATTGACGCCGCGGGGCTGCCGCGTTATCTGGGCCGGGACGAAGGAAAATCTCTATCCGCACCTGATTTTCCAGTATCCGGAGGGCGCGGCTTTCCGTCTCGCCGACGGTCGGACCGTCCGTTCGCAGCGGTCCAACCGCGTTATCATGAGTAACGATCAGGATAATATCGACCTTCCGATTTCAGGGGCGCTGGGCGAGGTTTTGAAATCGGCGCGCGTTTTTCAGGTTTCCGGCTTCAACGTTATCAGCGACGAAGCGCAGCTGATCGACCGCGTGGAACGCCTGAAAAAAGCGATCCTGGAGCTTCCTGCGGCTGGAATTGTTTTTTACGAAGAGGCCGGATTTTACCGTCCGGAATTCCGCGATCGGATTTTCTCGATCTTGGACGGGCTGGTCGATATTTACAGTCTTAACGAAGACGAGTTTCGGGAGCTCGTTTCGCCGGAACCGGATTTAAACGATCCGGCGTCGGTCGTCGGCGGGCTGGACGCGCTCCGGAAAAGGTTCGGCGTTGACACGATCGTGCTGCATACGAAGGACTGGGGACTCGTCCGCGGGAAGAACGCTGGAAAATACGCCGGGGCGCTTTCCGCCGGAATCCGCATGGCGGCGACGCGGTACGCGAAGGGCGACGATTTTACCGCCGCCGATTTCGCCGCGACCGCGGATGAAATAAAATCGCCGGAGGGACTGGCTTTCCGGGAAAAGATAGACGGGCTAAGCCTTTCGGAGATTGTCTGCGTTCCAGGGTATCGTATAGAATTAGAGGCGGGAAAGGCGACAACGATCGGATTAGGCGATTCGTTCGTTGGGGGTTTCCTGTCGGATCTCTGATACAGGAGCGAAACGTGACGTTGGATCAGGAAAAAACGGTTATCGAGCGGATCAGCGAGCGGAAAGCGGATATTTTCAAAGCTGAACAGAAAGTCGCCGATTTTATCCTGGCCAATCCTGAGGATGCCGTCCAGCTTAATGTGTCTGAAATCGCCCGGGCCAGCGAGGTCAGCGAGGCGACTGTGATCCGCTTCTGCAAGCACGTCGGGTTCCGCGGCTATAACCACATGCGGATCAGCCTGTCGCGGGATTTAGGGCGGCGCTACTATTTCGCGGTCGATCCGACGTCGGCGAGCGCGGACAGTGAATTCCAGAATTTTTTCAAGGTTATCGCAGCGAACATGCTGAAAATCGGGGATACGATCGACAGGCAGGCGCTTCAGGACGCGGCGGAAGTGATCCGTGGGGCGGCGCTGGTTCATGTCGTCGCTGTAGGAAATACGAATCCGGTCGCGCAGTACATGAGCTACCGGCTGAATCGGCTGAACGTACGGAGCTTCGCCGGTTTCTCGCCGGAATATTCCCTGATGCAGATTCACCTGTCCCAGCCGGGCGACGTCATTCTGGCCATTTCGCAGTCCGGCTGTTCCAGGCAGGTCGTGAACGCGCTGACGCTCGGAAAAGAGCGGGGACTCCCGATCGTCGCGATCACGGCGCACCGGTATTCGCCGGTCAGTAATCTTTGCGATTACCTGCTTTTGGCGTCGTCCGGAGACGATCATCAGTATTATTTTAAAAGCTATTCGCACTTGAACGAAATGGCGGTTGGAGACGCGCTGTTGAGCTGCCTGATTAATCAGGAGACCCTGAATCGGTCTGAGAACGATAAGCTCGAGCTGAACATGGCGGATTCAAAGCTTTAGAAGGGGCGCGGCCTAAATTTATAGAGGAGATATCGCATGAAACGATCGGAGATCAACCGGATCCTGAAGTCGTCGGAAGAATTTTTTATGTCGCAGAACTGGCGGCTGCCGGTCTGGGGGTACTGGTCCTGGGACGAATGGCTTACCAGGAGCGCGGCGGAGCTGGACGAGATCCTGACGCAGGAGATGGGCTGGGATATTACCGACTTCGCATTGGGCGATTTTGAACGGAAAGGGATGGTCCTGTTCACGGTACGCAACGGTTCGACGCAGGCGGCCGGGTACGACAAACCGTACTGCGAGAAGCTGA
This sequence comes from Anaerolineaceae bacterium oral taxon 439, assembly GCA_001717545.1. Classification (NCBI taxonomy): domain Bacteria; kingdom Bacillati; phylum Chloroflexota; class Anaerolineae; order Anaerolineales; family Anaerolineaceae; species Anaerolineaceae bacterium oral taxon 439. The sequence goes on along the minus strand of CP017039.1, from coordinate 2,320,174 downwards.
TGATCGTGAACGACGGACAGCTCTGCCTGACGCATTTCCATTGGGATAAGGTCGAGGATATTATCAATCGCGGCGGGGGGACGCTGAACCTGCGGCTGAATAACGCGAACGCTGACGAATCGCTTGACACGGTGCGCCCGGTCGTCGTCTACGTTGACGGAATCCGCCGGGTTCTTGATCCCGGGGCCGTGCTGTCGCTTGCGCCCGGAGAGAGCGTCACGCTTCCGCAGCGGAATTATCATAGCTTCTGGGGGACGGGGCGCGTCCTGATCGGGGAGGTCTCGAAGGTCAACGACGACCATACGGATAACCGTTTCCTGGACGATTCGCCGCGTTTCCCGAAGATTGACGAGGATGAACCGATTTTCCGTCCGCTGGTCGGGGATTACGCGAAGCTCCGGACGCTTCTTTCCCGCTGATTTGGCCCAATCGTCATTCGAAAAACGGGACGAAATACAGCTTGAAATAGTGGACAGTGCCTGTATAATGAGTTGAATTTGGCGTCCGCGCTCTGGCAGGCGGATTGCCGGAATTAAACCGAGGTTGAAAAACGTCGGAAATTTTGAAGGAGGCTGTATGAAGAAGTTAGTCATTTTAATGGTTGTTCTGGCGATGGCGCTGAGTTCCGTGCTTGCCGTCGCCGCCGACGATCTGTACACGGTCCGAATGGTGTATTGGCCGGGTCCGGAGTCGGACGCGATGGACGTTGTCCTGAAATACTGGAACGAGAACATGGCGGAAGAGGCCGGTTTCTACGTTGAACAGGAGCTCTTCGGGCGCGATAACATCATGCTCAAAGAGGAAGCGCTCATGGCGGCGGGGTCGTCGGACGTCGATCTTTTCTTTACGGCGTCGCGCTGGCTCGGTAAATACTGGATGCATTTTGAACCGTTGGAACCGCTGATTACCGATCCGGAAATCAATATTTACGGAACCGACCTGACCGCGCGGATCCCTGCGACCGTCGACGGGATGCGTTGGACGGACGGAACGCTCTACGGCGTCCCGATGGACCTTTCGGCGCATTTCCTGTATTATCGTTCCGACCTGATTGAGAAGCTGCTGGCTGACGCGGATTGGAAGGAAACCTACAAGAAGATCAGCCTGGAGCAGATGGGCGTTGAAATGACCCCGAAGCATCCGGACGAATGGACCTGGGACGATTATCTCGCGACCTCGTTCTTCTTCACGAAGCAGTACAATCCGGATTCGCCGGTTGAATACGGGAACTTCACCCACGGGAAGGTCATGGGGCCGACGGCTTTCCTATGGACGAACGCGTATTGGAGCTTCGGCGGCGACTGGTTCGACGCGGACGGAAAGGTCGCGTTCGATAACGAGGCCGCGCGAAAGGCGCTTGAAATCTGGAAAACGAGCTTCGGGAAAGGGCTGACGCCGCCGGGATCGGTTAACGGCGAATACGCGGAAGATAACGAGGCGTTCCTGGCGGGTCAGGTCGCGCTTTCGGTCCACTGGAACGCGGCTTATCAGACGCTCGACGCCGAGGATTCCCTGATTCACGGGAAGATCGCCGTAACGGCGCCGCCCGCCGGACCGGAAGGCCGCTTTGCTTATAATCATACGCTCGGCGTCGGGATCAGCAAGTACAGCGAGCATAAAGAAGACGCGGCCCGCTGGGTTGCCTGGCTGTACGGCGACGAAGCCGCGAAGCTATACGCTGACGCCGGCGGGATTCCGCCGTCTATTAAGGTTCTTGCCGACATGGCGGAAGCGCGCCCGGACTTTGGGTACATGGCCGACGTTGTTAATGAGTATGGCCGCAACCTGCCCCCGACCGCCGGGATTATTGAAGATATCGCCTGCGGCGGGCTGTCGAACGCCTGGACGGACGTCGTTACAATCGACGAAGGTCTTGCGGCGGTTCAGGCGGACTGCTCGGCGGAAATGGAAAACTGGTAACCGTTTCCCGGGCTGATGGACCTTTATCGGAGATGACAGCCGTCATCTCCGATAAATTTATAGCCTGTCCCTGAGCGGCGGGGTTTAACGCTATCGGAGGAACCGAAGTCATGAGCTTTTTTAAAGTCAATAAGAAGAAGATGATCAGCCTGCTCCTGCTCGCGCCGCTGACGATCTGGCTGGTATGTTTCGCGCTGTACCCGATGCTGTACGGACTGAGACTGAGTTTCTTCAACGCGCGGATCAATAATATTGGAAATCCGAACTTCATCGGGCTGAAAAACTATATTAACCTGTTTACCAACGCGGATTTTGGAAAATCGCTGCTTTGGAGTCTGCGCTTCGCGGTTATTTCGACGACGATTCAGATGCTGCTGGGCGTCCTGATCGCACAGCTTTTCAACCGTGCCTTTCCGGGAAAAAGCGTCGCGATAACGCTGCTGCTGCTTCCGATGGTGGTATCGCCGTTCCTGATGGGGACGATGTTCCGGCTGCTTTTTAACGAATTCGTCGGCCCGATCGCTTACCTGCTGGCCGGGATTACCGGCACGACCGCGATGCTTGGGGTCGGCTTCGTGAACCAGACGATTATCGGCGCCGATACGGTGAACCGGATGCCGTTCGTTTTTATCAATACGTATTCGTCGATGCAGGGGGTGTCGAAGGAGCTGATCGAGGCGGCGACGGTCGACGGCGCGAACGCGTTCCAGCGGCTGGTTCATGTGACGCTGCCGCTGATTTCGTCGATTCTCTGGGTGACGTTCCTGGAAAAATTACTGGCGTCGTTCCTGATTTTCGAGCTGGTTTTCGCGATGACCGCGGGCGGGCCGGGAACGTTTACGCAGAGCGTCAGTATTTTTATTTACCGGCGCGCGTTCCAGCGCAGCGATTACGGGATGGCGAGCGCGGCTTCGTTCGCGCTGGCGATCATGCTGTTGATCCCGTCGCTGTACCTGGTCAGGCGGACGATGAAAGGATATAAATGATGATCTCGAAAAAGATTCGTTCGATGCTGTCCATGGCGCTGGTCGTCGCGCTGATTGCGGTGATTATCGTTCTGTTCGATATCGGCGTTTTTACGAACTTCCTGACGTCTTTTAAGTCGAGCGCGGATATTTCGGCGTATCCGCCGAAATGGATCTTCCGTCCGGTTCTGGATAACTACCTGAACGTCCTTGGAAAGGGCGGCTACGACTTCGGGAGATTTATTTCGAATTCGTTTATCATCGCGCTGGTTTCGTCGTTCCTGGCGGTCGCGGTGACGATTCCCGCCGCTTACAGTATTGTCCGCTACCATGGCTTCGGCGATACGATCCTGAGCGCGACGATGCTGCTGCGGCTGATGCCCGCGCTGGCGTTCGCGATTCCGGTCTTCCTGATTTTCAACAGGCTCAAGATGCTGGATACGAAGACGTCGATTATCTTCATGCATACGCTTTTTATTACGCCGACGTCGCTGCTGCTGTTTATCGGGTATATTCAGGATCTTCCGAAGGAGATCGAAGAGGCGGCGATGATCGACGGGGCGAGCACGCTGCAAATCCTGGCGCGGATCCTGGTCCCGGTTCTTCGGCCCGGGATCGCGTCGACAGCGATTTTAGGGTTTATTACCAGCTGGAACGAATATTTATTCAGCGGTATTCTGAGCTTTAAGAAGGCGGTTACGGCGACGGTCGGAACGTCCTTTTTTATCACGTCGTATCAGGTCGAATGGGGGAATATGGCGGCGGCGATCATGGTTTCGTCAATTCCGACGATTCTCTTTATCTTCGTCGCGCAGAAATCTCTTGTGAGCGGAATGACGGCCGGGTCGGTTAAAGGATAGCCTTTTTTCTCATGTTTAGGTATACTCTTAGGCGGCAGACTATATAGAAGAGTCTGTTTATATATCGAAAGTGAGGATGAGAGAATGGATTATCGGGAGCGGGTTCAGCTATGGTCAGAGAAGCTTGCGGCGGACGACCCGCTGCGTGTGGAATTGGTTGGATTGAGCGGGAACGATGCCGAGCTTCAGGAGCGGTTTATTGCCGACATGACGTTCGGGACGGCGGGACTTCGCGGGAAAATCGGCGTTGGAACGATGCGGATGAATTATATTACGGTCGGACGCGCGACGCAGGGGTTAGCCGATTATATCAGCTCGTTCGGGGAGGAAGCGAAGCGGCGCGGCGTCGTCATTGCGCATGATCCGCGTCATTTTTCGAAGGAATTTTCTCGGTTCGCCGCCGGTATTTTCGCCGCGAACGGAATCCGGGCGTACGTTTTTCCGGAGCTCCGCCCGACGCCGGAGCTTTCGTACCTGATCCCCGTTCTGGGCGCGATTTCGGGCGTCAATCTTACCGCGTCGCATAATCCACGCGATTTTAACGGTTATAAGGTCTATTGGGAAGACGGCTGCCAGGTCAGCGCGGAAGTCGCGGACGGGATTTTAGCTTGCATTGAACGTACAGATTACTTCGACGGGACTCGATCCGCCGATTTCGCGGCAGCCCTGGCGGACGGACGAATTACGATGCTGGGGGCCGCGGAGGATCGGCGCTACCTCGACGAGGTCGAATCGTTAGCGATTCATAGCGGCGAAGAACTGGATTTGTCGATTCCGCTCGTGTACACGCCGTTAAATGGGGCCGCCTCGATCCCGTTCCGCGAGATGCTCCGCGACCGCGGTTTCAGCAGCTGGCATATTGTCGCGGAGCAGGAAAACCCGGATCCCGATTTTACGACGGTCGGGTATCCGAACCCGGAGGATCCGAAGGCGTTCAGGCTTGCCGAAGAGCTGGGCAGGCGCGTCGGCGCGGAATTGCTCATGGCGACCGATCCGGACGGCGACCGGTTCGCGATCGAGATTCTGGGCGACGACGGTCGTTATATCCCGCTGAACGGGAACCAGACGGGCGTCCTGCTGGCGAATTACATCCTGGAGGGGCGGAAGGACGCGGGAACGCTGCCTGCGAAGGGCGCGATGGTCAAGTCGATCGTGACGTCGACGATGACGACGGAGATCGCGCGCGCGTACGGGGTTGAGATGTTCGAGGCGTTGACCGGGTTTAAGAATATCTGCGGTCGGATTCCGGAGCTGACCGCGCGGGGGTACCGGTACCTTCTGGGGTACGAGGAGTCGATCGGCTACGCCGCATCGCCGAACGTTCGCGATAAAGACGGGATCAGCGCGGGCATGCTGATCGCGGAAGCGGCCGCCTATTATCGGAAGCAGGGAAAAACGCTCTGGCAGGTTTTAGAAGGCCTGTACAAGCGGTACGGCTGGTTCGCCGAGGAAGGCGTCAGTCTTGTTTTAGAGGGTTTAGCCGGGGCGGAACGGATCCAGCGGATGATGATCCAGCTTCGGAAGGACCTCCCGTCCGAGATCGCGGGTGTTAAGGTCGCGAGGGTTATCGATTACCAGCAGGGCTATCAGGATATCCCGGCGTCGAACGTCCTCCGGTTTTTCCTCGAAGACGGCGGCTGGTTCGCGATTCGGCCGTCCGGAACGGAACCGAAGATTAAATTCTATTTTTACACTAAACAGGACAGCCGCGAGGCGGCGCTGGCGGCGAACCGGAAGATTCGTGAAAGCGTCCTCTCGCTTGTCAACGCAATCGCGTAGCATACATTATTTTGAGGAGAGAAAACGAATAAGATGATGATTACGGAGGAAGATCGGAAGGCATGCGGGGTACATCTGGGGGAGGACGGAAGGAGCGTCGTCATCCTGGACCAGACGCAGCTTCCGAATCGGCAGGTTTATTTGACGCTGCGGACGGTTGACGAGATTTACGACGCGATTAAACGGCTTTCGGTCCGCGGCGCGCCCGCGATTGGGATCTGCGCCGGGTATGGGATGTACGTCCTGGCGCTGGCAAAGACGGGGCTGGACAGGGCGTCGTTCGAACGCGGACTTCGGGCGGACGGTGAAAAGCTGATTTCCTCCCGCCCGACGGCGGTTAACCTGAGCTGGGCGGTAAAACGCATGCTCAGCGTCATGGAAGCTTCGGACGGAGGTTCGCCGGCGGAGATCGCCGCGGTGATGGGGAAGGAAGCGATCGCGATTCATGACGAAGATATCGCGATGTGCACGAGGATTTCCGAGTTCGGGCTTTCGCTCCTGAAGGATGGCGACGGGGTGATAACGCACTGCAACGCGGGACCGCTGGCGACGTCGAAGTATGGAACGGCGATCGGTCCGCTCCTGCTCGGGAAGGAACGCGGGTATGCGTTCCGCGTCTTTGCCGATGAAACGCGGCCGCTTCTTCAGGGCGCGCGGCTGACGTCGTACGAGCTGGAACGGGCGGGCGTCGACGTGACGCTGATCTGCGACAATATGGCGTCGATCGTTTTGAAATCGGGGCAGGTCCAGGCGGCGTTTGTTGGCTGCGACCGTGTCGCGGCGAACGGCGATTTCGCGAATAAGATTGGAACGTCGGGGCTGGCGATTCTTTGTAAATATTACGGCGTTCCGTTCTATACGCTGGGGCCCTCGTCGACGATCGATATGAGCTGCGCGAGCGGCGCGGATATCGAAATCGAGCTTCGCGATCCGGAGGAGATCAAGAATCTCTGGTACCGGGAGCCGATGGCGCTGGCGGAAACGAAATGCTACAATCCTGCGTTCGACGTAACGGATCATTCGCTGCTGACCGCGATCGTTACGGATCGGGGGATCGTTTATCCGCCGTTCGATGTCAACTTGAAAAAGCTGTTCGGCTGAAAAGCCGGAACGATTTTTTGAGATTTACCGGCCGGCGGGGCTGAACCTGACGTCCGCCGGCTGAGAAAGGGTGCGTCAGATGGAATGTCGTGAATCGGTTTCGGCCTGTATTAAACTTAAGGATGGGACGCATGTCGCGAAAGTGGTGCTGATGCCTGGTGATCCGCTGCGCGCGCGAACGATCGCGGAGCGGTATTTAACCGACGCGGTTCTGTTCAACGACGTGCGCAATATGTATGGCTATACCGGATTGTACGAGGGCCGCGAGGTTTCCGTGATGGGCTCCGGGATGGGGATGCCTTCGTTCACGCTTTACGCGTACGAGCTTTTCAACTTTTTCGGCGTGGAAGCGATTATCCGCGTCGGCTCGGCGGGATCGATCCGGGCGGACGTCCGGGTCCGCGATCTCGTGATCGCCGTCTCGGCGTCGACGAATTCGTCGATGCCGGCGCTGTACCCGTTTCAGGGCCAGCTCGCGCCGACGGCCGATTTCGGGCTGCTGGAGCGGTCGGTAGCGGCGGCGCGGGAGATTGGGGCGCGTTATTGCGTTGGTCCGGTTTATACGTCGGATTTCTTTTATAATCCCGACCCGGAAATCGATCGCAAGATAATGAACTATGGGCATCTCTGCGTTGAGATGGAGACGGCTGGGCTGTACCTGACGGCGATGGGCTCCGGGAAGAAGGGGCTGTCGATCCTGACGATATCCGATTCGCTCGTCACGGGCGAAGCGCTCAGCGTTGAGGAGAGGCAGAACAGCTTTGACGAAATGATGCGGACTGCGCTGATAACCGCGGCGGGGTTCGTTTCCGGCTTGGACGGCTGAGAAGTGGTTTATAAGTTATTTCGGAGAGGATCGTTCGAAGACGAACGACGCGAATCCCGGCGCGGTCCTTCCGGTGAATCCGGATTGCGCCGCGCTGGAAAACGGATCAGGATTTTTCAGGAGAAATATAATGAAAAAGTATGCGGTTGTTTATGTATTGTTGGCCATTTTGATGGCGTTTGCGCTTTCGGCCTGTACGAAGACGGCGGAAGAAGCCCCCGCGGCGACTGAAGCCGCGGTTGAGGAAGCTGCCGTTGAAGGCGCTGCCGAGGTGGAAGCCGCGGTTGAGGAAACTGCCGTTGAAGGCGCTGCTGAGGTGGAAGCTGCGGCTGGGGAAATTGCTGTTGAAGGCGCGGCTGAGGTGGAAGCTGTTCCTGAAGGCAAAGGTCTCTCGATCAGTATCGTGACCTCCTCCGGGATCGACGACGGTTCGTTTAATGAAAACTGCTATGACGGGGCGAAGGCGTTCGTCGACAGTCATCCGGACAGTACGCTCCGTGATGTCAAGGAACCGGATCTTTCGAAACTGATCGATACGGTCGCGACGCTGGTCGGCGATTACGACGCTTTCGTCCTCCCGGGCTATAACTTCGCCGGGATTGGCGATATCGCGACGGCGAACCCGGATAAATATTTCCTCGTCGTCGACTCGACGGTTACCGACTCGGAGGGAAACATGCTGTCCAACCTGCCGAACGTTTATACGATGACGTTCCAGGAGGAACAGGGCGGTTTCTTTGCCGGCGTTGCGGCGGCTTTGACGACGAAGACGAATAAGGTCGCGGTTGTTAACGGGATCGCGTTCCCCTCGAACGTCAATTATCAGTTCGGCTTTATGGCCGGCGTGAATTACGCGAACGCGAAATTCGGGACGAAGGCTGAGCTTGTCGAGCTTCCGTCGTTTGCCGGAACGGCGGCGGTCCCGGTAGAAGGCATGGGCGAGAACGTCGGCGGGAACTATGTCGGGAGCTTCGCGGACGAGGCGACCGGGAAGGAAGTCGGGAAGGCGCTGATCGACGCGGGCGCGGACGTTATTCTGGTCGCGGCCGGATCGTCGGGAAACGGCGTTTTTACTGCGGCGAAGGAAGCCGGGAACGTTTTCGTGATTGGCTGCGACGTGGATCAGTATGACGACGGCGTCAACGGCGATAAGAATATTATCCTGACGTCGGCTTTGAAGATCATGGATGTTAACGTCACGCGTCAGCTCGAAGCGATTTATGACGGTAAGTTTGTCGGGATGGACGCGACGCTGGGCGTCGATACCGATTCGGTCGGGTACGTCTCTGAAGCGGGGCGGCAGCAGCTGTCGGACGAGACGCTGGAGAAGCTGGCCGAGGTTTATCCGCTGCTGAAAGATGGGACGATCGTTCCGCCGTCGAATTTTAACGGAATGCTGCCGGATAAATTCACGGGTCTTGAATAAGGCGGAAGGTCAGGGATTGGTTGTCGGGAAGAAGGCTTTAAGCCTTCTTCCTAGGTAAAGCGCGTGGTTTCGCGGGAAGCGGAGGAAATCGGAAATTTATGGCGGATGCGGAATATATTGTCGAGATGCGGAATATTTCGAAGCGGTTCCCCGGTATTTTGGCGAACGATAATGTAACGATTCAGGTTCGCCGCGGGGAAATTTTTGCGTTGCTGGGGGAAAACGGGGCTGGAAAATCAACGCTGATGAGTATGCTGTATGGACTGTACGAGCCGGATCACGGCGAAATCTATATTCGCGGCGAAAAGGTTCAGTTTAAATCGCCTTCCGAAGCGGCGGATCGGAATATTGGCATGGTCCATCAGCATTTTAAATTGGTCGAGAATTATACGGTCTGCGAAAATATCGTTTTGGGCGTTGAACCGATTAAAAAAGCGCTCGGAATTTTTCCGTATGTCGATCTGCGCGAGGCGAACGAGAAGATCCGGACGCTTTCGAAGAATTACTGCCTGGAGGTTAATCCGACCGACGTGATTTCGGATATTGACGTTTCGACCTGCCAGCGGGTCGAAATTCTGAAGATGCTCTATCGTGAGGCTGAAATCCTGATTTTCGACGAGCCGACCGCGATTCTGACGCCGCAGGAGGTTGAGTACCTGCTGAAAATCATGGAGGAGCTCCGGAACGGCGGGAAGACGATTATCCTGATCACGCATAAAATCGAAGAAATCAAGAAGGTCGCCGATCGCTGCGCGATTCTTCGGCGCGGGAAGCTGATTGACGTGCTGGACGTTCGGACGACGTCGAAGCAGGCGATGGCGAACATGATGGTTGGGCGGAACGTCGAGCTTCAGGCCGAAAAGCCGGCGGCTGGGTTTGGCGAGACGGTTCTCAGCGTGGAAGGACTCTGCGTTCGGAATTCGGATCGGGTCCAGCTCGTTAAAGACGTTTCGTTTTCGATCCGCGCCGGGGAGATTTTCGCGATCGCCGGAGTTTCGGGCAACGGCCAGACCGAGGTCGCGGACGCAATCGCGGGGCTGATCGACGTCGAGAAGGGTCGGATTTCCCTGAACGGCCGCGAGATCACCGGCGAGCCGGTCCGGAACCGGATCGAGGCGGGGATCGGCTATATTCCGGAAGATCGGCAGAAGTTCGGCGTTTTCCTGGATTTCGATCTGCGTTCGAATTTATGCCTGCGCCGGTATTATAAATCGCCGCTGTCGGAGGGGGGGATCCTGAACGAAAATGCGGCGGACGAGTACGCGCGGAAGCTGATCGACGCGTACGATATCCGAACGGGTCAGGGAACGCGGACGACGGTTCGATCCATGAGCGGGGGGAATCAGCAGAAAGCGATCGTCGCCAGGGAAATCGAGGAACATAGTTCGCTGATTATTTTTGTTCAGCCGACGCGCGGGCTGGATATGGGGGCGATCGAAAATATTCATAAGCAGATTTTAGCGGAGCGCGAACGGGGCGCGGCGATCCTGCTGATTTCGTTGGAGTTAGATGAAATCATGGAATTGGCGGACACGATCGGCGTTATTTATAACGGACGGCTGCTGAAGATTGCCGACGCTTCGACGTTGACTTCGCAGGAGGTTGGGCGTTACATGATGGGGGTTACGGAGAATTGAAAAACGACATGAGGATTCATCGCGCAGGTTTTCGTCAGGCGTTCGCCCGCCTTCTTGTTAACGAGCGCTGGACGCGGCTGACGGTTCCGCTGTTTTGTATTGTTCTGACGCTGATCGCTTCGTCCGTGCTGCTGCTGATTTTGGGGAAGAACCCGATTACGGCGTTCTATGGCTTTTTAGCGGGGAACGGGTTCGCGGTGAAGGCGAGCTATGGAGCGGGGACGGGCGTGCTGTCGGATTTTTTCCAGTTCCTGAATATCATGGCGCCGATGCTGTTGGCGGCGTTGTCGTTTATTTTCGCTTACCGCTGCGGCTTGTTTAATATCGGAATCGCGGGCCAGATGGTCCTGTCCGGATTCCTGGCGACGATTTGGGTCGGGTATAACCGGGCGCTTTCGGGCGCGATCGCGCGGCCGCTGGTGATCCTGATTGGATTGATTGTCGGCGGACTGGTCGGGATGTTCGTCGGGTATCTGAAATATAAGTTTAATATTCATGAGGTTGTTTCGACGATCATGATTAACTATATTATCAGCTACGTTACCGGTTTTCTTATTAATTCGTTCTACGTCGACCAGATCAGCCGCGCGTCCAAGGTGATTTCCGCGTCGGCACGGCTGACGTTTACGAAGACGATGATTTTCGGTACCGCCTGCAACGTTCCGTTGGGGATTGCGCTGGCGATCCTGACGGCGTTCGTAGTCCGCTTCATTTTTGATAAGACGATTTTCGGTTTTGAGCTGAAAGCGGTCGGCTCGAACCGGAATTGCGCGCTGTACGCCGGGATTCACGTCGGGCGGCAGATCGTTCTGGCGATGGCTTTCTCCGGCGCGCTGGCGGGGCTGGCGGGCGTGACGTATTATCTCGGGTATACGAATTCGATTATTCCGAAAACGCTTCCGGGGATGGGCTACGACGCGATCGCGACCGCGCTCTTAGGGAATAACAGTCCGATCGGCGCGATCCTGTCTTCGGTCCTGATTACGATTTTCCAAAACGGGAGCAGCACGATGAGCTCGATGGTCGGGGTGGCGAAGGAAATTTCGTCGGTGATTACCGGAATTCTGCTGCTGTTTACCGCCTGCGGCGAGTATTTCCGCGCGAAAGCGGCTGCGTATTCAGAGCGGTTCGACGAAGCGGACGGGGCTGGACTGGTTCCGGTCGCGGAACGGGAAAACAGGACGGACGGCGAAGCATGAATTATCTTCATAACATGATCACTGACGGTTTAGCTTTCGGGATCCCGCTTTTTATCATGGCCGTCGGCGCGATTTACTCGGAAAAGAGCGGCGTCACGAATTTAGCGGTCGAAGGCTTTCAGGGCTTCGGCGCCTTCTGCGGCGCGGTGCTGGCGACGATTTTAGCGCTGTACGCCGGGCTTTCGACCCAGACGATTCTGTATATTGCGCTGGCGATGGCGTTGGTCGGCGGGGCGCTGTACGCGATTCTGCATGCGCTGCTTTGCATCCAGTTTAAAGCGGAGCAGGTCATCAGCGGTGTCGTTATCAATATTTTAGGAATTTCGCTGACGACGTTTCTCACGTCTCAGATCAGCGGGGTCTTATTCGGGAGCGCTTCGAATAAATTTACGCTGGGGGTTTCGGACCGGTTTACGGTCCCCGGGCTGAGTTCGGTTCCGGTTCTCGGCGCTGTTTTTACGAACGTGTATCCATTCGAGGTTATCCTGCTTGTTATCAGCCTGTTCGCGTGGTACCTGATGTATAAAACGCGTTTCGGGATGCGGCTGCGCGCCTGCGGCGATAATCCGCAGGCGGTCGACGCGGCGGGCGGGAACGTCGCGCGGACGCGGTTTATCGCGGTCATGATTTCCGGCGGGCTTTCGGGGATCGGCGGGATGTGTTTTGCGTATTCGCTCCTGTCGCAGTTTTCCCCGAGTATTTATCTTGGATACGGGTATCTGGCGATTGCGGCGATGATTTTCGGAAATTGGAATATTGTCCTGACTTTTTTTGTCTGTCTGTTTTTCGGGATCGCCCGGGCGGGCGGGTACCAGCTCTGTTTATTCATGGGGCTGTCGTCGCAGTATACGAACCTGTTCATGACGATTCCGTATATTTTGACGCTCCTGCTCCTGCTTTTCTTCTCGAAGCGGAACCATCCGCCGCGCGCAATCGGCGAGGCGTACGATAAAGGGAAGCGTTAGGAATGTGGATGGAGGCGAGATGATTCGGACGGCGATCGTTGGGGCCGGCGGGATTGCGGAACTGCATGTTTCGGCGATGAAGCGGTTAGACGCGAGGCCGGCGGCGGTTATCGCGGAGACGGAGGACGAAGCGCGGGCTTTCGCGGCGCGGCATGGTATTCCGCGGTGGGGGACGGAGCTGGAGCTGATTTCGGATCCGGCGATCGACGCGGTTCATCTCTGTACGCCGCCGTCGACGCATAGCGGCCTGATCCGGTTCTGCCTGGATCAGGGTAAGCATATTTACTGCGAAAAACCGCTTTGCCTGGACGCGGATGAGGCTGCGGTCCTGGCGGAGGCGGCGCGAGAGCGCGGTTCCGTTTGCGCGGTTGGATTCAATGTCCGGTTTTATCCGGCCTGTCTGGCGCTTCGCGCGAGGATCCGTTCGGGTGATTTTGGACGCCCGCTGCTGATTCATGGGGATTACCTTCAGTCTTTTCACGCGCTTCCGGCGCGGTACCAATGGCGGTACGATCCGGCGATCGGCGGTCCGATGCGCGCTGTGACCGAGATCGGGAGCCATTGGCTGGACCTGGCGCGGTTTATTACCGGTCTGGAAATTACGGCGGTTTCGGCGCGGCTGGGGCGCTTTTTCCCGAAGCGGCGGATAGGACCGGATGGGATGATGTCGCCGGAGGATGAATCGGGCGAGGGAGAGGTGATTCAGGTTGAATCGGAAGACGCGGCGATAATCCACCTGCAATTCTGGGAAGGGACGATCGGTTCGGTCGTTTTGTCCGAGGTTTCTCCGGGCCGCGAGAACCGGCTCACGATTGAAGCGACTTGCGAACGCGGGAATTTCTGGTGGAATTCGGAAGCGAACGGCGTTCTTTCGGTTTCGCGGAAGGGCGGTCCGATTCAGACGGAATCGTTTGGATTTGGTGAGGGTTTCGGCGATACGTTTTATTCGTCGATTGGATTATTTTATCGGACGGTTCTATCTCCGGAGCGGAGGGACGGCAGCGCGCGCCTGCCGACGTTTGACGACGGGGCGGAGAACGCCGCGGTTTGCGCGGCGATCCTGGAAAGCGACCGCCGCGGTTCGGAATGGGTTGCGGTTCGTGGGGCAGGGCGATCATGAATCAGGATTTAATCAACGCGCAGGAGATTATCGAGCTGCTGGGGCTGCGTCCGCTCGAAGGCGAGGGCGGAATGGCGCTGCGAACGTACGAAAGCGCATGGACGATCGACGGGAAGCCGGCTGGAACCGCGATTTATTACCTGCTCAGCGGCGACGCGTTTTCGCACCTGCACCGCTTGAGCGGGGATGAGGTTTATCATTTTTACCTTGGCGATCCGGTTTCGCTGCTGGAGCTTCTTCCGGACGGGAGTTTTCGGACGACGATTCTGGGGCCCCGCCTTCGGGAAGGTCATCGCGTTCAGTATACAGTTCCGGCAGGGCACTGGCAGGGATCGAGACTGCTTCCCGGCGGTCATTTCGCGCTTTTAGGGACGACGATGTGCCCGGGGTATACGCCGGAAAGCTACGAGCATGGAGACGGGGCCGTTTTAAAAAGCGCGTATCCGCGCGCCGCGGCGCAGATCGAGCGCCTTGTAGGCCCGGCGGTTTTCGGGAACTGAGCTCCGGAGCGTTTAGAAATCGCGGCGGCGGATTTGTGAAAGCTGTTCCGCGATCAGGCCGAGGAGGATCGATATCAGTCCGACCGTGATCGAGAGGAGGGCAGCGACGCTCAGTCCGCTTCCGGCGAGGAAGAACGGAATTGCCCAAAGGATACCGATCAGGACCGCGGCCGCGCCGACCGGCAGGAAAATTCGCAGCGGATTGAAAACCATCACGATATTGAAAATTTGAATCAGCGTGTCGAGCGCAGTCATGGTCGAGATCGTACTTTCGCCGGCGATCCGGGCCCGGGTTTGGATGGGCTGTTCAACGACGAGGTGACGCTGCTGGATAAAGACGAGGGTCATGACGTCGGAAAACGCCATCGACGCAGGGCAGAGCGGAAGGTATTTTTTCGCGAGAGCGGCGTCGTAGAGTTTCATGCCGCTGTTCAGGTCGTCGACGCTGAGGTTGACGAGGATTTTCGCGACAGCCCGGAGAAGGGTTTTCCCGATGGCGCGGTAATGGTCCGCGAAGGACGTTTTCCTGGCTGAACGCGCGCCGATGACGAGGTCGGCGTCCGTTTTTTCACGGGCTTTAATCATGGGTTCAATGTCTTCAAGGCGATGCTGCCCGTCGGCGTCCATCGTCAGGACGAACGGGGTCTGAACCGCGGCGATTCCGGTTTTGAGCGCGCCGCCGTATCCGCGATTGACTTTATGCGTCCTGACGGTCAGCCGATGGTTCCCTGCGGCGAAATCGGCGAGAATTGCGCCGGTCCGATCGGTTGACGCGTCGTTGACGACGACGCAGTTCGCGTCGTGCGCTTCGCACCAGGCGAGCGTATCGGCGAGCGTATGGGGGAGTGCGGCTTCTTCGTTGAAGGCCGGAATGAGGATGGTCAGCTGCGCGCTTGCGGTCATGGGTTTCCCTTTCAGGTATGATTTTATCCGAAAATGGGGGGATGTTTTCGATTTTTACCGGGAATGCAGCCCACGCCCTCGTAAAATCTTATGAGCTGAGGCGCTGATTCGGATCCTGCGACGCATGCTGCGGAGCTGACATTATTTGACGTTACCTTGGCCAGCGATCTTCCCGCGGCGGAAGCACGGACAGCGTTCCGGCCGCTTTATCGAGATACCAGTACGCTGTCGCAGCGACGTCGTCCTGACGCTCGAATAGGCCTTTGAAGTTTACGCCGATTTGCTGAACGGTGACGCGGATATTCTCTGAGAATAAGATTGGGTCTGGGATGTGGAATCTGTAAAGTCCACGCATTGGCGGCGCGTCGTCGTTATGATAAGGGTTATGAATTTTTGTATCATGCGCGCTATAGAACGGATAGCCTAAGAATGGCGTGCAATAAGTTTGTTCGACGGTTTTCCGGTCGACTTGCGCGGCGAAACTCCATGATCCGCCGAAATAATCTTCCGTTCCCGTTCCGCAGATTGTCGGATAATCCCGATCTCCGTCGATATAAAATTTGAACTCGCCTTCGCCCCACCAGTAACGCTCAAGTGTCGCCAGCGCCAGATATGTTCCGACGTATTGCCCTTTTCCGCTGACGTTGTCCAGAACCGTAAAGTCCTTAGCTTTTTCCGTGATCTTTTCCCTTCTCCATTGCGCATGGAAATAGCCGATCGGACCGGGGAGATCCTTCATGAGCGCGTAATCGACCTGATAGAAAAACCCGTTAAGATCGGCGGGGTGCTGATTTTCTATGACGATTTTCGCTTTTTTGAGGAAGGGCATCGGAAAATAGCAGTTCATTCCTCTCGTGGGGCAAACAACGATTGGTAAAGCGTTAACGATCGTTTCGGCGGCGAAGCCGCAGCAGAAGAAATCGCCTAACGGAGCGATAACCGCCGGAATTTCCTCGTCATCCCAATAAATTTTCAGGATTAAATCGCGTAAAACGTATCGATCTTCGTCGGAGGTCCGATCGGGGACCGTTATCCAGATATGCCGGATGATTCCAGGTCCGATTATTTCGGCGATTGTTTCGGACGTTCCGCTTTTCAATCTGATGCAGGGACGGCCTTTCCGGGAAGGCCCCAAGGGGCTTGCCGCCGTTCCGCCGCGTCCTTTTTCCCCTCTCGGGTTTTCCGCCGTGATTGCGCCGGACTTTCCGTCCTGTAAAATAAAGATATTGCTTAGGTTGTCCATCTTTTAACTCCTTATAAAGAATTAACCTTTAATTCCGCCGGCCATAATTCCTTCCATGATCTGCTTCTGGAAGATGGCGACGAAACCGATAATCGGCAGCAGGATAATCCACCCCATCGCGCTTGTTAAATCCCAGGGGACGCTGTACGCGTTATTTCTTGGAATCGTCGTAATCGCGACGCTGAGGACCTCGATCTTGGACGCGAAGAAGAGCGGCGTAAAAAGATCGTTGAGACATGAAATGAAATTGATGATGCTGATTGTAGCGAGGCCGGGCCTGAGAACCGGTAAAATAATATAGAAAAACTTCTGGAAGAAGCTGCAGCCGTCTACTTCCGCGGCTTCCTCGATCGTTACAGGGATTTCATTGAAAAAGCCGGTCAGGATAACGACGCTGAAGGGGATCAGTGCACTCGTGTAAAGGAGGATTAATCCTGGAAACGTGTCGATCAGGCCGGCGCTGCGAATAAAATCGTACAATGGCCTGGCGGTTACGATCGGCGGAATGAGCGATGTCGCTAATAGACAGCCGAATACGACGGTCAGCCCTTTGGACGTATACCTGTTGAACGCGTAGGCTGCAAACGTGCAGACGATCGTTGAGAGAATGAGCGAGGAGAAGGTGATGATCAGGGTATTTCTGATCTTTTCGCCTATTTTTAATGTTTCGAAGAGCCGCTGATAATTTGCCAGCGTCGGGTTCAGCGGGATGTAATGGATGGGCGTTGTGAAGAGTTCGCCGGCGGGCGTTATGGATGACGTAAAAACCCAGGCAATTGGAAACAGGATGATGATTGCGATCAGGATCGCGAGAATCCAAATATAAGAACGTCTGAATTTAAGGAATGGCATTGGTTTCATATTATATTCTCTATTTGTTTCCGATTTTTTTCAGCGCGGTCAGGTTGATTCCGGCGACAATCGCCATCAGGATAAAAAGAATGACCGAGATTGCGGACGCGTACCCGGGATTCAGGTTATTAAACGCTTCGAGCATGATCCGATAGCTCAGGAGCGTGGTTGAATCGCCTGGCCCTCCGGAGGTCATCGCGTAAACAAGGTCGAAACTCGTTATTCGCCAGAGAATGAAGAAGATGCACTGCGAGAGGAGCGTTTTCGCAATATTCGGCAGCGTAACGCTGAAAAAGGTTCGGATCGGGCCTGAACCGTCAATTTTCGCCGCTTCGTATATTTCTCCCGGGATGAATTGGAGCGCGGCTAAAATCAGGATCGCGAAAAATGGTATGTCCTTCCACATGTCGACCAGGATGACCGCAGCGCGCGCTGAGCCTGTATTGACCAGCCAATCGTAATGAAAATTTGGGAAAAATCTTCGAATCAGGTCGTTGATGAGGCCGAACTGATCGTTAAACGCCCAACGCGCGGCGATTCCGGCGACAACCATCGGCATAGCCCATGGGATAAGAACGATGGTCCTCAATAACTGCTGCCCCCGGAATTTATAATTCAGCACAAGCGCGAGAATCATTCCTAAAATGAGATGTCCCAGGATTGAGAAGAAGGTGAAGATTAATGTAAACGAGATCGACGTAATCAGTTTTGGATCTGAGAACGCACGGCAGAAATTTCCGAGTCCGACGAAAATTGGAATTCCGCCTTTAAATCCGTTTATTTCGAACAGGCTGTTATACAGCGTTATGGCTACCGGGTATAGGGTTGTAAAAGCTCTTATCAGGATTGCAGGTAGAATAAGGACCCAGGCGGCCCAAAGTTTATTTCTCTTTTGTGTCATTGGCTCTTCCTGCCTTCGATTTGGGTTATTTCGTTGAACGCGCGCGCTGCAAAATCCGGCGGCGCGCGCGTTTGCCTGAACTGCTGAGAATGGTATTCGCCGCGAGGTTATTCTTTCGGCATATAAGTTTCGACTTCCTTTTGCGCCTGTTCACAGAAAGCGTCCAACGTAATTTCGTCCGATACGTACTGCTGGAAAAGCGATCCGATCGCGCTGATAAATTCCATCGCCTGCGGCGCCATGTCGCGGGCAAGCAGCGTCGTATTTTCCAGATACTGCCGGAAGTCTTCGACGCCGGTCGCTTCGAACGTCGGGTCTAATACGACGTCTTTCCTCGCCGGCATGCGCGAGCACATCGCGAAATAGGCTTTTTCTCCATCCGGGGACGCGGCCCACTTCAGGAACTCGATGGCGGCCTCTTTGTTTTTCGACTCTTTATTCAGGACGTAGTGCCAGCTTGCCATGTAGGCGGTATTGCGCTCAAAGGTTGGCATCGGGGCCATATGAATTCCGTCCGGACCATACTTTCCGGAATCGATAAACGTTTGCAGCGCGCCGGTGTACATAAAAAGCGACGCATATGTACCGTCAAACATTTTCTGCATCATGGGGTCATATTGATCTGCCAGCTGCGCTTTGGCCGTGTATCCGTCTTTCAGCAGGTCATACATGAATTCGACAGCTTTCCGCGAATTCGGATTTGTCCAATCCAAGTAATCTCCTCCGAATAGATTAACGAACGTTCCGATCTCGTTGAATACATAGGTTTTCTCCCAGGCGCCTCCGTATCCAAATTTCTGGTCCCCGCTGTTGGCGCTGACGAACTGCATGAATTCGTCGAGATTTTTTGGAGAAGCTTCGAGCCCGGCGCTTTTGACCTTCGCTTCGTCGATCCAGTAAGCAAGGATTTCCGTGTACATCGGAACGGAGTAGATATTTTCTCCAACCATTGTGCGTGCTTTCATGTATTCAGTCTGGAAATTCGAGAAGATGTCTGGCGTCATGACGGTTTCCTGAAGCGGTTCGAGAAAACCGGCGGATTTATACTGGCTCATCATTTCATCGTCGATCGCGATAATGTCAACGCTGTCGTCTCCCGATGAAAGGATCGTCGTAATTTTAGAGAGACGATCCGTTGAATTGCTTGGAGAGGTAATCGTCTCAATCGTCAGGCCAGTTGCGGCTTCCGCGGCTTTTCGATATTCCTCAAAGCCGGGAAAGGTTGTATCATTCGTCATGAGGATAATTTTTTTTGCAGCCTGGACAACTCCTGGCGCGGAATTATCGGACGTCGTTCCCGGTTCCTGGCCTTTCGGCGTGCACGCTGATAATAGCAACAGAGAAAAGACGGAAAGAAGCAATAAGGTGAGGGACTGGTTTTTTTTCATGATGTTCTCCTTTAATTTGATGACACCGATTTATAGGATCGGTTCAGTGTATGATGATGTTATCAATTGATTTCGGCCATGTGAATACATTTTTTTTCGAAAATCTTATATTTTTTTATGTCTCTGCCTTTTTGGATCGGGCTTTTTTTATAATCCATGTGATAATTTGACTATGAAGCGTTCGATCAGTTCTAAACCTAAAGCGTATAATACGTTTCGCAATAAAATTCTTCTCGCTTTTATTATCTGTTCGCTGGTTCCTTTAGCGTTGTTAGGTTTCTTTTCGTATAATCGCTCTTTGACGATTGCGAAGGACAGTATTTATCGCTCCGCCATGTATACGTCAAGGCAGGTTGGGCAGCTGATTTCCGCACGAATGAGCCAGATGACGCAGGTCGCGGACGCGACGCAATATCTTCTGTATCAGCTGAATACTACGGCGGATCATCCGTTTACCGGTTTTTTAGACAAATATGTTGAAATCAGGAACAATATCTCATCATTGGTCACAGCTTCGCGCTTATACAGTGTGAATGTGTTCGTTAACGGCGAAGGGATTCTGACGCAGGATGGGATCATGTTTTCCCCTATTAAAAATTCAGAGATTTACGGATTTACGGAAGCAGATCTGCTGCGGAAGATCGACGGGAACCGGAGAAACTGGACGGTGCTTTATGATGTTCCTGTTCTTCGGGTTCCGATTCAGCCTGGGAAGCGGGAAACGCTGATCAGCTGCTATTGGGGAAAATTTAATATGACTCGGGATAGGTTAGATTACGTTTATTTCGTTAATCTTCAGGTCTCCGAGATGACTCGGCTGCTTCAGGGGAACCTGGAGGATGGAATCAATCGCTTTTTGATCGATGACGCAGGCGTTGTTATTGCGTCTTCCGGAGCGGAGGATATTCCGGCTGATATTCGGGAGGCGATTTCGCTGAGCTCTGCGGTTCATGAGGAGACGTCGCTTCCATATTCGGGCGGGTCTTTATTCGAGTATTTGATCTCGGCGAATAACTGGCGTTTGATTACGACGATTGACGATGCGTATATTCGAAGCAAAACAAGGGCCCTGGTAAATATTTATATCTTGACTATTTTGTTTATTTTCGTGGCATTGGTTATTGCGATTGCAATTTTGTCCAGTAATCTGACGCGAAAAATAGATTTGCTGGCGAGCGCCATGCGAACATATAAAATCTCAAAGGAAAATACCGCTTTAACGGAAATCTTAAAGTTCGTTCGGCGACCGGCGGAGAAGCGGGATGAATTAGACGAAATCACCGTAGATTTTGTCGAAATGGCCGAGCGGCTGGAAGCAAACTATCAGGAGTTATTAAACGCAAAGATAGAGGAAGAGAAGCTGAATTATCGGCTTCTTCAGGCGAAGATCAATCCTCATTTTTTGTATAATATCCTCGATTCGATCAAAACCTGTCAATCTTTCGGTAATATTGAAACTGCAAATTTGATCATTACGAAATTGGCGCGATTTTATCGGAAACAGCTCAACAGCAGTACGGATCTTATCCCTCTCGCGTCGGAACTCGAGAGCGTATCGGAATATCTTGAAATTGAGAATCATTGCCGGACCGGACGTATCCGCTTGAAAATCGAGATGGAGGACGGCTTAGGCGGTTGTATGATTCCACCGTTCACAGTGCAGCCGGTCGTCGAAAACTGCGTTCAGCATGGGTTAAGAGGATCTGGATGCGAATTGAATATTATAATCAGAGTTTCATACGATGAGGATTTTATCTGTATTGCGATTTCGGATGACGGCGTTGGGATTCCGGACGCTGAGCTATGGAAGGTCAGGCGGGACCTCGCGGATCGATCGGTCGTGACGACGACTCATTTTGGATTGAAAAGCCTGAGCGCGAGGCTTTCTCTGATTAATAGTGGCGGATCGGATTTTCATCCTGTCTCTGTCGAAAGCGAATCGGGTATTGGAACGACCGTGACGATTCGAATCGAGCCGGTTTTGTCGGATTCAGAAGGCGAGTTTGAAGTATGGAAATAAACGCGATTCTGATTGATGATAATCCGCATGCGTTGGAGGGGATCAAAGCTGCGGTTGACTGGGGAGCGTCAGGTGTTAATCTGATCGCGACATTCATAGACGTTTTTGAGGCCAAAGCTTTTCTGGAAGTTCGGAACATCAACCTGATTATTACAGATATTAATATGCCGGGGTTGAGCGGGCTGGAGCTTTATCGGGAAATCCGAAAAATCAAGCCGTTGATAAAGGTCATTTTTATCAGTGGTTATGATAATTTTATGTATGCGAAAGAGGCGGTCCGATTAGGGGCGTTTGATTATGTTGAGAAGCCGATCGATTACGATTATCTGACGAACGTGATTATCCGGGCTGTGGATTCAATTCGGAGGGACGAAAGCGCGCGAGCGCTTCTTGAGCGATCGGTTCCTGCAATGAGGGCGAATTTTTTTCATGATTTGCTGCGCTGTAATTCTGAGGAGAGTCGTTATTTTTTACTTGATTCGGTTGCGTACCTGTCGATTCCGGCTTCGCTCTCCAGCTATGTATGTATCGTGGTGAAAATTGCGAATGACGTGAGTTTGCGAAAAGAAATGGGAATCGATCATTATCATTTGCAACTTATTTCAATTCAGGAGAAATTTACAAAGGAGCTTTCCCAGTTTGATTTCTTGTACGTAATCGGGAATCGGAATCAATTCGTTTTCGTTCTTGGGACGAATCAATCGGCGGCGGCACTGCTTCTCGACGCAAATCGAAAATTCGACCGCCTCCTCCATGCGGAGAGCGACAGCAATTGGTGTTTTAATATTGGAATTGGGAGCGTTCAAAGTTCGATATGGAACTTGAGTTTGTCGTATAGCGACGCAAAGCAAGCGCTCAAATATCATTTCTTTCTTCCGCAGAAATGTATTTTTGATATTCGCGACTATAAGGGCATGGCGCAGAATCCTTTGTTTCTGACTTCGCTTCAGGAGACGGAGCTGCTCCGACTTTTATCGAGTAAAGATCTTTCGGGTATCAAGGTTTTTCTGACCAGCCTCTCAGAAAAGTTAGCCCATAATTTCCCCGATGCAAACAATATCTATTTGTTTGCCTATGATATTATGACGAAGTCAATGCGATTTCTCGCCGATATGAATATCAATGTAAATGAAATCCAGCTGGAGATTCGAGCGTTT
This sequence comes from Anaerolineaceae bacterium oral taxon 439, assembly GCA_001717545.1. NCBI lineage: Bacteria > Bacillati > Chloroflexota > Anaerolineae > Anaerolineales > Anaerolineaceae > Anaerolineaceae bacterium oral taxon 439. The sequence goes on along the minus strand of CP017039.1, from coordinate 2,297,412 downwards.
CAGGAACGTCTCTCAGGTTATCAGAGTATACAGGATTTAACCGAACAGATTTATCTTATCTGCGTAAAGGTTTGCCGGCTGTTGGAGCAGTCGGCGAACAGCTACCATGCGCAGCTGAACGAGCGAATTCAGGAATATATCAAATCGCATATTGAAGACAACGATTTAGGTCTGACGAGTATTGCGGCGCACGTGAATATCAGTCCGTCGTATCTCAGCGCACTGTATAAAAAGATTAATGGGATCGGGTTATCGGTTGCGATATCTGATTTGCGAATTGAAATAGCGGAAAATCTGCTGATCAATTCGGCTTTGCCGATAAAAGTTATCAGTGAAAAGGTCGGATTTAAGAATCCATACTATTTCAGCGCGTGTTTCAAAAAGAAGACCGGTAAAACGCCGTCGATGTATCGAGAGAATCTTCCTTGAAGAAGGGAACGTATAAGGATAGTATATTAAAATAAAAAACTTCCAAGCGAAAGTTTTTTATTGCGGGAGCGACGGGGTTCGAACCCGCGATCTCGGCCTTGACAGGGCCGCATGTTAGCCGCTACACCACGCCCCCATTGACTCTCAGGTCCCTTTTATCCACACTATAGCGGACGCTTCCTGAACTCAACGAACAGAATTTTAGCACAGTGGAAAAAAATCGTCAAGGATTGTGGTTAGTTTGTGATATTGTCGTGTGGTTGTGTGAGTTGTTACCCCTCCTCAAACGGTTCATCGCCGGAAATCTTTCCTAATTTCAGCCCGTTCCGGGCGATGTATTCGTCTTGAATCTCCCACATTTCCGCCTTCTCCGTCGGCGTCCCATGATCGTAGCCTAACAGGTGGAGCAGGCCATGAATCGTCAGGAGCGAAATTTCGTCCTGAAGGCTATGACCGCCGTCGACCGCCTGGTCCCTCGCGCGTTCGACGCAGACGATCAGGTCGCCGAGATATTCCCGCCCGCTCTCCGGGTCAATTTCAAAATCCGCGGGAAAGGAAAGGACGTCGGTTACCTCGTCGACGTCGCGGAACCGGCGGTTCAGCTCACGGATTTCGTCGGGTTCAACGAGGGAAAAGGTCCAGAGCGGCAACGTCTCTCCGGGTTCGTAAAAATCCCGGAGAAGATTTTCCGTCAGCGCGCTGATTTTCGCGGTGTCAATCGGGAGCGTTTCGGACTCGGTTCGGTTTTGAAATTCCAATTTTCGTTTTGCCGACGACGGATCGGGGCGTCTCCTTTTTTGATGTGGCTTACTTTGGGGCGTCCGCTTCCGCGGGTTCGGCGGTTTTAGCGCGGTTATGACTGGCTCGCTGGCGCTTGATTTCCGGATACTTGACGCGCGGATGATAGATGTTGATTAGCACGGCTGCGAAGGCCTCCCGGATTTTGGTGATATCGCTGAGCGTCAGCGGCGCGTGGTCAAGCTGGCCGTTGGTCGTGTAATAATCGAAGACGCTCTTGATCATCGCGTTAATTTCATCGATATTTTTCGGTTTTTCGGCGCGTGCCCGGGCTTCGGTCGTATCGGCGAGCATCAGGATCGCGGTTTCTTTCGAACGGGGCGATGGGCCGGGGTAAGTGAAATCGCGGATGTCGACTTCGACGCCTTCGGGCGCCTGGTTCAGCGCCTGATTATATTGGTAGCGGGTGACGTTGGTTCCGTGATGTTCCAGGACAAAGCTTTCCAGAATTGCGGGGAGGCGGTACTGCCGGATCAGTTTTACGCCGTCCGGAACATGGCGGATGATGAGTTGAGCGCTTTCGACGGGCGATAAATCCTCATGCGTATTGATCGTATCGCCGACCTGATTTTCGATAAAAAACTCGGGATTCAGCGCTTTTCCCGCGTCGTGATACATTGTTCCGGCGCGGATCAGGAGCGAATCGGCGCCGACCGCTTTTGATGCCTGTTCGGCGAGGTTCGCGACCTGGAGCGAATGCTGGTAGGTTCCCGGCGCGTTGGTCAAAATGAATTGCAGCAGCGGGGAATCGGGACGGATAATCTCAAGCAGCTGCATCGGCGTCGCGACGCCGATAATTCCAGCGAGCGAGTATTGGAGGATGAGCGCGATTCCGGTGGACAAAATCCCGCTCAGGAGGGAGGAGGCCGACAACGTTATCAGCCCGGTCGCGTCGGCGTAGTTTCCTTTGGTCAGCTGGAAGAAAAGGATAATCGGAATCCCAACCAGTCCGGAAACCGCCCCGCCGATAACGAGATCGGCAATCTTGCGGCCCTTTCCTAAAACAATAATCCCAGTCAGCGATGAAATAATATAATACATCGCATAGCCAAACGCGTTTGTAAAATCGAACGGAACGAGCATGCCAAGGACCAGCGAGATGATAATTCCATACATGCTTCCGGAGAGACAGGCGATCGTCATTCCCGCCGCGGTCATCGGGAAAAGGAACGGTACGATCGTCCGATTCGGGATCAGGAGCCGGGCCGAAATCAGGAAGACAATATAAATGGAAGCGATAAGGATCGACTCCTGCAACCCGATCCGGTTCCATCGGCTTTCGCTGACGAAATAGGTCAGCGCAAATAACGATAGCCCCAGGACCATAAGTCCCGCGGATATCAGTCGTTCGGATGTATTCTTCGTATGGACGAGGCCGAGTTTTTCGAGCGCTTCGTAGATCAGGTCGGTAATAATCTGCCCTCTGGACACGATTGTCTGATTAGTGACGTACGTTCGTTCGCGGGGCTGGACGGCGGCGCGGGCTTCGGCCTTGCTTTTTTCGGTCAGTTCTTCGGAGTAGAGCGAATTGGGCGTAATAAAGCGGCGCGTCAGGTTGTCGATCAGGAGCGACAGGTCCGAGCGTATATAATAGTTGATCATGGTCGGAATATTCATGATTTCGGACTGGAGCTGATCTTCGCGGATCGAATTTTGCATGATCTGCTCCAGGATGCGCTGGCTTTCGGTCTGGACCGAGTTCCAATCGTCCTCGCTCAGCTCAAGCAGCTCTTTGATAACGGTTTCTTCGAGCTGCGCGTAGGCTAATTTGCGGATGTCGTCGATTTTCTGGCTTTCGTTCGCGTATTTATCAGCGCGGACGGCAGATATAAATTGAAACGAGTAGCGCATGAATTGGACCTGGTTCCGGGAGATCGTCGGATCGGCCGGAAGATAGACCTTCCCGACCATTCGCTCAGCGTCGGCCTGCGCCTGTTCCGTGAGGATTTTACTTTCGTACGTTATTTTCCGCGGCGCGAGGATGTCCTGCGTTGCGAGGTCGCCTTCGCGGAGCGTGTAGCTGGTCTGTCGAATTGAGACCTGAAAAACCAATATCGAAAAAGAGATCAGCGCAGCAGCGACAAAAATTATTCCTTTCCTGCGGCGTGCGGGAATGGTATCGGTTTCGGCAGGGTGGAGCGCGCTCTGATCCGTCTCAATCATTTTGCGTCTAAGTATTTCCTGACCTGCTGACTGACGACGTTATTGGCGGCGACGCCCCTGACTTTCGGGAGTACGGCTTTCATCAGTCCGCCCATATCTTTCGGCCCGGAAACGCCGATTTCGGCGGCTGTCGCTTCGATGATAACCTGGAGCTCGGCTTCGCTGAGCTGCCTGGGGAGGAAGGCTTCGAGCCAGGCGATTTCGTTCTGGATCGCGGGAATCGAATCGAATCGCGCCGATTTTTCCGCGTCTGCGATCTGTTCGCGGCGGATTTTAATTTCGCGCTGAACCAATTCTAAAGCCTCCTCGTCGCTTACTTCCTTTTGTCCCTCTTTTTCCGCGAATTTAATCGCCGCCAGCGCCATCCGATAGGTCAGTTTTTTCTCTTCGTCATGATCCTTCATGGCGTTTTTTAAGGCTTCGTTGAGTTGGTCTTTTACCGTCATCTTTCCCGATCCTTTTCTATCCTATTCGACCGTTGCCAGGTCATAAAAACGCTCGATCGTTTTTTCGCCGAGCCCTTCGACGTTCAGCAGGTCGCTGATTTCGCTGAACCCGCCGTTCGCTTCCCGATAAGCGATAATATCGGCGGCTTTCTTCGCGCCGATTCCGGGCAGCGTCTGGAGCTCTTCGCTACCGGCGGTGTTAATGTTGATTTTACTCGAAGCCGGCGAATTAAGAAAAGGGGTCAGCGTTATAGTCTCGGAAACCCGGGTCGGGATCCAGATCAGATCGCCGTCGCGGACGCGCGTCGCCAGCCGGCTTCGTTCCCGGTCCGCTTCCCCGGTCAGTCCGCCGGCAGCATCGGCAAGATCGTTCACCGTAAGGGGCGCGTTGAATTCATAAACGCCGGGACGGTTCACCGCGCCGTAGATTTCGACGGTCAGCGGCCGCGTCGTTGGACGTGGGGCCAGCGTCAGCGTTTCTTCTTTTTCTCCCGTGACGAGGATCAGGATCAGGCCGGAGATGGCGAATCCGACGACGACCCCGATAACGATTCCGCGGAAGAATTTCATTGCGTCCCGTCAGGCTGCCGGCGTTTTCGCCTTGGCTGAATTGAGCTCCGCGGTTTCGGTTACGCCGACAGGCTGTTCCCCGTTTTCGAACGCGAGCATGGTCAGGAACGACTGAATCGCTACTTCGAGCATGCTGTCGTCCGGGTCGGCGGTGGTGAGATATTGAACTGCGAGATTCGGACGATAGAGAGCTCTGACGATCGGGCTGTTCATGTGCTTCGCGTTCCAGCGGATATATTCGTAAGAAACGCCGGCGATCACGGGGACGAGAAGGACTCTGCTCAGTAAACGGGTGGCGATCGACTGCGTGAACGGACCGATGATCAGGAAGATGACGATTGAGATAACGACGACGGTAACCATGAACGCCGTTCCGCAGCGCGGGTGCAGGCGCGACTGTTTCCGGACGTTTTCGAGCGTGACCTCTTCGCCGGCGTCGAAGCAGTTAATCGTTTTATGCTCCGCGCCATGGTACCGGAAAACGCGCTTGATCTCTTCGATTTTCGAAACGGAGCCCATGTAGCCGAGGACGATCGCCAATCGCAGGATGCCTTCAACGACGTTTCCAAGCCAGTTGGGGACGCTCAGGAATCGTTCCAGCAGCAGCGCAACCCCGGCGGGCGCAAGGAAGAAGAGCGCGATCGATACGACTAAGGCGAAGAGTATCGAGAGAACGACTTCCGGTCCTTCGATTTTTTCGTTTTCATCGGTTTGCAGGTTCGCGGAGACGATCAGGAATTTCATCCCCAGTCCGAGCGAATCCCAGAGGATAACGAGTCCGCGCAGGAAAGGAATATCGCGAAGGCGGGTTTTATAAATCCCTTTTAATTCTTCGTGAACGACTTCGATCGTTCCTTTCGGCGTCCGCATGGCGGCGACGGCGTGGCGCATGCCGCGCATGAGAACGCCTTCCATGAGCGCCTGACCTCCGTAAGAGGGTAATCTTTGTTCAGTTAGAGTTTCTTTTTCCATGCGATTGATTATAGTATATTTTCACGCGGAAAAAAGCGTGAATCAGTCGTCATAAACGATCTCGAAGTAGTCGAGCTTTTTTTTGAAAGTGTCCTGCGCCGTGAGGCAGGTATCGCGAAGGTATCCTCGTTCGGACTTCCATTCGCGCAGCCCCCGATAATAAAAGAATTTCAGTTCGTCGCTGATAATAAATGGAACGATTTTCCACCGTAAGCACTCCTTAAACAAGATCAGCCGCCCGATACGTCCGTTCCCGTCCTGGAAAGGATGGATCGATTCAAATTCATAGTGAAAACCAAGCAGGTCGTCGAGCGTTTTCGTTTTGCTCCCTTCGTAATCGGCGATCAGCCGTTTCATTGCGTTGGGAACGTCTTCCGGGGCGGTCGTCGCTTTTCCGGCGATTTCGTTTGGGAGACGCTTATAATCGCCCACAGCGAACCATCCGAGACGGCTGTCGCTCGTTCCATTCTTTAAGATTCCGTGCAGCTTTTTGATCAGCGCGGCCGTTAACGGATATCTTGCAAGGTCGATGATCCGATCGACACAGCGGAAATGATTCGCGGTTTCGACAATATCATCGACGTTAACCGGACTTTGATCTGATTCGATTGCGTGGATATCGAAAATGGATCGGGTTTGTTCTTCTGTCAGACGGCTGCCCTCGATATGGTTTGAATTATAGGTCAGTTCGATCTGGACCTTATGATAAATACCGCCGTTCAGTCGGGCGGTTTTTTCGGTTTTCAAAACGGAAAGGAGCGCGCGGGACGCGTCCCGGTTTTTTTTTGAAGCTGGCATGATCTTATTCCTTAAAAATAATGTCAAAAGGGCCGCGCTGAAGTTATCCGACGCTGCGGTCGAGCAACCGACTCTCGTCCCAGTCGAACAGGCCGATTTCTTCCGGTGTCACGCCTTCGAGCGCGGCGGCGGGAAGGCAGCCGATCAGCTCGGCGCGCTCGACCGATTCGCCAAGTTTCTCAGCTTCGGTCCTGACGGCGGCGAAGAGCGTATTCAGCGGCGTTTTCCGGTAATCGAGGAGGTTGGTTGAGACCTGCGCCCGACCGCCGACGGGAAGCCCGAGCGCTTGAACGCCCG